>JACZYW010000011.1 GCA_022570885.1 Chloroflexota bacterium | reverse complement strand
CGTCAGCAGGTAGCCGCCGTCCGGCAGGCCGCGGAAGAGCACCACGGCCAGCGGCACCATCGCCAGCGCGGCGAGCTGGATCACCAGGAGCCACGTGATCAGCGGGAAGCGGTTCGTTAGGCTACCGGGATCGAAGAGCTCGCTCCACGTCCCGCCCGATTGCTGCTTCACCAGATCATCGGGGCGCAGCATCAGGCCGTTCTGGTCGGCATCGCTCGGCGCCAGGTGGATCACCAACTGAGCGTCATCCGGGCGCAGCAGCTCCGCCACTCGGTCGCGCGAGAAGTCGTCAGTCTTCTCGAAAATGTCCACCTTGGGATGGTCGTAGACCGTGAACGACTCCTCAGCGCTCTGGTCGGGGATGCTGATGCCGAAGAGCGTCGGGTAGGAGGTGAACTCCTTGATGTGGCGGAAGCCCAGCTCCTCGGCGAAGAGCAGCTCGTAGTAGCGGGTGGTCACCGGATACTGGGCCGGGATGCGGGGGATCGAGTCGTAGAGCCGGTTGCTGGTGATGGTGATGAAGTCAGCGCGGTCGAGGTCGTTGATCAGCTTGACGACCTTCTCCGGACTGTCCTTATCGTACGGCGAAAACTCCATGCGCTCGAACTGGCCGTCGAGGGGCAGGCCGTCGTCCCAGTGCTCGCCGGCGATCACCGACCCCTGCGGTGCGTACTGCGAGAGCCACTGGCCCGCCTCCACCCGGCTCACCGTCCGGCCGTAGATGTTCGTGAAGGCGAGCGCCCAGAAGAGCGTGAGCACGACCACCGCCGCAACCGTGCCTCGCAGGACGAAGGGCAGGTACCGCTGCCAGCGCTGGAGCACGGCGGGCAGGCCGCGGAAGACGGCCCGGCCCACGCCCGGCGCCGCCTCCCAGAGATCGACCAGCATGAGCGCGGCCAGGAGGATCAACGGCGGATAGATGGGCAGGAACGAGCGCATGATCGGGTTGAAGCGGCCGCCCCAGTAGGCGAACGACACGGCGATCCAGACCAGGAGCAGCAGGGCGCGGGCGTCGCGCCGCGCGAGGAAGCGCCAGCCCGCATAGAAGAAGCCGGCCCAGGCCGCCAGCCCCAGCGGCAGGCCCATCCCCCAGAGCACCATGTTCTTCAGCGGGAAGATGTACGACGTGCGGCCGACCCACTGGATGTTGGGCGGGAAGTCGCCTCCGGCCTGGAGCTCCAGCGAGGAGCGCATGTCGTCTAGGAACTGCTGGCTCAGGCCCACGTTCCAGATGTTCGGCCCTTCGAACGCGTAGGGCTGGGCGACGCGGAAGACGAGGAACGCCGCGAGGAGCGCGAGGAGCAGGCCGAGGCCTGCCAGCGCGCCCAGCTCGACCGGCGACCGCCCTCCGTCTTGAGCCGGCGCTTCCGTCGGAGCCTCGGCGCTGGCGGGCGCTCGCAGGCGGCGCGCTGCCTCTTGCGCCACCGGCCAGAGCCGGATAAGGACGGCCAGCACGATCACTCCTGCCAGGGGCAGCGCGCTGATCTTGCTGCTCAACGCGAAGCCGTAGGCGGCGCCTGCCAGCGCGTAGTACGGCCAGCTACCTCCCTTACTGATCCGGACGGAGAAGTAGATCGTGAGGAGCGTGAAGAAGGTGGCAAAGGTGTCGACGGTGAAGAAGTGGGAGAGCTGAATATGAAACGCTGAGATCGCGACGAGGAAAGCGGCCAGCAGCGCCACCCTGCGGTTAAAGAGCAGGCCCCCGATCAAGAACACCAGGAACACGGTGCCCGTATCGAAGAGGGCGGAAAGCGTCCTCCCCACCAAGTTCCCATCGTAGCCCGCCAGCGTCAGGTCGCGGCTTCGCTCACCCCGGTTATCGAAGAGCAGATCGATGCCTGAGCCGATGACGGGGGCGTTCTCTACCTTGTCCGCTGCCTCGCCTACTATCTTCGTCAAGAAGAGCGGGAAGGTGCCGTAGACGAAGCTGCCGCCGCGGTTATACGGGTTGAGCTTTGAATTCTCGCTATCGAAGTAGGCGCCGACGCTGCCCGGCACCTCGATATCCTGCGTCACGAAGCTGAGGAAGCGCTCGTCCGGGTGGAGGTGCAGGCCATTGTCCCAGTTCACCCCCCAGAGACGCAACAGGAGGGCGATGAACAGGATCACACCTATGGCGACGGTGGTCCAGTCTGACTTTGTCGTCGCCGAAGCGCTCGCCGCGGCCATTCGATCCGCCGTAGCCTGCCTCGCAGCGTACAGTGAGGCTGCCCCGGTGTCGCTCGTGCTCGTCTCTTCTTCGCTCATAAACCGCTTCTTAGATCAAACGACGGCGCCTAGCTCAGCATCTCAGCGCTCATGCCACGCGCTCTCGCTTCTGGCAATGAAAGAAGAGGTACGCGCCCTCGTCTTCACTCCCCTCTTCGGCAAAGCGGGAGAGCCATCGAGCTAGAGGCACGTATCGTCCCTTGTCCGGCCATAGCACCCATCGCCCCAGTAGCCGCTTCGTGAGCAGTGCGGGTGCTGAGAGGTAGTGCGCGGCATCCATTGCCTTGGTGCTGGCCGCTGTGAAGTAATATCGCCAACTTATCACCGCGAAGCCAGCCTCTGACAGCCACTCCTGCCAGACGTCTGGAGGATCGCAATGCACAGTCCGCGAAATGTATCTGACCCACCGTTCGTAGAGACGACCAAGGACAGGAATACGGAGGCCTCGGGCTATGGAGGATCCCAGGTGGTAACGGAGAAAGTACTCGCTGGGGACAGTGACGATGCACGTCCCTTGCGGCACCAGCACTCGGCTCATCTCCTGGAGAACGGCCCTCTGCTGCGGAATGTGCTCTAGCGTAGAGTTGCAGAGGACAGAGTTGAATGCCTCCCTTCGGAAAGGTAGCGCATCGCCTGAGGCGACGATGAGGGATCGGTAAGCGCCGTGCTTCCTCGCCGACCGTAGAACGTTGCTGTCCAGGTCAATCCCTGCCTCCAACGGTGTATCAAAAAGAGCGAGGGCGAAGGTACCATCACCAACGCCCAGGTCCAGGACGCGAGGAGGCAATTCTACATCCGATATTAGCAGGCACTCAACGGACCGTACGAAGACTCTGAGTAGCGGAACATGACGCAGAAGCCGGTCCAAATATGTGATCGTTCTCTGTTTGCGATTCCCATCTACGGAGGCATCCATAACGAGATCACCCTGTCTAGCTTAGTCGGACCCTCTGCCCCATGCCACCATACTAACCAATTTCATTCGTTATCGTATGCTGAGCGGAGTTCGCTTCGTTCGGTTCGGCTGCCGGCTTCAGTGAGCGACGCCAAGCGCCTTAGCTATGGCTCGGTTTCCGTGCATAGACTACTGAAGAGATCTTCGTAGAAGTCGACGGTCTTGGTGGCGTTAAACATTTGAGCGACCTGCTCGTGAGGTTTAACGTAATTGATACGATCTTCCAATACTTTGACGATTGCCGAGGCGAGGGCAGACGGATCGCCGGCCCGAGCGAGCTCGCCCATGCCCGTCGCCCGCACTGGCTCCCGTACTCCGGGCAGGTCCGAGGCGACCACGGGCGTGCCACAGAGCATCGCCTCTATCTGGACCATGCCAAAGGACTCGGTGGAGTTGATGCTCGGCAGCACGAGGACGGCACACTCTGAGAAGAATTCAGCCAGATGTCCCGAGGGCAACTGGCCTGGAAAGATCAGGCGATGATCGGAGGCCGCTACGTTGGGACTGAGACGCTCATAGACTCGTTCGCCGAACACCTTCTCTCGCTGGCCAGCCAGCACGAATCGGGCGTCCGGGAAGGAGCGCAGCACTTCCGGCACGGCGTCGATAAGGTATCCGACGCCCTTGTCCTCGGCAAAACGGCCAAGGAAGCCAACGATAGGGCCATCGCCCAGTCCGTACCGTCGGCGGAGGTCGAGCGATTCACCTTCGCCGGCCTTGGGCGTGGGGCAGGGCGGGTACACCGTCAGCAGCTTCGACTTGTACCGCTGCAGGAAGCCCGAGTGATCGGCGTAGTCCCTGGAGTTGGCGATGATCCGATGCGAGCAGCGAGCCGTGAGGTGGTGGGAGAGGGAGATCGCCCCGCCGAAGACGGTGCTAGCGAGACCCTTGGGCAGCTCAATATCGCAGTGATAGGTGGTGACCAGCGGCTTTCGCGCGATCAACCGCGCGTAGGCGGCCACCGCCGAGGCCTCGAACTGGGGCAGGTGGAGAAAGAGCAGGTCGTGTTGGCGGAGAAGCCGCGCGGCGCGCCAGAAGAAGCCCGGCATGAGCACGCCCTTGCTTAGCCGCAGCCAGACCGCCGGCCGGATCACCTGCGCGCCATCGATCTCCTCTCGATACGGCAGCGAGCGGTCGTAGTGGGAGGTGAGAACGGTGACCTGATGGCCTCGCTCGACAAGGCCCTTGACGACGCGGGCGGCGTACACGGTGAGTCCACTGACGTGAGGGGTGTAGTATGTGAGGGTGGTAAGAATGCGCATCAAGTACCGGACTATCGCGCCGATCCCCGAAATAGAGAAGATGACATATCGTGTGCACCATTATACCATGCTCCTAGGCGAGACGCCCCCTAGCGAGCGCTGTTGTATCATCAGGCGAACGGTCAGAGGTTGACGAACAGAGCCAGCCATCCTCATCGAAGGGAGCCGTGACCAGGAACGCTATGCTCGCAAAGCGCTTGGGCGGCCTTGGCAAATTCCAGCCGGTGCTGGGCGTGCTCGTCAGCGTCGTCGCGCTCTACTTTGCGCTGCGGGGCGTCGACTGGTCGGCCGCAGGCGAGGCTTTCCAGGACGCCCGCTACCCGCTCCTCCTGCCCGCACTGGCCGCGATGCTAACGGCGCTCTTCTTTCGGTCAGTGCGCTGGCGGCTCCTCTTCTACCCGGAGCCCGGCCTGAAGCCGGGTACGTTCTTCGGCGTGCTCAACGTCGGCTACATGGTGAACAACCTCCTGCCCCTACAGGTCGGCGACCTGGCGCGGGCGTACCTGCTGGGCGAACTACAGGGGCTGAGCAAGACGCGCGCCTTCTCGACCGTGGTCGTCGAGCGAATCGTCGACGTGCTCGTGCTCTTCGGCCTGCTGATGATCCTGATGCCGTTCATCTCAGTACCAGCCTGGGCGGCGGTACCGGTCGGCGTGGCCGCCGGCCTGGTTCTTCTGCTGGGGGGCTTGCTGGTAGCCTTCGCCGGCAACAGAAGATGGGTACATTCGCTGCTGGAAGCGCTCTTGCGATTTGTCCCGGGCCGGTTCCATGAGAACTTCAAAGGCATGGCTGAGTCCGCGCTCGATGGGCTTGCCGTCCTATCGACGCCGCGTATCCTGGCCCTGGTCTTCGGCTGGTCCGTGGCTTCGTGGCTAACCACCACCCTGGTCCTCTTCTTCACGATGCAGGCGTTCAACCTAGGCGTGCCCTTCTCGGCGGCCGTCTTCGTCGTCGTGATGACCAGCTTCGGCTTCTTCATCCCCTCCTCGCCCGGCGCCCTGGGCGTGTACCACGCCATCTCGATCGAATCGCTCGTGCGGGTCTTCGAACTCGACCGCGGGATCGCCGCCAGCTATTCTATGGTGGCGTACCTGATCTTCTATCTGCCGCCGCTGGTGATCGCAATAGTGTTTCTGTGGAGAGAGAACCTCTCCTGGCGGCAGTTGCGAAGCTGGACCACGCAGCAAGCGGCGGTTGAGGGCCCCGACTAGTATGCCTACGCTCAGTCCTGCGGCGCGCGGCCTCGTCCTGCTCGGCCTCCTCGGCGGCGTAGCGATGGTCATCGCCGGGCAGCACTCTTTCGCCGGCCAGCAGCTACCAGGGCGAGGGCTGGCCTTCTTCTTGGGCGGCATCTTCCTCTTCGCGGTCTGCTGGCTGCTGGCCGGCCAGCTCGAGCGACGGTCGATCTCCGACGCTCCCGACGACGGCGAAGCGCCGCCGCCAGCGAGCGACGGCCCGTTCGACTGGACGCGCGCGTGGGGTCTCGGCGGGCTGGCGCTGGTATTCGCGCTGTATGCCTTTTCCATCAACGACGACAACCGTATCACCGGACCGGGCGCCTTCTTCTGGATCGCAGGCTGGGCGCTGTTCGTCTGGGCGTTCTGGGAAACGTCGGGGCGGCCGGTCACGTTGTCGCTGCCCTCCTGGCTGCGCGAGTGGAGTTGGCCGCGCATCGACATCCCGCGATGGTGGCCGATCCTGGCGCTGCTCGCGATCGTGATGATAGCGGCGTTCTTCCGGCTCTACCGCCTCGACGACCTGCCGCGGGAGATGATCAGCGACCACGCGGAGAAGGCGATGGACATCCAGAGCGTGCTGGACGGCGATTATCACATCTACTTCCCGCGCAACACCGGCCGCGAGCCGTTCCAGATGTACGTCACGGCGGGCCTGGTGAAGCTGGGCGGGATGGACTTCAACTTCCTGGCGATCAAGCTGGCAACAGTGCTGCCCTCCATCCTCGTCATCCCGGCGACCTACTTCATGGCGCTCAATATCTTCAACAACCGCAAGCTCGCGCTGCTGGCCGCGATCCTGACCGCCCTCGCCTTCTGGCCGATTGCGACCGGGCGTGTCGGCCTGCGCTTCGCCTACGCGCCGCTCTTCGTCGCGCTCACGCTCGGCTACCTGCTGCGGGCGCTGAAACACGGGCGGCGGAACGACTTCCTGTTATGCGGGCTGGCGCTCGGCTTCGGACTCTACGGCTATATGGCGTTCCGCGCGATGCCGCTGGCGGTCGGGCTCTGTCTCGGGCTCAAGTTCATCGTCGACATCGTCGCCGCCCAGGGCAGGCCCAACCTCCGTTTTCTCGGCAACGCCTCGCTGCTCGTGCTCACGTCGCTCCTGGTGTACGCCCCGCTCGGCAGATACGCCATCGAGTTCCGCGACGAATACTGGTATCGCATCGTGACGAGAGGCGCGGAGTCTGAAGTGCCGGTGGAGGATCCAATCGGCACGTTCTTCGTAAACGTGAAGGACGCCCTGCTGATGTTCAACTGGCAGGGCGATGTGGTCTGGGTCTACAACATCCCCTTCCGCCCGGCGCTCGACTTCGTGATGGGGGCGCTGCTCGTGCTGGGGGTGGTGATCTTACTGCTGCGCTGGCTCCGCTACCGCGAGCTCGTCATCGTCTACCTGGCGATCGTCTTCTTCGTGATGATGATGCCTACGGCGCTGGCGATCGCCTTCCCCGTCGAGAACCCCGCCTTCGGGCGAGGCGCCGGCATGATCCCGATCGTCTTCGTGGTGGTGGCCGTGCCGGTGTATTTCACGGGCGCCGCTATCCGCCGGCTGCTGCCCGGGCGATGGAGCGCGGCGCCGGTGCTGGGCCTGACCGCCGGGCTCCTGATCTGGGTAACAGTACTCAACTCCCAGCTCTACTTCGGCGACTTCGAGGAGCGCTACCTGGCCACGGCGAACAACGTCACGGAGGTGGCCGGCGTGATGCGCGAGTTCGGCGACGACGGGCCGGGGATCGAGAGCACGTACATCAAGATCTGGCCGCACTGGCTGGACACCCGCAGCCTGGCGCTCACGCTGGGCGACTTCCAGTGGAACAACGTACTGATCGATATCGAACAGGCCGCCGACCAGACGGCAACGCCCAACCCCAAGCTGTACGTCCTCCATCCGGAGGATGTCGACTCGCTCGACTGGCTTCGCCTCACCTATCCCGACGGTAGGTCGGAGGAGTACGAATCGTCTGTGGGCAGGAACTTCATCATGTTCTTCACTTCGCCCGACGCCTCCTCAGCCTCCCTACCAGCCTCGGAATCGGCGAGACGATAAGGAGCGCGCCCAGCAGCGTCCCCGCCGAGATCGCTAAGCCATAGCGGTGCGACGCAGGGTCGAACACGAATCGGTAGACGTGCGCTCCGGGCTGCGCCTCCGTCGAGATGAAGCCGCCGAGGTTGTCGGCCGCGCCGATCCGCTCGCCGTCCACCTCTACCCGCCAGCCCGAGAAGTAGCTCTGCAGCACGAGCACGGTGTCGTCGCCCACGCCGGACGACGTCGCCTCCACCTCGATCACGTTCGGCGAGACGATCCGAGCCGTCGCCTCGCGCGCTCGATCCCCCCACGGGAGATCGCCGAGAGGCGGCGCCCTCGAGTCGACGAGCGAGGCGAACGACGGGCTATCCTCCAGGCGATAGATGTAGCGGTTGGGCAGGACGCCCACCAGGCGAGCGTCCTCCTCCAGGGGAGTGGCATCGTTGGTGAGCACTATATACTCGGCCCTCGGCTCGATTACTTGGGCTCCCTGGTCGCCGCCTTCCAGCGGAGGGTATTGGAGCTTCGGTCGCCAGTAGGACGGATCAAGTCTCAGGATCCCTTGTTCGGCCAGCCGCAGGCTAATGCCCGGAGAGCCATCGAACATCCAGACGTACGATGGGGAGGTTTCGTTCTCCTCGAACCACTCGGCGACGGCCAAGTGATCCTGCCTCCTCTGAACCAGACCGTATAGTTCACGATTGGTGGAGAATACGTCGCGGGCGTTGTACGCCAGCAACGCCAGCAGAACCAGGCTGAGGACAACTCCGATCGGTATCGGCGGCGCGGTCATGCTGCCGAACCACTGACGTCTCGGAATCTTAGGGATCGACAACAGCAGCTGGTACAGGTAGTCGATGCCGATGGCCCCCAGCATGATGAGCATCGGCGTGGCCGGGGCCAGAGCGCGTGAGGACCAGCGGAAGTTAAACAGGAACGGAAAGGTGTCATACACATAGCTAAAGGGGGTGTGTCTGGCGCTGCTCCAAGCGAGGTAGAAGAGGAAGAGCGTCGCCATCAGGCCGATCAGCAGCCGGTTCCCCCGCCGGAAGGCCGGGATCACGAAGAGTAATGCCAGGGCAGGTACAACACCGACGTACGAGTAGAACTCTTGCAGGAAGCCCCCTGGCATGCCGCGGTTCGGCTCCCGATAGTACTCGCGGTCTGAGACAAGGAAATTCAGGAACGAGTTCGGCATTGTCTGTGAATGCTTTAAGAAACGATCAGCGTCCTTGCCCACGAAATCAAAGGTCTGGAAAAACGGGATGATCAGCACCGCCGAAAACCCCAGGGCCCAGCCGGCGGCGGCGGCGCTCCTCTTTACGAGGTGCGCGAGCCTATCGGTCCGCAAGCCTTCTGACTGGCTGGCCGCGGCGAAGAAAAGGAAGGTGATCACCAGCCCCGGGATGACGAAGAGGAAATAGTACAGCAAGCCGGAGAAGAGCAGCAACGCCACGCTCGCGCCGGCGAGGATCGGATACCAGGCGCCCTCGCGGCGGAGACTCTGGATAAAGAACGCGAAGGAGAACGCGATGAAAGGAAACGCGATCCCCAACTGAAACTGGCCTCCGAAGAAGCGAGCTGTCAGGTGGCCGTTGATCGCCAGGAAGACGCCCGCCCATATCCGAGCGGGCCAGGACAGCCCGAGCACCGAGGCGAGGTAGTAGCCGCTCAGGCCGCTGAACAAGACGGCCAGCAGGATGCCTATCTTGGGCCCGTTGATCGGGCCCAAGATCAGGCCGGGTACCGAGCCGAGGGGATTGAAGAGATAGCTGACGGGATCCCCAAGATAGGGCACCCCGGTATCAGCGTAGGGGTTCCAGAGAGGAAACTCACCGTGGTCCCGCAACGAGGAGTACGCAACCGAGATCAGGCCGGCATTGGGCTCGAACTCCGCGTTCTGGATGACGAGCTCAGAGTCAAGCTTGAGCACCTGCCGGGTGAAGAGAAATGAGACCGAGAGGATGATCAGGGCGGCGAGTAGGAATAGCCAGAAGGAGCGAGCGGCAGCCAGTTTGCGAAACAGGTTCGCTCTACTGAACGACATAGACGAATACTAGTCTACCAGGCGCGTGACGTAGGCGGGCGGCCGAGGCTGTCTCCGCCTTCCGCTCGGCTACGGCGGGCGGCGGAGATACCAGACGACCGGGTCACCGGCCCGGTTGTCGCGTGTCGATATGCGCCTTTCGGGGAGCGCGGTCGCTACCGCGTCGAGCGTGGTCGGCGGTTCTAGGCCGTCGACCATGACGACCTCGGCTCCGCGAAGCTGCGCGAGCATCGCCGGGTCTTGCAGATCGTCAGCTCGAACACTGAAAAACCGCGACTGAAGGTCGAAGGCCTTGACCCCCCATGGCACGTAGCCGTCATAAAGGTCGTTCGTATAGACAAAGGCGACCTGCTGGTTGGGTGCCAGGTCCTTGGCCTCGAACCAGAGCGCAATGTCCAGCGTTGGACCGAACGTGCGATTGGCATTGTAGAAATACTCACGCGTGCCCAAGACCCCAAAGAAGATCACAGCTATCGCTACCAGCCCTGTGACGACAACATCCCGGTGCATTCTTGCGAACCTTGCTAGACTGCTCGCCACTACACTGAGCGCCAGCGCGTACAGAATCGCCAGGGCCGGAATAATGACGATGAGGTGCGTCTGTTGAGGCGGGAACGCACCAAACATGCCGAACAACACCAACGTTGCCACCGTCCAAGCGAGCAGCAGGGCAGGGCCGGGCTCGCGGATACGGCGCACAGCAACCGCCATGCCGGGTAAGAGAAGCGCAGAGATCCAGGTTCCACCGAGGGACCCGGAAATGTAGTGTTTCTCAATGAGATCGGTACGGTGGAAGGCAAGGAGCGTGCGCAGCCATCCCCGGCCCCAGATGCGCAGCCATGTCTCGCCGTCGAAGAAGAGATCGACGTTCGACACACGAATAGATGGGAACGAGTCTACCGCAACGTCGGGGAATTTGGCGCGCACGTAGAAGACGTTAGCGAAGATTCCCTCGAAGAGCTTCGTCTGTAACGTTTCCCTCCCCTCTGCGAGCGTGCGCACGGTGGGAAGGATGCCCACCATGATCGTCCCTACCGCCGCGAGCGTGAGACCCAGGGCGGCCTCACGGAACGTCAGCCGGCGTGTCAGCCAAGCGTGAGCGAGGAAGGTTGCGATGATGAAGACCGAAATTCTAGCGCCGAAGTACGTGTAGAATCCGACCCCCGCTACTACCCCGGCTGCGAAGAACAGGGCCGCGCTCTTTCGCTCCACGGCAAGATAGATAAGAAGCAGCGCTACCACCAGCGGGAAGAACGCCTGCGAGCTGATGTAGCCAATACGAGCGAACGCGAGGAGGAACGGCGACGTGGCCATCAGGGCGAGCGCCGCGAACGCTATCCTCCTGTCGAACATGGCTCTCACGAGGAAGTACATGGGTATCATCGCAGCCAGGACCGCGGCTGCCACACTCAGGCGCCAGCTCCAGAGCGACTCCCCGAACACCTTCACGAAGATCGCCTGAAAGATGGAGCTCGCGAGCGGGAACCCACTGACTCCAGGCGCGAAGAAGTCGATGGACTGCTCGTGCCGCGCGAGCGACTTGGCCACCAGCCAGAACCCTCCCTCGTCACCGACCATGCTGTCCGGCGTACCCGCCAGATCGAAGGTGAGGATCAGCCCAGCGGCCGAGACGAGGGCCGCGAGGCTCACCAGCTCCCAGCGCTCGATGTTGAACCTGAAGCTCACTCCGCGTGTCAGGTCGTAGCGAAGCAGCAGCACCATCGGGATGGCGACAGCTACGAGCAGTAGCGCCGGGTGAAGCCAGTGATGCTCCTTATCGATCAGGCGAAGGAGGAGGTAAAGCCAGAGTAAGGCCGCTCCGCCCAGGACGCTCACGACTCTCAACGATAGCTTTGGAATGTGTAGAGGTGCCGCCGGTGCTGCCGCACTCGTTTCGGCCTCTGGCATCAGAAAGAGCTTCTTCCTGATGCTCCATGCGAAAGCGCCGGCCGCCAGGACCATTAGAAGATAACCGATGATGGCTTGATCCAGGTCCCGCATCTCGGGGCGCAGCCAGTCGGTGAGCCAGCCGGTTGCGGGGACAAGGGCGAAGCGGTCACTGCCACTGCTTAAGATGCGCTCTGCAGCGAATACCAATACAACGAAGGCGACCGGGACAAGCCAGATGAACTGGATGCTGAGCCGCCTAAGCCGTGAGAACAGAGTCACAACCGGTAACGCCCTTCCAGCTTCTTCTCCTAGCGGCCCAAAGCCATGAGAGCCGCCACTCTTAGCTGGACCGCTTCGAATTGAACGCGAGCTACTACCTATCGTCAGTGCAACCTGTCAGGGCACGTTGCCGATCTGCCCATCTTCGAGAGGAGCGCCTCTCTGGCCCTGCCAACCGGGGAACGGCAAGAGCTCTACCCGGTCTATCCTCCATCTGTGATGCGATAGATGATGCCGTTGATTAGGTCGATGAAGTAGAGATAGCCGTCCGGCCCTTCGGCCACATCGGACGTGCAGCCTCCGGAGATGAGGTCGTCCGATGCCACTGCTTCGTCCCCATTCGTAAGCTGCACCCGATGCAGGAGCCCTCCCTCGTGGAACTGGCAGAAGAAGAAGTTGTTCTTGTACTCCGTGAGCTTGTCGCCTGAGTAGAAGGAGGCTCCCGCCGGCCCTATCGGCCTCTCGTAGTAGATGAAGGGATCGATGAAGTCCGGATCGTCGCTGGGGCCGATGGCATCCGGCCAGCCATAGTTGCCCCCTGGCACGATGCGGTTGATCTCGTCTGTGTTGGGGCCGTTCTCGGTAGCAAACATCATCCCCGTCTCTGGGTGGAAGTCGAAGTCGAAGGCGTTTCGCAGTCCGTAGGCGTAAATGCGAGGGTCTGCGTCCGACTCACCGAAGAAGGGATTGTCCTCAGGTACGCTGCCGTCTGGGTTCACGCGCAGGATCTTGCCGGGTAGCAGGCTCAGATCCTGAACATCGCCCGACCTCTCGAGCTCGCCGAGCGATATGTACAGCTTGCCGTCAGGCCCGAAGTGGATGTTGCCCGCTGTATGAATCTCACGCGTAATGCCCGGCAGGTCAGGGAGGATCTCCAACGGGTCCGTGCCGATACCATCGACTTCGGTATACCTTACTACTTTATTGAAGTGCTCGCGCGGGAAGAGCTCTATGGCGTTGTAGAAGACGTAGATGTAGCGATTATTCTCGAAGTCCGGGTCGACTGCGATGCCGAGGAGGCCGGCCTCGTGGCTCATGAAGAGCCGCTCCACAGTGGCGAAGGGCTGAGGCAGCAGCTCTCCATCGACAACGAGGCGAATGTTCCCCGTGTGCTGCTCAGTAACGAAGAGGCGACCGTCTGGCGCGAAGGCCATCGCCACCGGCCGCCTGAGGCCAGTGGCGTACACTTCGACTCGATAGCCGGCGGGCAGGGGCTGGCAGGTCACATCCTCGGGAAGCCCCCGCTGAGCGGGGCCGCCTTCCACGATAGGCAGTGCACAGTCGAAAGCTTCCCCAATCGAGGGCGGGTTCATCCCTCGTGGCGTTGACGTCGGCTGCTCACCCCTGGGTTCTTCTTGCTCCGCTCCGGGAGTCATCGGCCGTTCGTCCGTGGCTTCTCCTTGCTGCGCTCCAGGAGCCGTCTGCTGCCCATCCTCCTCTTCCTGACAGGCGACAGCGATGACAGTGATGAGTAGCGCGACGGCGATGATGGCTGAGGAGAGGCGTATCGGGGGCCGTCTAGAAGTCACGGCGTAAGCGTCCTCGCAAGCACCTGCTCTGGCTCATGGACGGCTGATCTCTGGCCAGTTTTCGCTATCATAGCGGCTCTTCGATATGAGCCACAAGCAGCGCACAGATACCAACATCAGGCCGGCTAGCTTACCAAAAGCTGATTCTACCTGTCTCACCATCATCCCTGATGCGATATGCGATGATGATACCGCGTCACAGCTCGACGCAGTAGAGGTTGCCAGGAGGGATCGTGCCGAGCGGTTCTAGCCTCCCAGGCTAATCCCGACGCTGGGCCGCACCAGGATTTCGTCTACGTGCACTGACGCGGGCTGCAGGACAGCGTAAGCAACGGCCCGGGCGAGGTCATCCGCGGCGAGGAACGTGCCTGGGCGCTCCCGCAGCACGCGATCGACGCCCTCTTGCGGAAGATACTCGCCTTGGCGTATGCCCTCATCCTCGGGATCCATGCCCAGTGCGCGGGCGGCGCTGTTCAGCACCTCCTGGGGCAGCGTCCGCCCGAAGTTGGTCAGGGTAGCGCCGGGCATGACCACCGTCACCCGAATACCGAGGTCGTGCACCTCCTGGCGCAGACCATCGCTAATCGCGTTCACGGCGTGCTTGGTAGCGCTGTACACCTGACCGGTGGCGCCTGTCTGGCGAGCGGCGTTGCTAGAGATGTTGACGATGTGCCCTCCCTGCGGGTCGTTCGATTTCATCACTCGGATCGCCTCGCGGCAGCCAACCAGCAGCGCCAGCACGTTCGTCTCCAGCATCTCCCGCCACTGCTCCACGTTACCGTCGGCGATAGGCCCCTGATAGCTCACTCCGGCGTTATTGACCATGATGTCCAGCCGGCCGAACTCATCGACGGCAGCGTCGACGAGCGCAACCACCTGCGCTTCGTCGCGCACGTCCATCACGCGGAAGACGCAGCCGCTGCCGTGCGCCTTGATCTCGGCCGCAACCTCCTCCAGGGCTTCCGCCTTTCGCCCACCGATCGCGACTGAGGCTCCTTCGGCGGCCAGGGCGATAGCCGTCGCCCGCCCGATGCCGCTGCTGCCGCCTGTGACCACGACTACCTTGCTGTCCAACCCACCCATACCGGCCTCCTGTCCCTTTAGCTGTTTCTTCCTCGAAGAGAGTTAGCTCGGCCCCAAGCGCCGTGGCACTGAGTCTACAACCCTCAGCGAAACCCGTCCAGTTCTCAGATGGTCGTGGTTGTTGGAGGGGCCGGCGCCTCGAGTGCTGCCTCTCCATGCAGAAGAGCCGGGCGACGTGCCCGGCCTTCCTCCATCACCTTGAACGATCGCTCTTCCTGGTTCAGATGCGGTGTCCCCTTCAAGTGGAAGCGGTTCTGCTCCCTAGCCCCACCGCCGCCTCGCGTACCAGGCCGTACCGCCTAGGGTCACGGCGCCCAACTAACCAGGCACGCTATCCAGATAGATGTGCGCCTGCAACGCTATCGAGCACTTGCATATCTCACGGCAAACACTATTATCCCAGCCAGCGACAGGAGCATTCCAGCTATGAGAACCCAGCGTCCGCCGTCTGTACCGGTATTGCCGGTGCTGCCAGCAACGCCAGTCACCGGCCCAACCACCTGACCTGCAATCGTCGGCTCAGGGGCTTCCGTCGGCATCGACGTTGGCGCCACTATCGTCGGGGAGATTTCGGAGAATGGCGTCTCAGTCGGCGTCGGCATCGCCAGCGTCGCGGTTGGCGTCACGGGCGTTGCGGTTGGCGTGTTGGTGGGCGTTGGCGTGTTGGTGGGCACGGGTGTGTTCGTCGGCGTCGGCGTCACGGTCGGCGTCGGCGTCACGGTCGGCGTCGGCGTAGCTGTCGGCGTCGGCGTAGCTGTCGGGGTCGGCGTAGCTGTCGGCGTCGGCGTCTCGGTCGGCGTCGGCGTAGCTGTCGGCGTCGGCGTCTCGGTCGGCGTCGGCGTCTCGGTGGGCGTCAGTGTCTCGGTCGGCAGCGGCGTCTCGGTCGGCAGCGGCGTCTCGGTTGGCAACGGCGTCTCGGTCGGCGGCACGGGCGTCGCGGTCGGCGTCCCGGGCTTCGGCGTCTCGGTCGGCGTCCCGGGCGTCGGCGTGGTGCAAGTGACCTCGGTGGTATCCGCCACAATGGTGAAGTCCGGCGTCGTGTCACCGTCGGTGTCGACATCCTGCGCCTCAGTCTTTACAAGAAATGAGGATCCGTCAGGGCCGCCATACACAGCACCGTCCGGGTCTTCTCCTGCAGCACCCGTCTGCACACCAAGCGAGAGCCGATGCGTGCCCACGGTGTCGCACGAGTAGCTGGCGTTCACCAGAGCTACTTCGCTCGAAGCAGCTACCAACAGAGGGTCGATGGTATCCGTGAAGTCGGTCAGGACAGCCCAAGCGTGTCCGCCAGTCGTGATGGGCGTGAACGAGTCACAGAGTGCCAGGACGCCGTCCGCCGGTCGCGGCTTGACCTCAGCCAGACAGTTGTTGACGCCGTTGTACGACACGCCGGCGGCGCCGGTGTCGATGAGGATCTGGACGCCGAAGCCCGCGATATCTACCTCTGGCGTGAGATCGCCCACGATGCTGACGCTGAATTTGCTTCCCACCTCTACGTTCGCAGGAACGTCCAGCCGCATGGCCGTCACGGTGCCCTGGTCGGCCGCCTTGGTCTGCTCAGGACCGGACTGGCCAGTCTGGCCAAAAAAGAGGACCATCACCATCGCCAAGACGGCGATGACCGGGAGCGACAGCACTCCCACGATCTTGAATGTCTGTACCGTGCTTGCCTTCACGAGAGAGAACCTCCTACGTTCGAGAGGTCATGGCTTCCCTACACGGAATGTGCCCTGCGGTTCAAGGGCATACCCCTTTCCCAGCTCTAGGCGGAGGTAGGGCACTACTCCCCGCTGTCAGGATTAACAACGGTGGGAGCACCGGTTCATTACCGTACACCCTGCTGCTCATGCTCTGCGTCGGAGATAGCACATCGCCTTGAGCACTGTGGCAGTCAATCGGGGACGCAACCACTGTCCGAAGCTTAGATAAGCCACGGCATCACGGGCTGCGAGGCCACCAGCGCCTTCATTATATGCTTGGACTAGCTGTGGTCAAGGGCTGGCGTACCAGGTTGCGCCGCCGAGGGCCGACTGCCCCCGCGATACCAGCCAACACTCCCGCGCTGGGGCCGGGTTAGCCGGTTGTGAGCCTGCCCTGCTCGCTCCGTTACGCCGAACAGTTGGGTGGTTCTGTTATGGTCTGCACAAGTCTCCCCTCTCAGCTCTGCGCTGCTGTAGATTCGAAACTGTGCTGCTAACTAGGCTCTTGGCGCCCCCGGCAGGATTCGAACCTGCGGCCCGCTGCTTAGAAGGCAGCCGCTCTGTCCACTGAGCTACGGGGACGCGGAGGAAGCTATCCGCGGCCGCGTTGTGTTTCGATCTTGTGGAATCTCCCAGGGCCTCGGCCTCCCTGGTGGATACCGATCAGCTCCGTATCGGAGAGGTCGGCATGGGTCGTCACGTGCCGCTGTGCGAGGCGTCCCAGCGGCTGGGCGGCTAGCACCGCCAGCATCGAGGCGAGGAGCACGTTGGGTATCCGCTCCAGCCGGCTGCGATTGCCCAGGGCCAGCAGCGACGAGAGGCCGGCCAGAATCCCCGCCACGGCCAGATTCGTCCCGCACATGGGCGAAATAGCCAGGTGGCCTTCGCCCCGGCGCAGCCTGTGGAGAGCCTCGGTAGTCGCCTCCCTCACCCCTTCGGTCGGCATGTCCCCATACAGGTAGAAGCCGTTGCGGGTAGCGCGGCCCACCAGCCGCACATCGTGCCCCAGCTTGTTCGCGAGCACCGCGATCGTCGCGTGCTCCAGCGCGTGATTACGCCGTATTGAACCGATGATTCGTCCAATCATCGCCTAACTACCTCCTGTCAGCATAGTACCACAGTCGACACAGTCGAGGCTGCTCGCAGCTAGCGGAGCCACCATCGGAAGAGCGGGACGAGGCCCGGCGTCGCTTCGGCCGCGACATACGCGATCACACCATTGTTCTCGTACCCATACCATGCCGAGCCATCCCGCACCGCGACGCTGGTGGTATAGAGGTGATCGCCGATGACGCGGTTCCAGACCTCGTACAGTGGCACAAGCCCATCGGCCGGCGTGGGCGAGACATACCCGACCACACCATCCTCCTGGTAGCCAGCGTTCGTCACCGCGATGTCTCGCACCGCGACGCTGGCCGTATAGAAGTGGTCGCCAATCGTCGAGTTCCAGAGTCGATAGAGGGGTACCCAATCAGGCAGAGGCTCCGGGGCAATATAGGCGGCCACTCCATCGAAGCGATAGAGATCGTCGGAGAAGGGAGCAGGCTCGCCGGAGCGCAGCGTATACAGATGATCGCCGATCGTGCCGTTCCACCAGCGGTAGAATGGCGCCAGCCCAGTGTCGGGCTGGGGAGAGACGTATGCGGCCACCCGTTCATAGCGATAGCCGAACACTGTCGCGTTGTCGCGAACAGCAGCGCTCGTCGTGTAGAAGTGATCGCCGATGGTACCGTTCCAGAGCTGGTAGAGCGGCACCAGGCCACCAGCCGACGTGGATGCCACGTAGCCGGCCACCCCCTGGTTGCGGTAGCCGTATACCGCCGCCGCCTCCCGTGAGACAACGTTCGTCGTATAGAAGTTGTCGCCTCGGACGGGGTTCCAGAGCCGGTAGAGTTCGACCCAGCCCGCTCGGGGCTCAGGCGAGATGTATGCCGCCACCCCCTCCCAGCGCTGGCCGCCGATGCTTGCGTCCTCCGGCTCGTCTTCGCTGGTGGTGTAGAAGTGGTCGGTCGCGCGACGCCTCACACGCACCTCTATGGTCTGCCCTGTCGTGAGCGACCGGAGCGTCACGGTGCCTTCGCCGGAAGCAGGCGCGAGCGCTGTGTCGACGGTGATCGTGAGCGTTGCCGTGCGTTCGCAGGGGTAGCCGGGTGTGCAGGTCACAGCCTGCTCGAGCGCCACTCCCGCCTGCTTATCGACGCTGAGCCACTCCTCGTTCGGCCGGGCCCGCCAAGCGAGGATGCTGCCGATGCTGCTCTGCCCTACGTTCGAGATGGTCACCTGATTCACGTCCCCAACCACCACATCGGGGGTCACCGCCATCACAGGCAATCCTCGCGCCAAGGCCGCTGCCGACTCGGGCGGCTGGACGGTGGGATCTTCCATCGGACACTGGGGTGTCGGCGTCGGCTCTTCGCCCGCGCACAACGGCGTCGGCATGTCCATCTCGCTATACGGGGAGACGAAGTTAGCCAGACTCAGGGGGCCGCTCCAGGCAGGATCGCTCAGATCGGGCAACGGGAAGTCCAGCGGCTCCCAGAGCTCTGCGCCGTTCACCGAACGAGGCCGGGCGGCGCAGCCATAGACGAGCTCCTGGAACGGGAAGTCAGCGTAGCTGTGGCCATACCCGTCGTCGAACGGGCCGCAGCTAAAGCCGGTTCGAGGCCATTCGTATTGGGGATCCATCGGGTGGTTGCTGATGAATGCGCCCGGCCCGGTGAAGCCGTTGTAGCTCCACAGCGCGAAGTACCAGTCTCCCGCCATGCGAGGGTCGCCGTTGCCGACGATGGGCCGCGCCTCCGGCGCCGCGTTCCACTTGCCAGCCAGGATGGCGGCGCCGCGGGCGATGTTGTACAGGTAGTGCGTTGCCACCAGGGCTTGCCGGCCGGAGGGCCAGCCGTTATCGTCCGGGCCGGTCATGCCGCTGGTGATCTGCATGATGCCGTGGCCGCAATCGAAGGAGACCTTGGCCGGACCTACCGCGCCCCAGAACACCGAGTGATCCGCATGCGCCATGTTGCTCTCGATCACGCTGAGCGCTTTAAGCAACGTCGGCGGGATGTAGGACTCCGCCGCAGTGCCACGGTTGGAGCGCGGGCCCGCCTCCATGTTCGGGGTACCGAAGAACGGGTCGCTTGGAGCGATCATGTTGTAGGCCGCCAGCTCTTCCCCAAGGAGATACAAGCCGCGATCCTGCGGCGCCTCGTAGGTGTCGGGAATGGGGGAGAGGGCGCAATCGCTGGGCAAGCCATGCTGGGCGGCAACCGGCGGCGTCATCGCTACGAGGGCGAACGATAAGGCGACCGCAAGCAGCAGCCACTTCACGGCGACACCTCGAGCCAGCCTGCGACGACGACATCGCTCACGGGCGAGAGCTCACGTCGCTGGCCGTCGGCGCCGGTGACCACCACGCGGCTCGGGCCCGGGTTGGCCACTGAGCTCCGCTCGAAGCTCCGCACCGCCAGGTAGGCGCCGTCCGGCGACCAGGAGAGCGGCACATCGAAGCCGGCCCTTCTGGATGGCGAGCCGGGCGGCGGCAGCCACCGAGCGAGCGCGCTGCCGTCGACGCTCAGCCGCACCGGCGCGCCACCGGCGTCGCCGTCGAGCCGGCCGATAGTCAGGCCGCCCTCTCGCTCCCAGATCGGGTTGAACTGCGCGCTGCCGCGGCTCAGCGGCGTGTACACCGTGCCCAGCGAGAGATCGAGCACCTGTGCGACGAAGGTGAAGCCGCCCTCCAGCGGCACCTGCCCTAGGTAGGCGAGCTGCGTGCCGTCCGGCGAGAGGTGCCAGTCGCGGGCGATGCCGTCGCTCAGGTGGGCCAGCACCTCGGCCTTCCCGCTGCTCTGCGCCGGCGCGCGGGCCAGGTCGGTACCGGAGGGGGAGAGTATCGCGTAGTAGAGCCAAGCGCCGTCCGGGGAGAAATCGATGGGGAAGAGGCCAGCCTCGGCCGCGGCGATCGTCGTCGCCGTCCCGTTCAGATCGATGCGCAACAGCTCGGAGCTACCGGCGCTTCCCTCCTGCCCGTCGCTGCGGCGAACGACCACCGCGTCGCTCGCGGGCGACCAGACTGGCGTCACGCGCAGGTCGATGCCGTCCGCCAGACGGCGAGACGCGCCGCCGGCGATCTCCAACACCCAGAGCTCGGCGGCGCCGCTGGGCCCCGGCACGGGCGGGAGCACAGTGTAGGCGATTCGAGTGCCGTCAGGCGAGAGGCTGGGGAAGATACCGAAGTTTTCGGCGTGATCCACCCGGCCCAACTGGACGCGGTCCGCCGGATCGTCCGCGTTGGCGGCCCAGAGCGTATCGGCCGCCGGGCCGAACTCGCTGTACACGACCAGCGGGCCGCCCTGCTGCAACAGCGACTGAAGCTGAGACGAAACGGTTGGGTCGTTGCCGGCGGTGCCTCGAAGGCTGAGCATCAGCCCCGCTGCGCCAACCAGCAAGGCCGCGACGACCAGCGCGCGAACGGGCCACTGTGCGAACAGGGGTAGCATCCACGAGCCCGGCGGGCGTCGGCCCGGGGCTGGCTTGGCGTCGTCAGCGACGCTGCGAGGGAGCCTCATGGTCCGTCGCTCCATTCTGGCGTACTCCGCCAGCGACCCCGCCCCGACCTTGCTCTCCTCAGGATCCCGGACTTC
The DNA here is from genome assembly GCA_022570885.1 of Chloroflexota bacterium. Taxonomy (GTDB): domain Bacteria; phylum Chloroflexota; class Dehalococcoidia; order DSTF01; family RBG-16-68-14; genus JACZTE01. Next base: position 4,159 of record JACZYW010000011.1, on the reverse strand, counting down.
GGCTCCTCAGACCGAGCCGTCTTGCCGCAGCGGAGTCCTCTGGACCGCCACGGCCGCCGCCACGATATGCATCGGCACGTCGAGGAAGTTCGAGCAGTCCGCTCACGCCTCCCCTGTGCTCGATAGACGAGGGTAGCATGGTGCCCCCAACGTGTCAACGTGGCAGCGTCACATACGCGTCCGCTAGGGCGGCGGCGTGTCCGTTGGCGGCGGCACGGGCGTATCCGTCGCGGGCGCGGGCGTGTCTGTCGGCGGCACGGGCGTATCCGTCGCGGGCACCGGTGTGGCTGTCGCAGGCACCGGCGTCTCAGTCGGCGGCGACTCCGTAGGCGTCCCGGGGAGCACCTCCGTCGGCGTGGGCGTACCCGTGGGCGTGGCCGTTGGCGTCGTAGTCGTCGTACCCGTTGTAGTCGCCGTCGGCGTGGGGGTCTCCGTGCCAGTAGCAGGCTCTCCATCGCCGTCGAAGACGCCGACGCTGCAGAGGGCAGTAATAGCGATGACTACCACGAGGAGTGCCGCGCCCAGCACGACCAACAGCGGCCCCCTGTCTCCCCCCAGGCCGAAGAGACCGCTAAGCCAGGTATCTCCACCACCCCACCCGCCGAACATCTCGCTGGCTGGGCGAACGGGCGGCGCCGCGCCGTGACGAGAGGAAGACGCGAAGTCGGGGCGGGAGGTGGGTATCGCCTCCACGGGCCCGGCGGGCACGGCGGGCGCCACGCCGGTGGTGCGTGTGCGAGCGGCCTCCAGCAAGCGCACGAGGATCGTCTCCTGCCAGCCGGCAGGTGCGGGCGCCGGCGTCAGGGAGGCCAGCAGATCGCTGGCGGGAGGGTATCGCCGTCGCGTCGTTTTGCAGGACTCGCAGCCTCGCAGGTGCTGGATGATACGCCGACGCATGGCGGGAGAGTATTGCTCGTCTCCCACCAGGAAATCCAGATCCACACAGTCCTGCCGGCCGCGGTTGAGCAGCACCAGGGAAGAAAACGACTCCTCGAAGAGGTCGTGTATCCGGCCCAGCTTCCGCTCGATCGCCTCCGGTCTCGTGCCGAGCACCGCCGCCGCCTCGCCGGCGTCCATCTGCTGCCGGACGCTCAGGTCCAGCAGCTCGTACTCGTCGGCCTTGAGGTCGCTCGCGCCCTGCCAGGCCAGCTTGGCCAGATCGGGCAGATCGGCGGCCGGCACCTCGGTCGCCAGGAGCGCAGGGTCGGCAGTGGCGAAGGCCTCCTCCACTTCCTGCGCCTGACTTGGGCGGCCGCGCATCCGCTCCGCCAGGTCGCGATGGGCGAGGCCAAAGACCTGGCTCTTGAACGGCGCTTCGGTCTCGCCGCTGAGCAGCGCGTGGTGGACACGATAGAAGCTCGCCTGCGCCGCCGCCGCGGCCGTCTCCCGATCGCGGGTCAGGCGAAGGGCGAGGTCATAGACGCGCGGAAAGTAGCGCCGGTACAGCTCGACGAAGGCGGCTTCATCGCCTCCGCCGGCCTCCCGCGCCAGCTCTTCGTCGCTGCGCTCCTGGGCGTTCATGGCTCGTCTACCCTTCGCATTCGTCCCTAGTGTACACACTGCGTCGTTGTATTCCAGCCGCCGTGCGACTTCGTGCTATACTCGCCACGCTCATGAAGGCAGGAAAACTGCCCTCTGACCTGCTGGCCCGACTGCTGGCGCGGTTGCCGGAGGATCCCAGGCTGCTGCTGGGCCCCGGCATTGGCCGCGACGCCGCCGCTATCGATATGGGCGGGGGCCGCGTATTGGTAGCGAAGGCGGACCCGGTCACCTTCGCCACCGATCAGATCGGCCGGTACGTGGTGCACGTGAACGCCAACGATGTCGCCTGCCTGGGAGCGCGGCCGGTTTGGTTCATGGCGACGGTGTTGCTGCCGGAGGGCGCCACAGCGGAGCTGGCCGAGGAGATCTTCGAGCAGATCCGCTCCGCCTGCGACGAACTGGGCGTGACGCCGATAGGCGGCCACACGGAGATCACGCTCGGCCTGGAGCGGCCGATCATCGCCGGGGCGATGCTGGGCGAGACCACCAGCGAGGCGCTCGTGCGGCCGGACGCCGCGCAGCCCGGCGATCACCTGCTGCTGACCAAGGGCATCGCTGTGGAGGGGACGGCGCTGCTGGCCCGCGACGCTGCGCAGGCCCTGCGCAGCAGAGGTGTGTCTGAGGAGAGCATCGAGGCGGCGGCGCGCCTCCTCGACGAGCCGGGCATCAGCATCGTGCGAGAGGCCATCGCCGCCTGCCAGAGCGAGGCCGGCTCGTCGCGACCCGTGCACGCCCTGCACGATCCAACGGAGGGCGGGCTGGCGACGGCCCTGGTGGAGCTGGCGCAGGCCGCCGGGCTCCACGTTCGCCTCCGACGGCAGGACGTGCCCGTCCTGCCAGAGACAGCGACGGTCTGCGCCGCCCTGGAGCTGGACCCGCTCGGACTGCTCGCCTCGGGCGCGCTGCTGATCGCCGTGGATCAGCAGGGGTGCGACGCCGTCTGCGACGCCATCCGCGCCGATGGGATCGCCGTCACCTGCATCGGCGCGCTGGCCACCGGCGGGGGAGACGCTATAATAGATACTCGAAACGCGGAGCCGCTTCCCCGGTTCGACCGGGATGAGCTGGCCCGCTTTCTCGAATCGCTAGGCGCGGGGTCGGCCGAACGGTAGTTCCCGGCCGATGACAGGCGGAACGTCGAGCTACGTAGGCGGAGGATAGGGACAAACATGGCAAAGGCAAAAGCGAAGAACATCGGTAAGCTGCGCGAGGCAGGCTACCACGTCAGCTCCGTAAAGGAAGAGATGCGCCGGAACTTGATCCAGCGGATCAAGAAAAAAGAGGAGCTGCTGCCCGGCATCGTCGGCTACGAGGAATCGGTCATCCCTCAGTTGGAGAACGCCATCCTCTCCGGGCAAGACATCATCTTCCTGGGCGAGCGCGGCCAGGCGAAGTCGCGCATCATCCGCTCCCTGGTCAACCTGCTAGACGAGACCGTTCCCGTCATCGAAGGTTGTGAGATCAACGACAGCCCCTTCGATCCCCTCTGCAAGAGCTGCCGCGACCGCGTGGCCAAGCAAGGCGATAAGGTCGAGATCGCCTGGCTACCCCGCGACGAGCGCTACAGCGAGAAGCTCGCCACGCCCGATAGCACCATCGCCGACCTCATCGGCGAGGTGGACCCGATCAAGGTGGCTGAGGGCCGCTACCTGAGCGATGAGCTCACCATCCACTACGGCCTCATCCCCCGCACGAATCGGGGTATCTTCTGCATCAACGAGCTGCCAGACCTCGGCGAGCGCATCCAGGTGGGGCTGCTCAACATCATGGAGGAGCGCGACGTGCAGATCCGCGGCTATCGCATTCGCCTGCCGCTGGACGTCTTCCTGGTGGCGAGCGCCAACCCGGAGGACTACACGAACCGCGGGCGGATCATCACTCCGCTTCGCGATCGCTACGGGGCGCAGATCCGCACGCACTACCCACGCAAGGTCGAGCACGAGATCGGCATCATGGATCAGGAGCACACCCGCTTCGACGACAAAGACTACACGGTGACCGTGCCTATGTACATGAAGGAGATCGTGGCAGAGATCACCCGGCTCGCCCGCCGGAGCCCGGACGTAAACCAGCGCTCCGGCGTCTCCGTTCGCGCCTCCATCGCCAACTACGAGAGCCTGCTGGCCAACGCCCTTCGCCGCGCCATCCGCATCGGCGAGAAGGACGTCGTGCCTCGCATCAGCGACCTGCCCTACGTGCTGCCGACGCTGAGCGGCAAGGTGGAGTTCGAGACGGTGGAGGACGGCAAAGAGGAGCAGATCATCGAGAAGCTGATCCAGGGCGCGCTGGTGGCCGTCTTCAACCGAAACTTGAACGTCGTCGACTTAGAGGATATCGTCACCCAGTTCAAGGCCGGCCAATCAGTGGAAGTTTCCGATCTCCTGCCCTCGAAGGAGTACGTGAAGATGGTGAAGAAGATCGACGGGCTGGACCGCGCCGTCGCCAAGCTGAAGCCCGGCGAAAACCCGGCCGTCATCGCCTCCGCCGTCGAGTTCGTCCTCGAGGGTCTACATCTGAACAAGCGGCTGAACAAGGACTCGGTGGGCGGCCGAACACAGTACAGGGGGTAGGCATGTTCTCCTTTCGTTACTCGGAGTGGGACGGCACACAGGAGAGC
>JACZYW010000134.1 GCA_022570885.1 Chloroflexota bacterium | reverse complement strand
CCGCCTTCGCGGGCACGTCTCCCAACTCTTTGAGGTACTCGCGCACCATGAGCAGCACGGCGGCGCCTTCGCCGACGGCGCTGGCTAGCTGCTTCGTGCTGCCGCTCCGCACGTCGCCCGCGGCATAGACGCCGGGCAGCGACGTCTGCATCGCTTTGTCTGTCTCGATAAAGCCCCACTTGTCGGTGTCGACCGTTCCATCGAGGAACTCCGCGTTCGGCGTGAGGCCGATGAAGACGAAGACCGCCTGGGGCTGAAACTCCATCGTCTCGCCGCTGGCCCGATCCCTCGCGACGACGGACTTCAGCTTGCCGCCCTCGCCCCGAAATTCGAGCACCTCCGTGTTGGCGCGGATGTCGAACGCAGGAAGCGAGCGGGCCTTCTCCTGAAGCAGCGCGCTCGCCTTCAGCTCCGGCAGGAACTCGAGCAGCGTCACGCGATCGGTGAACTTCGTGAGAAAGAGCCCCTCCTCGACGCCGGAGTTGCCGCCGCCGATCACCATCAGCTCCTTCGAGCCCTTGTAGAACGGGCCGTCGCATGTGGCGCAGAAGTGGATGCCGGCGCCGATCAGCTCGTCCTCGCCCGGCACGCCCAGGCGGCGGTAGGTCGAGCCGGTGGCGACGATCGCGGCGCGGGCGCAGTACTCATCGCCCGTCTCCGTGGCGACCACGACGCTGTCGCCCTCGCGTGAGAGCGACTTCACGCCGACGGCGGAGAGCAGCTCCACCTCGTAGCGGCGCGCCTGCTGGATGATCCGCTCCGCCAGCTCCGCCCCGCCGATGCCCTCCGGGAAGCCGGGGTAGTTATCGATTCGCTCCGTCACGCCGGCCTGGCCGCCCAGCGCGCTCTTCTCGATGACGAGACAGTCCATCCCTTCGCGCGCGGCGTAGATCGCAGCGGTCAGCCCGGTTGGTCCGCCGCCGATGACGATCAGGTCGTAGTAGGTGCGCTTGGCCTTCAGGACGAGCCCCAGCTTCTTCGCCAGCTCATCGTTGCTGGGCTCCGCCAGGGAGGAGCCGTCCTCGAAGACGATGGTGGGGATGATCTGCTTGCCCTGGTTCTTCTCGCGCACGACCTCAGCGCCGGCCGGGTCCTGGTCGATATCGATCCAGTCGTAGGCGACGCGTTGCTCGCCCAAGAACTGCTTCGCCCGCCGACAGTCGGGACACCAGGGCGCGCCGTAGACCTTGATCCGCTCAGCCATAGCTTTCCTCCAACCCGCGATGCGGGACGTTACGTATCGCCACCAAGTGACAGAGCGAGTGTATCACGACGCCGCTCTTCCCGATCGTAACGGTGCGCACGCAACGGGGCAACAGCAATCGTAGGGAGAGAGCTTCAACGACGACTATGCTTTTGACACATCTAAGCCAGCACAAATAGTCTTACGAATCAGCCCGCCAATGCCTGCCAGGCTTTGACAACAAACAACAACTGCGTTACCCTCGTACTTGCTTGGAAGAGCAAGTTGGAGGGGTTCGGCATCCCCGCCGAATATATATCTAGAAGATGGTCATGGTTCAAGCGATAGCTGATCCGGTTCTCCGGCAAAAGGCTCAGCGTTTCTTCAATTCCGCGATAATTCCAAGGGAATTGAGTTGGGCCAAGCGTCTGAGTGATCTTCATTTTCGGCTCTTTGTGGTAGACTTGCACAAAGCTTTGTCCGAGGCCCTCATTCACGACGGGGACGGCGAACTTCTTCGCCAGACCCTAGAGGACTGGTATGCGACAGCGGAGATCGATAGTGAGCCGACGCTGGCGAAGAAATTAAAGACACCACGGAGCCGAAAAAAGTACCGTGAGTGGAAGCCGGAGCCGTGATCCTGTCTACAAGATAGACATAGAAGAAGAGGCCTGGACGGGCCTCGATTCTTTATCTGAATCGGCGCAAGAGAAGGTGTTCACGCTTTGGCGTGATCATCTTTGCTACACGCCTACACAGCGCATTCCTGGAAAACTCAAGCGTCTTAGGGGAGAGTTCAGCGGCTCCTACCAGTTCGAGGTCACTAAGGACATTCGAATGATCTACGCTGTGGACGAAGACGCAAAGAAGGTGCGTATCGAGTACATCGGCAAGCACCCCGACTGGACTCGCCGCCGCCGGCGGCCATTCTGACTATTCCATTGACAACGAACCGCGTAAGGCATACCACCTACTGCCCCGATACCCTTCCGCGACGCGGTGAAGGCGCTCGCTGAGACTCCTCCATCCTCAGAGGCAGGTGGAGGAGTAGGCCGAGCGGTCGGCGTTACGAGCCCACCAGCAGGTCGAGGACGTTCCGCAGAGCACCGCTGTCCATCTTGTAGAACTCGGTGTACTTGCACTGCCGGCAGGTGACGCCGGAGAACCTGCGGTGCTGGAAGTTGAAGATCCTCGACAACATGCCGCTGGCGGTGGAGATCTCGTTGATCTCGTAGTCGGTGTAGTCGCACTTGGCGCAGCGGTAGTTCGTCGTCACGCCGTTTCCCAGCGCCGGCGCTACGGGAGTCGCCGCCGATGGGCTCGCCGGCAGCGGCGTCTGCGACGGCTTCTCGACGCTCGCGCCGGTAAGCGTGCAAACGGCGTCCACCAGCTCCCACGTCGGCGGGCGATCGCCGGCGCCAGCGCTCCGGTACGCGTAACGGACGACCCCTTCGATATCGACGACGAAGCTGCCGGGCTGCTCGCTCGTCACGCCGAACGCGGTGTACGCCTGCGCGCTTGGGTCAGAGAGTACGGGGTACGGGATGTTCCACTGCTGGCGAAGGGCGGCCGCCTCGTCCGGCGTGCCCGTGCAGACGGCGACGATCTCGCCGCCGGACTTGCGCACGATGCCGTCGGTGTCGCGCCACTTGAGGGCGCTATCGATGCAGTACTGGCTGCGCAGCGGCCGCAGAAAGACCAGCACCAGCGGTCCTTCTGGCCACAGCGACGAAAGCGACGTCTCGGCTCCTTCAGCGCTCGTCAGTGCTGCGTCCGGCGCAGGATCGCCTACGGCTAGCGTCGCTTCTGCGGTCGTCATGGTGCTCCTCCAGTCTCTGCATCGCGGGATTGTTAACTAGTGCTCTATGATCTTTATCGACCGAAGTTACGCTGCAGTTGAAGGAGGCGATCACCGTCTTCCGCGAAAAGCGCGACTCGGACTTCTACAAGGTGGAGGGGCAGCTACCAATCCGGGATAAAGAGAGCCCACGCCGTGGCGGGGGAACGCCCATGGGTTAGTTGCGTTAGAAAGCGGTGCTGCTTTTCTTTCCTACCGGAATCTAGTCATTTGAGAGGCAGAAACACACGGATACCGCGTTCAGCCCAGACAAGGGCCAGCTCATTTGCATCAAGAGGTACGTCATATACGACAGCCGTAGTGCGCTCGAATCCTGGCGGCACCATTGTCTCAGGCTGTGCGAATCCTCGCGCGACCGCAGCGCTACCGCTAACGCCACCGTAATTCCCGGTGTAGTCGACCGTTTCCCATTGCCTATCCCTGTCGTCCATTAGGATAAACTCATCGCCAATCTGCGTCGCGGGTTGAATCTCTACGTTGAGATCGTTGTTGACGGCATAGAAAACAATGACAAACCTGCCGAGCGGTCGAATAGTGCCTCTTCCGGTGAACTGATCCTCGATTCCATCGACGAACTCTACTTCCAAGAACGTTATCTGGGTCTCGCCCTCCAAGTTCTCCTGGCCGACGAGGACGGGTAGGTCGGCAGCATCCACACTGATTGCCTCTCCAAATCCATACTCTCGAAGCTCGGTAGTTGGCGTCACCTCATCGGATTCGCCGGCCATGGCGAAGCCTTCACAGTCTTCTACCACCCAAACTCCGCTTTCACGTACCAGCTTCAACGGTTCGTCGTATGCTACATCCTCTGAAGGAATTGGCCGTCCGTCCACGGTCAAGACAACCGCTCCATCAGGTTGGACAGCAGACACCACCACATGGTCTGCGTCCACCACGTATACTTGTAGTAGGTCGGGGTTCACCGTGACCTCTGCCGCTCCGCCGGCGAAGGCGGCAAACAATACCGCCCCCGCGACCTCTTCCCGCTGCTCGTCAGTGCACTCCACAGAGAGATACGTTAATACCTTCGACACCTTGCCGTTGAAGAAGGCTTTCGTTAAGCCCTCCATCATAGCAGCGACTTCCTGATTGACCGACTCCGATTGGCCATCTTCGCCTGAACCCCCGACACCGCATGCCGCCGCGAGGATGGCCAGGGCCAGTACGGCGCTAATGATGATCTGCTTCATGGTGACGCTCCCCTCTGTCGCAGTCTCGGCGCTGCTTAGCATACGGTCAAGTCAACGGTATGTTACGTCGCGTCATGCAGGTCAAGCTGCAAGCGGGATCGTAGCTGTCAGCGGTAGAGCGGCACAGTCGAGCGGGCTTTCACCATCCGCTACAATAGAGCCGCCATGCCCCAGCGCAAGGCCAGCCGTGGCCCCGACATGTTCGACCAGGCGGCGGAGGAGCGGCTCCAACGCGAGGCGCCCCTGGCCGCCCGCATGCGCCCGCGCACGCTCGACGACTTCGTCGGGCAGGAGCACCTGGTGGGCGAGGGGCACATCCTGCGCCGGCTGATGGAGGCGGACAGCCTGCCATCGAGCATCTTCTGGGGGCCGCCCGGCACCGGCAAGACCACGCTGGCCCGCATCATCGCCCAGATGACGCAGGCGCAGTTCGCGCCGGTCTCGGCCGTCTCCGCCGGCGTCGCCGACCTGCGGCGCATCATCGCCGAGGCGAAGGAGCGGCGCGCGCTCCAGAGCGGGCCGCCGGACGGAGGGGCCGCCGCCGAGCGCACGATCCTCTTCATCGACGAGATCCACCGCTTCAACAAGGCGCAGCAGGACGCCGTCCTGCCGTACGTCGAAGACGGCACGGTCACGCTCATCGGCGCCACGACGGAGAACCCCTCGTTCGAGGTGATCGGCCCGCTCCTCTCGCGCTCTCGCGTCTTCACCCTCCACGCGCTGGAGCCGGAGCAGGTCGCCCTCATCCTGCGCCGCGCCCTCACCGACGACGAGCGCGGCCTGGGCCCGGAGCGGCCGGCGGTGGACGACGAGGCGATCGAGGCGCTCAGCAACGCCGTCGGCGGCGACGCTCGCATCGCCCTCAACGCCCTCGAGATGGCGGCGGCGGGCGCGCAGCCCGACGAAGGCGGAGAGCGACGCGTCACTCGCGCGCTGATCGAAGAGGCGCTCCAGCATCGCACGCACCTCTACGACAAGAAGGGCGACGCCCACTACGACACCGTCTCGGCCTTCATCAAGTCGATGCGCGGCTCCGATGCGGATGCCACCCTCTACTGGCTCGCGCGCATGATCGAGTCGGGCGAGGACCCGCTCTTCATCGTGCGGCGGATGGTGATCCTCGCGGCGGAGGACGTCGGCCTGGCCGACCCGCAGGCGCTCGTCGTCGCGATCGCCTGCCAGCAGGCGGTGCACTTCATCGGCCTGCCGGAGGGCTTTCTGCCCATGGCCGAGTGCGCGATCTACCTGGCCACCGCGCCCAAGAGCAACAGCGTCCTCCTCGCCTACGAGCGCGCCCTCAAGGACGTGCGCGAGACGCAGGGCGATCCGGTGCCGCTGCACCTGCGCAACGCCGTCACCGGCCTGATGCGATCGCTGGGCTACGGCAAGGGCTACCAGTACGCCCACGACCACGACGAGCACTACGTCGAGCAGCAGCACCTGCCCGACCGGCTCGCCGGCCGCCGCTACTACGAGCCGGGGGAGCTGGGGTTCGAGGCGAAGATCAAGGAGTGGTACGAGAAGCTGGGGAAGGCTGTGAGAGAGTAAGTAGGATGGAACCAACAGCTCTTGAGTCTGCTGAGTCCTGGGCAACCATCGTTGCTGCATATACTACCGCGGTGATTCTACTCGTGGGTGCGCTTGCCGCATTCTGGAAATTCTTTCTACAGCAGCCTCTTGGCAACAACTACCATATCGCGATCACGCCTTGCAGACTTAGGAAAGTTCTTCATGAAGAGAATGCCCGCTGGGCGTACACAGTTAGCCTCGTTGTTGAAAACCGATCAACTGCTGCCCAGCGTATGTATGGATGGTGGCGAAGAATTCTACTTCCCGACGAAACGGAACCCGGGTATGATCCGAACGGCAGCTTGGACATCAATTCCGATGAAGAGGCGGAACAGCATTATCCAGACAACAATCTGATTCCGTCGACCTATCCCCTGGCATCTGGCGAAAGTTATACTGATCTGATGATCCGGTTCGGCGGTGAGAACGTGCAGCAGGTGTTGTACGTCGAGTTCACCTTGAAGTATCGCAGCTGGACCAGGCGGTTCCCCCCTAGGCGAGGTTGGGAGTACAAATCACACAGAATGATTGCCTCTGTAGATGGTAATGACCTGTCAATTGCTCAGGCACTTGCGTCATTGCAGGCCGGTTCTACAACAGAAAGTCGAGAAGGAGGAGAGCATGCCACTTAGATCGAGGCGGACGATTCGAACCCCAAAGGTTGTGGGTAAAAGCACCACCGTGAGGATGGGAGCGCCAGCCAAGCTGAGCCCTGGCAAGGCACAGAAGGGTGGCAAGAAGAGCGGGCCTTTAACTGAGACCAAA
>JACZYW010000133.1 GCA_022570885.1 Chloroflexota bacterium | reverse complement strand
CCGCCGTCCGGCCTGCCGGAGCTGCTCGCGGGGAGCGACTTCGTCGTGCTGGCCGTTCCCTCCACGGCGGAGACGCGACGGCTCATCGGCGAGCCGGAGCTGCGGGCGATGAAATCGAGCGGGGTGCTGATCAACATCGCCCGGGGCGCGGTGGTGGACGAGGCGGCGCTGGTGCGTGCGCTAAAGGAAGGCTGGATCGCCGGCGCAGGGCTGGACGTGTTCGAGCAGGAGCCGCTGCCGGAGGAGAGCGAGCTGTGGGGCATGGAGAACGTGATCATGAGCTCCCACATCTCCGGCGGCACGGAGATCTACAACCAGCGCGCTGTCGGCATCTTCTGCGAGAACCTGCGCCGCTACCTGGCCGGCGAGCCGCTCATGAATCTGGCCGACGCGGAGCGAGGGTACTAGCGTTAAGAGATCGAGCACTGGAGGTGTCATGAGCGAGCAAGAGGAGTTCCTCGCCGAGGCGAACGTGGCCGTGCTGGCGACGGTAGGGCCGGGCGGTGGCGCCCACGCCGCGCCCATCTGGTATCTGTACGAAGGCGGCGTCTTCATCATGAGCACCGGTCGCGGCTCGCAGAAGCACCGAAACATCGAGCGGCAGCCCGACGTGTCGCTCGTCGTCGACCGGCGGACGTTGCCCTACTACGCGGCGACGGTTCAGGGCAGCGCGGAGATCGGGCCGCCGCTGTCGGAGGAGGAGCGGAGCAGGCTGGCCGTGCGCTACCTGGGCGAGGAGCTGGCGAAGGCGTACCTCTCGGGCACTACCGGCGGCGACGCCGTGAGCATCAGGCTGCGGCCGCGCAAGATTATCGAGTTTCGCGGCGTCGCGGGCAGGCCGGAGGACACGGCTTAACAAGAAAAGGGACGAATGGCCCTTAGCTGCGGGCCAGGCGACAGGTATACTGGCGCGCGAGTGATGACTCACCGGTACCGCTACGAGCCTGCGATGGGGGGATAGTACCATGGCCTACCTCGACCTCGACCAAACGCTTACGCCGGAGCAGGTCACGCTGCGCCATGAGGTGCACCGTTTCGCGGCAGAAGTGCTACGGCCCGCCGCCCTGGAGCTGGACGCACTGGCCGACCCGGAAGACGTGATCAAGCGCGATACCGTCTTCTGGGACGTCTTCCGTCGCTACTACGAGCAGGGCTACCACGTTCGCAACTTGCCAGAGGCGATGGGCGGGGCAGGGCTCTCGATCGAGGAGCAGATCATCGTGTCCGAGGAGTTCGGCTGGGGCGCGGCCGACTTCGCGGTCGGTCTGGGCGTCACGTCGTTCCCCTTCCTCTTCGCCGGGGGCAGCGGCAATCCGGAGCTGATCAAGGACGTCGTGCGGCCCTTCATCGAAGACAGGGAGGCGCGCTACATCGGCTGCTGGGCGATCACCGAGCCCAACCACGGCTCCGACACGCTGGCGGTGGGGACGCAGGCCTTCCGTGACCCGAACGTCTTCTACGGCCTGACGGCCCGCGCCGACGGCGACGAATGGGTGATCACCGGCCAGAAGTCATCGTGGGTCTCCAACGGCACCATCGCCACGCATGCGCTGGCGTTCCTGGGCATTGAGGAGCAGCGAGGAAGCGGCATGGCCGGCGGTGGCGCGGCGCTCATCCCGCTGGACCTGGCGGGCGTGTCCAGGGGCCGCGCTCTGGACAAGCTGGGGCAGCGCGCCCTCAACCAGGGTGAGATCTTCTTCGACGACGTGCGCATCCCCCGTCACTACATGCTGGCGGGGCCGGAGGGCTATCCCAATGTGCTGGAAGCGGTGCTGACTGCCGCCAACGCCTTCATGGGCATCACGTTTGCTGGGCTGGCTCGTGCCGCCTTCGAAGAGGCGCTGGCCTACACGAAGGAGCGCGTGCAGGGTGGTAAGCCCATCTGCGAGCACCAGCTCGTGCAGAAGCGGCTCTTCGACATGTTCGCGCGGGTGCAGGCGGCTCGGAACCTGGCGCGCTCCGCGCTCATCTACAACAGCCAGCAGCCTTCGGCTATACAGTACTCTATTGCGTCGAAGGTCTTCTGCACGCAGACCGCCTTCGATGTGGCCAGCGACGCTGTGCAGCTCCACGGCGGGTACGGGCTCTGCAAGGGTACGTTGGTGGAGAAGCTGCTCCGCGACGCCCGCGCCTCCATGATCGAGGACGGGTCGAACGACCTGCTCTCGTTGGTGGGCGCCCGCAAGCTCATCGACGGCTAAGACCGCCGCGCTAGAGTTCGACTCGGTAGCATCTCGCACCTTCGCCTCGGATGGTAGCTGTTCTGTCACGATCCAGGAGGGCGCCAGGTCACACCTCCTGCCACGCGGGCCACTCGTCCAAGATGGCTATGTCCGCGTTCTCTGTAATGACGGCGGCCAGCTTCTCTAGCCATTCGATATCGGGGTGCTCGTCCTCTCGAGCGCGGGCGATGTTGTCTTCAAGGTTCCAGCCCGGCGATCGCGCACCGGCTTCTAGAACGCGCTTCAGGTTTTGAAATGCCTCGGTGCGTCCTTCGTCCAAGCGATGAGCGAAGGCATAGAACCTAGTTTCGACTGCAAGGCTAGAGGACACGGAGGCGTCTGGGAGCCGGAAGACTTCGTCCAGCATTTGTAGGCCTTGGTCGCTACGTCCCCGGGCGAGCAGGAAACCGGCGTAGTTGCCGAGGTTGTTGGCATGGTCAGGGTCGGCGATGAGTGCGCGGCGGTAGTACTCTTCCACTCGGTCGTAATCCTTGCGAACGTCATTGAGCAAGATGGCGTAGTTGCCGAGGATGCTCGCGTGGCCAGGGTCGGCGTCGAGTGCTCGGCGGAAGTACTCTTCAGCTCGATCGTAATCCTTGCGAACGTCCTTGAGGAAGCTGGCGTAGCTGCCGAGAAGAACGGCCGAATCTGGAAACTGCTCGATACCCTCTGCATAGATAGCATCCGCACGGTCTGGATCTGTTTCATGCAAGCGATACGCCGCCATCAAAGGTGCCACCCAGTTCGGAAAGGCCTCGTCGGCGCGCTCAACAGCTTCCTTGAGGGCCGCCGCGTCGGGAGCTGTGTCGGGCAGCGTGGCAACACGGGTGGAAAGCTTCTTGTAGGTTTCGGTGTATTTCTCAAACACCTCGTCGAACCGCTTCCGTTCCGGATGGGGCAGGTCAAAGACGTCCCTAATGAGCAGCATCAACTCGTCAAAGTCATGTTTCTCGACCCAGATTGCCTCGCGAGATTCGAGCCAGGGGCGAATCTCCCCTTGCGGCTCGGCCCCGCTGACCCAGAATACCCCGAGCGGAAGCGCTGCGGCCGGCAGGCCATCGAGCATCTTTCTGATGCCCTGATCATTGCCTCCGTAGCCGATGAAGATTAGCCCGCGATCGTTGAGTACCGCCGCTACCTGCCTCCCGATATCCTCTTTCAATCTTTCGGTCTCATGAGACGTGTTGAGGGGTGAGAGGCGGTGGTCACCGTGCAGCTTCACGATAAGCGGACGCGTGCGTGTCGGCCGAATGAACTGCGCGAGGGATTCATGCTGGATGGTGAGTGGTCGTGCCTGCGTGAATAGATACAGGGCGTCTGGCATTAGGTCGTCAAAGTTAGTGGTGAGGGCAACGTTGAAACATCCACCCTGATGTTCGAGAAGGTTAGCCAGAACCGCGTATCCGAAACCAGGAAACCGCCCCTCACAGAGTGATTCCAGCTCACGCTGACGCTCTTCGGGCTGAAGAAAAAGCCTTTCCATGACAGGGCCGTATGAGGCGGCTGGGTTTTGCGTGTCGTAACCGGGTATCTCCTCCTTAGCCCAGGTATCAAGGTCCTTCCGGTTTGGGGCGAGGAGGTCCCGAAGTCGGGGAAGCCACTTATCCTTCACGAGACCGTGCGCGCCGGGAATGCCCGAGGATACTGAGCATCCGGCGCCGATGAAGAATGCAAATCGCTTGTCTTGTTCGCCGGTGGATTGTCTCAGCCGGCGCGCAAACTCATCGGCAGAAATCTTCCGTAGAGTTTTCTCCATGGTGTATCCGCCTGAGCGTGGTGGGAAAGTATAGCAAACCGTCTAGTGGAGTGGCAATGGCAGGTATCATGCGAGCTCCGTCTAGCGGCGAGACGGACGCTCGCCGTTGCCGCGGTCGGAGTCGCCTTTCGCCGAGTTGCCATTCTTCGACTTAGCGGCGCTCGCCTTCTCGATGGCAGCATCGGCCTTGGCCACGGCGTCGTCCGCCTTCGCCAGGCTTGCCCGCTCACGGGCGGCAGAGGCGGGTGCCTTCTTCGACGCTCCATCCCCGTCGGGCTCAGGGCCTTCCGCTGTGGCGTCAGCCTGGCCCTGCTCCATCTCGATCACGGCGATAGAGGCGACACGGTCGCCCGGCCCCACGCCGATGACGGCGACGCCTCGCGTCGGCCGTCCCTGGATGGAGATGCCGTCCATTCGCGTGCGCAGGACGATGCCGTCTTGCGAGATGATGATCAGCTCTTGCGAATCCTTCACCGCCCGCGCGGCAACGACCGGGCCGGTCTTGTCGACGAGACTGAAGGCGATGACGCCGCTGCCGCCGCGATGGTGGGTGGGGAACTCTTCCATCGGTGTCCGCTTGCCGGCGCCGTTGGCGGTGAGCACGAGAAGTTGGTCTCCCGCCGAGGCGATCTCCATGCCCACCAGCTGCGCCTTCTTGCCTAACCGCACTCCGCGCACGCCGCCGCTTGCGCGTGAGGCCAAGCGCAGCTCCGCGACCGGGAAGCGAACGGACTGGCCATCGGAGGTGACGATGATCGCCTCGTCCTCCTCGTGGGCCAGCTTGGCGGAGACCAGCACGTCCTGCTTCTCCAGGTCCATGGCGATGAGCCCGGCTCGCCGCACGGAGGCGAACTCCGAGAGGGGTGTCTTCTTCACCTCGCCCATGGAGGTCGCGAGCACCATGGCGTCCTTATCGAAGTCCTGGGCGGCGACGACGGCTGTGACCTGCTCGCGCTGGTCGATTTCGATGAGGTTGATGAGCGGGATGCCCCGCGCTTGTCGGGAGGCGTCGGGCACCTCGAAGGCGCGGAGTTTGAAGACGCGGCCGCGGTCGGTGAAGAAGAGCAGACTATCGTGTGTATCGGCGACGATCAGCCGGTGCACGGCATCGGCCTCGCGGGTACCCATGCCGGCGATGCCGCGCCCGCCCCGGTGCTGCGGCCGGTAGGTCTCCAGCGGCAGCCGCTTGATGTAGCCGCGCTGGCTGATCGAGACCACCACCTCCTGATGTGGGATCAGGTCCTCGTCGCTGAGCTGCTCCACTTCTTTGGCGATGATCTGGGTGCGCCGGTCGTCGCCGTACGTCTTCTTCAGCTCCGCGATGTCCTCCTCGATGAGGAAGTCGATCTTGCGCGGGTTCGCCAGGAGGTCTTCCAGCTCGTTGATCTGCTGGATGATCTGGGAGTATTCCTCTTGGATTTTCTGGCTCTCAAGCCGAGCCAAGCGGCGAAGCTGCATATCGAGCACGGCCTGGGCCTGCCGTTCGCTCAGGCCGAATGGGCGGGCCATCAGCCGTTCCTTGGCGTTCTCTGCGGACTGGGCGCGCCGGATGGCCTTGATCACCTCGTCCAGCTTGTCCAGCGCCTTGAGCAGCCCTTCCAGGATGTGCCCGCGCTCTTTGGCCTTCGCTAGATCGAATTCCGCGCGACGCCGGACCACCTCTCGCCGGAAGATGAGGTGCTGCTCCAGGGCGACTTTCAGGTTGATCACGCGGGGCTGCTGGTCCACCAGCGCCAACATGTTAACGGCGAAGGTGGACTGCATGGGGGTGTGCTTGTAGAGCGAGTTGAGCACTTGTTGCGGCTGGCCGGTCCGGCTCAGCTCAATGACGATGCGCATGCCGTGGCGGTCGGATTCGTCGCGCAGGTCGCTGATGCCCTCTATCTTCTTATCGCGGGCCAGTTTGGCGATGCGCTCCACGAGGGCGGCTTTGTTCACCTGGTAGGGCAGCTCGCTGACGATGATCTGCATGCGGCCGCCCCGCGCCGACTCCTCGATGCTCGCCCGCGCCCGCACGATGATGCGGCCGCGGCCATCGGCGTAGGTCTGCTTTACCGCGTCGCGCAGCACCTCCTTGCGATTGCCTTCGGCGTCGTACTCGGTTTCGCGGTGCATGCGGTAGATAATGCCGCCCGTGGGGAAGTCGGGCCCCTTGACGATCTCCGAGAGCTCTTCGGTGGTCGTCTCCGGCTCGTCGATGAGCAGGGAGATGGCATCGCAGATCTCGTTCAGGTTGTGGGGCGGGATGTTGGTGGCCATGCCGACGGCGATGCCGCTGGCGCCATTGATTAGCAGGTTCGGGATGCGGGCGGGCAGCACCGTCGGTTCTTGCAGGCTGTCGTCGAAGTTGGGGACGAAATCTACGGTATCGCGGTCGATGTCCGTCAGCAGCTCCATCGCGATCGGTTGGAGGCGCGCCTCGGTGTAGCGCATGGCGGCGGGCGGGTCGTTGTCGACGCTGCCGTAGTTGCCCTGGCCGTCGACGAGTGGGTAGCGCAGCGAGAAGCTCTGGGCCATGCGCACCATCGCCTCGTAGACCGGGGCGTCGCCGTGGGGGTGGTACTTGCCCAGCACCTCGCCGACGAGGCGGGCGCTCTTCTTGAACGCGGTGCCGGGGCGCATGCCCAGCTCGTGCATGGCGAAGAGGATGCGCCGCTGCACCGGCTTCAGCCCGTCCCG
>JACZYW010000132.1 GCA_022570885.1 Chloroflexota bacterium | reverse complement strand
TCGCGGCTGAACTGTTCGTAGCGATCAGGGTCCCAGGGCATACGGGCAGTTTCGCCGACTGCGGCGTCGCGGACAAGGCGAGCGCCATGACTCTACGGGGTGTTCGAGTCTCCCAACACGACCACGCCCTCGTCGCCATCGACGGTGATCGTCTGGCCGGTGCGGATCAGCCGCGTGCCGTGCTTGACGTTGACGACGGCGGGCAGGCCGAACTCGCGGGCGACGGTGGAGCCGTGCGAGAGGGAGCCGCCGACATCGACGACGATGCCCGCCGCCGCGACGAAGAGCGGCGTCCAGCCGGCGTCCGTCACCGGCGCGACCAAGATTTCGCCCGGCTCGATGGCGGCATCACGGCGCGGGTCGAGGATGACGCGGGCCGGGCCGGTGACCCGGCCAGGCGAGACGGGGATGCCGCGCAGGATATCGCCCTCCGGAAGCTCGCTATCGGCGGGTCGAAGGGGCTTCGGGCGGCCCTGGAACGTCTCGGGAAGCATCACCGGCAGGTTGCGCTCTTCCTCCGCCCTGCGGCGACGGATATGGCGGCCGGCCTCTTCGCGCTCGAGCTCGCCGCGTAGGAGCGCCTTCGCTTCGTCCCAGGTGAGGTAGTAGAAGTCCTCCCAGCCGTCCAGCAAGCCGTGCGCCACCATCCGCCGGCTCAGCTCGCGGGTGAGGCGACGCCCGTGCTGGATCCCGCGCACCATGAGCGATTTGGTGTGCTCGCGCATGCCTACCCACTGCTGCGCCTGCCGCAGGACGTAGCGAAAGATGGGCCGCCGCCACCAACGCAATCGACGCAAGGCATCGCGAGTCGCCGCTTCCCGCTCGCGCCGCTGGCGCTTCTCGATGCGATGCGGCGCGACCGATTCGTCGGCCGCGAGATAGTTGCGGATCATGACGAAGACGGTCGGCAGGTCATCCTCCCAACTCTTGGCGGAGATCTCGGCTTCCATCACGCTGCGATGGCCGTGGCGCTCCAAGAACTCCGCGAGGCGGTGACGAAAAGCGTCCACCTCGTCGCCCGCCAGCGTGGCGATCCGGCGCTCGATCTCGGCTCCGTCCGTCTGCTCGAACGCCTCGCGCAGTTGGCCGGAGGCGAGGACGAGACGGGAGAGGTCCCACAGCTCGTAGGCGGGCTGGGCGCTTTCGAGTCCGGCGAGACCGGTGCAGAGCCGGGCCTGGAGCACGCCGCGCTCGTCGCCGAGCCAGCGCTCCGTGCAGCGGCGCAGCCACTCGAAATTGGCGCTCGTGATCCCCGCGCCTGAGACGTGCGTGATGGTCACCTCGCCGTTGCGAGGCAGCGCTTCGTCGAACGTGCGCACCAGCTCCTCGTCGGACTGCTGCGCGAAGGGCCGCGCCGCGGCCTCCTGCCCGAACTGCTGGATCGTCCGTTCGGCGCGGCGGATCTCGGCGGGCATCTGCCAGATATGCCAGAGCATGCGCGGCAGGACGGTCGCGTAGCGAAGGAGTTTCCTAAGCGAGGGGCGTTGTGGTCTGGCGATAGAATCGCGTGTCTGGCCCAGGAACTGGTCCATGAGCGCCTCTGGTGAGCCGAACGGGCTCTGCTCCGCCACCTCTTGCATCATCGTGACGCTGAGGAAGGCGCGCCCGTAGAAGTACGCGGAGAACGGGTCCTTGGTCTCCAGGCGAATGCCCATGCGTTCGATCGGCTTCGTGCCCCACTCCTCAATCATCATCTTCGTGATCGAGCAGCCGAACGGCGAGAGCTGGCCCGGCATCACCTCCTGGACGTTGGCGGACGTCCAGATCGTCGCCGGGTCCACCTCCGTATCGAACTCGGACACCCAGCCTTCGTCAGTTGGGGCAGCGACCGTCGCCGGGTCAATCTTCGTATCGAACTCGGAGACACGGCCTTCGTCAGTTGGGGCAGCGACCGCCGTTATCGGGCGCGACTGGAGGATGAACAAGCGATCGTCCGCCAGCGCCCACTCCACGTCCTGGGGCGTCCCCATCATCTCTTCGATGCCCGCGGCCAGCCGCGCCAGCTCGACGATCTGCGCGTCGCTCAGCGACGGCTGCTGGGCTAACTCGGCGGACAGCTCCTCGCTGCGGGTGCCGCCGCCCGGCGCGGGCGTTATCCGCACCCGCTTCCGCGTCACTTCACGCCGGATGATCGTGCCGTCGTCCTTGCGCACGACGTAGTGGTCGGGCGAGACGATGCCGGCGACGACACCCTCGCCCAAGCCCCAGGCGGCGTCGATCAGCACCAGGTCGCGATCGCCGCCGACGGGATCGAGGGTGAAGGCGACGCCCGCGGCCACGACAGGCAGGAGCGTCTGGACAACGATCGCCATGGCCGGGGCGTCGTCCTCGACGCCGCGGACGCGACGGTAATCGCGAGCGGTCGCGCAGTAGAGAGAGGCCCAGCAGACGAGGACCGCGTCCAGCACGGCGTCGAGCCCTGTCACGTTCAGCAAGGTCTGGTGCTGGCCGGCGAACGAGGCGTCGGCGCTGTCCTCTGCGGTCGCCGAGGAGCGGACGGCGACGGGCCCATCGCCGGAGTGCTCGCCCAGCGAGGCGTACGCCGTAGCTACCTCGCCGCGCAATTCCTCCGGCCAGCGGCCATCGCGCAGGCGGGCGAGGAGATCGCTCTCGAGCGTTTCCGTCGCGGCCGTGAGCAGGGCCGCTAGCTCGTCATCGAGATCGCTCGCGCGCAGATAGGCGCGAAGGGCGTCCGCGGTGAGCACGAAGCCGGGGGGCACGGGCAGGTCTGCGCGCAGCAGCCGCCCCAGCCCCGTCGCCTTTCCACCCACCGACGACGGGTCTTCGGGCGCTTGCTCGAGTGGGTAGACGAAGGGTGACATTGTGAACTCCTGCGCAAGCCTTATCGTACCGGCTGATGCCCGCGCGCGTAAAGGCGGCAGCGCACCTTGACAGCCTCTGCCGGGTGCGAGATCATGCGGACGTCGTTAGTAGCTGGGCCGGTGGCCTCAGCTCAGGCACACATATGGAGGTACGTCATGCTCGCGTCAGGTCCCTGGCCGTCACAAGCGCCCTATCCCAAGCATCCGTTCTCGCAGCTCTTCGAGCAGACCGCGCAGAGGCTGCCGGACAAACCCGCCTTCATCGATATCGAAGAGAAAACCTACACCTTCGGCCGGCTCTGGGAGGCGTCGCGCAAGCTGGCGCGCTTCCTCCAGCGCCAGGCGAACGTCACGAAGGGCGAGACGGTGGCGATCCTCGCGCCCAACTGCCCGGAGTACGCCGTCGTGCTACACGGCGCGCTGCTCGCCGGGGCGAAGGTGACCACGCTCAACCCCCTCTACGTCGCGCGCGAGGTGGAGCACCAGCTCGACGACGCGGAGGCGGTCGTCGTCTTCGCCGCCAAGCCGTTCCTGCCGAACGTCGAGGAGGGGCGCGGCAATCTCTCGAAGCTGCGCCAAGTCTACGAGATCGAAGACATCTGGGAGCTGGTGGCCGGAGAACCGCCGGAGCCGGAGCCGGTGAACATCGACCCGGAGCGCGACCTGGCGGTGCTCCCCTATTCCAGCGGGACGACCGGCCTGCCGAAGGGAGTGATGCTCTCGCACTACAACCTCACCTCGAACATGCGGCAGACCATCGCCACCGGCCTCTCTACGGAGGACTCCGTCCTGTTGGCGTTCCTGCCCTTCTACCACATCTACGGACTGATGGTTCTCCTCAACGTCACCCTCGCCACCGGGGCGACCTGCCTCGTGATGCCGCGCTTCGATCCGGACCGGACGCTCCAAATGATCGAGAAATACAAGGTGAGCGACTTCTTCGTCGTGCCGCCGGCGCTGTTGGCGCTCGCGCACCACCCCAAGCTCGATCAGCACGACCTCTCGTCGCTGCGCTACGTGCTTTCGGGCGCGGCGCCGCTGCCGCCCGAGGTGGCCGCGATGGCGGAACAGCGCTTCGGCTGCCCCATGTTGCAGGGCTATGGCATGACCGAGACCAGTCCGCTCACGAACACGAACCCGCTGGACGCCATCAAGCCCGCCTCCGTAGGGCCGCCGGTGCCGGACACCCAGGAAAAGATCGTCGACATGGACTCGGGCGAGGAGCTGCCGGTGGGCGAGACGGGCGAGCTGCTGATCTCCGGCCCGCAGGTGATGCAGGGCTACTGGAAGGCGCCGGAGGCCACCGCCGAGACGATCCGTCCCGACGGCTGGCTGCGCAGTGGCGACATCGTCTACGCGGACGACGAAGGCTACGTCTACGTCGTCGACCGGGCGAAGGAGATGATCAAGTACAAGGGCTACCAGGTAGCCCCGGCCGAGCTGGAGGCGACGCTGGCGGAGCATCCCGCCGTCCTCGACGCCGCCGTCATCCCCAAGCGGGACGCCGCGGCGGGGGAGGTCCCCAAAGCCTTCGTCGTGCTGAAGGAGGGCCAGCAGGCCAGCGCCGAGGAGATCATGGCCTTCATCGCAGAGCGAGTGGCGCCCTACAAGAAGCTGCGCGAGCTGGAGTTCGTCGATGCGATCCCGAAGACGCTCTCCGGCAAGATCCTCCGCCGCGAGCTGATCGAACAGGAGCGCGCGAAGGACGAGTAGGGACGGCCGTCCGGTCGCCCTCGAACAGTCCTGGGCGGCCGGACACCCATCAGCGGGTCGGGCTTCAGCCCGACAGCGACAGGCTTCGGCGTGAGATCAGCCGACAGGCTAAAGCCTGTCCCACAAAAATGGATAGCGCTCGTAGGGACAGACCTTCAGGTCTGTCCGGGGGCGCAGCGCAGGCCAGGAGGCAGCACAGATGGGCCTAGTCAGTGTACTCTTTCGCCTGGCCCGGCTGTCCGCCGATGTTAAGGCCGTTACCTCCGGTAATCCGAAGCGCGCCGGCCGGCGGGCGAAGAACAAGCTCGTGGGCCGCGTCCTCGGTCGAGCGGGCTTCTGGCGCCGGCTGTGGAAGTAGGGGCGAGCGGGGAGAGAAGCTAAATTAGGGTCTTGCCGTGAGTGATCATAAGCGGTAACAATGGCTGAGTTGCTGGCAAGTTGGAGGTTGGCATAATGCGCTGGATATTCCTGTTGCTTTTGACCGGCAGCCTTGTCGTGGCTGTAGCCTGCCAAGCGGATAAAGACGGTGAACCTGCACCTACAGAGACGGTCGAAACCGAGACAACGGACACCCCTAGAGCACCGGAGCCGACAGACACGGTAGTTCCTTCGGAGCCCACAGCTACATCTCCGCCTCAGCCAACCGAGTTACCACAGCAGCCGACCCAGCCTCCGTCCCAGCAGCCGACTCAGCCTCCACCGCAGCCGACCGACGTACCCCCAACGGGGCTACCACCCTGCGCGGCAAAAGACTGTAATTGCCCGGACTTTGCAACGCAGGCTGAGGCGCAGGCCTTCTTCGAAGCAGTGGGTGGCCCGTCGCAAGATCCGCACAGGCTCGACCAGGACAATGATGGGGTCGCGTGTGAGTCGTTGCCCTAGGTGTCGCTGACATGCCCAACGTCCTCACCGAGCGCCGGGGCCGCACCTTCGTCGTCACGATCAACCGGCCGGAGGTGCGCAACTGCGTCGACGGCGAGACGGCGCAGCTCCTCAACGAAGCGGTCGATACCTTCCGGGCCGACGACGGTCTGGACGTCCTCGTCCTCACCGGCGCGGGCGATATCTCGTTCTGCTCCGGCGCCGACCTCAAGAACGTCGATAGCCTGACCACTCGCCCCGGCGCGCGCGAGTCCGGCCCCATGGGCGTCTCGCGCATCATCGACATCGACAAGCCGACCATCGCCGCCGTCAACGGCTATTGCACCGCCGGCGGCCTGGAGCTCGCCTGCTGGTGCGACTTCCGCATCGCCGCCCAGAACGCGCAGTTCGGCGTCCTCAACCGTCGCTGGGGCGTCCCGCTGGTCGACGGCGGCACCCAGCGGCTGCCGCGCATCGTCGGCCTGGGCAACGCGCTCTACCTGATCGAGACGGGCGCCCTCATCGACGCGGAGCACGCCATGCGCATCGGCCTGGTGCAGGAGGTCGTTCCGGAGGGCCAGGCGCTGGAGCGGGCCATCCACGTGGCTGAGAGGCTCTCGGCCTATCCGCAACTAGCGATGCGGAACGACCGGCGAGCGGTGATCGACGGGCTCACGCTCCCGCTGGCCGAAGGGCTGGAGCACGAGGTGCGCGTTCACCGCGATACGCTGCGCGACCCCAGCATGGGGGAGTGGCTGCGCCGCTACGCCGCCGGCGACCGGCCCGAGCCGTTTCGCCCGCCGGACTGAGGCCGGCTGTGCTCGCAGGGGCAAGCTGGAGCACCGCGCTGGACGAGGGCGACCGGATGGTCGCCCCTACAGCCCGGCGATAGCAGTCCCCGCACAACCGTGGGTCGGGCTTCAGCTCGACAGCCGACAGGCTAAAGCCTGTCCCGCAAGTAACTGCGAGACCCACCACTTACGCCTAGCCCCGCGTTCGTGATAGGCTATCGAGCGATATGCCTACTGCCAAACTGAACGGCATCGATATCTACTACGAAGAGCGCGGCCAAGGCCTCGCCCTCGTCCTCACGCACGGACTTGGCGACTGCGCGGAGCTCTGGTCGCCGCTGGCCGAGGCGCTCGCGGACAGCTATCGAGTCGTCTCCTGGGACATGCGCGGCCACTATCGGTCGGAAGCGCCCGAGGATCCAGCGCAGTACACGCAGGACCTCGTCGTCGAGGACCTGCGCGCCCTCTGCGACCACCGGGGGATCGAGCG
>JACZYW010000131.1 GCA_022570885.1 Chloroflexota bacterium | reverse complement strand
CTCGAGGCACTGGGCCTGTCGGCGGTGGATTAGCCACAGATACACACAGATGGTGGCGGTGGATTAGCCACAGATACGCACAGATGGACACAGATGGCGGCGGTGGATTAGCCACAGATGTGCAGAGCTAGACACAGATGGTGGTGAGGAATTAGCCACAGATGCGCACAGCTATTATCCATGACGACGGCTATCGCTAGATCAGCCCGGCGTCCTTGAGCACACGCTCCGTCGTCGCGCCGATCTCGGCGGGCGACTCGCAGATGACGGCGCCGGCGGCGGAGAGCGCCTCCTGCTTCGCGCGGGCGGTGCCCGTGTCGCCCGCGATGATCGCGCCGGCGTGGCCCATGCGCCGTCCCGGCGGCGCTGTCGCCCCGGCGATGAACGCGATGACCGGCTTGCTCATGCCTCGCAGGTAGTCGGCCGCCTCCTGCTCCGCGCTGCCGCCGATCTCGCCGATGAGGACGACGGCCGCGGTCTCTGTGTCCTTATCGAAAAGCTCCAGCGCCTCTCGCTGCGTGGTACCGATGATCGGGTCGCCGCCCACGCCGATGCAGGTCGACTGGCCGATGCCCCGGTTGGTGAGCTGCGCGACCGCCTCGTACACCAGCGTGCCGCTGCGGGAGACGACGCCCACCGCGCCGGCCGAGAAGACATCGCCCGGCATGATGCCGACACGACATTCGCCGGGGGTGATCACGCCGGGGCAGTTGGGCCCGATCAGGCGAGAGTCGCCGCCCTGGAGTGCCCGCTTCACGCCCACCATGTCCATCGTCGGGATGCCCTCGGTGATACAGATCACCAGCGGGATATCGGCGTGGGCCGCCTCCAAGATAGCGTCGGCGGCGAAGGGCGGCGGCACGACGATGAACGAGCAGTCCGCGTTCGTCTCGCGCGCGGCCTCGCGCACGGTATTGAAGATAGGAACGCCCTCGAACGACTCGCCGCCGCGGCCCGGGGTGACGCCGGCCACCACCTTCGTCCCGTACTCGATGCACAGCCGAGCCTGGAGGCTGCCCTCGCGGCCGGTGATGCCCTGGATGATGACGCGGGTGGATTGATCGACGAGAACGCTCATGCTGCCTCCTTTAGGCGGGTCATGGGTAGAAGAGGGTCGTGGGTCATCGTCGCTTCTTCTTCGGCTTACGCTTCGCCGCGCTACCGCCCACGTAATCGTACGCGGATTTCACGCCCTCCAGCACAGCGGGCAGCTCTTTCTTCTTCGATAAGTCCAGGCGGGTCCACTCGCCGAAGCCGCGCCCCTGCGGGCCCTGGAACAGCGCGCCCGCTTTCCGGTCGATCAGCTCCTGGCGTGTGCGAGCGGGCAGCTTCAACACCAGGCCATCGGCCACCCAGAAGGCGAACATGCGCCCGCGCACCATGTAGGCGGTGGTGCCCATCATGTCGCGAGGCGTTACCTCGCCGCGACGCATGATCTCGGCTTCGACCTGCTCGCGCAGCTCCGCACGCACCGTCATGCGTCCCAACCGTCGATCAGCCAGCGGCCGTCGCTCTGCACCAGCCGATACGCGTCGTCGAACGATTGGTTGAGGCGCCTGTACTGGACCCTCACTTCGGCCGTGTCTCCATCGAGCGTTATCGATGCGATGCGGAGCTCCTCGATCAGGTCGGTCCGTGGCAGATCGCTGAAGCTTTCAATCAGCTCTTCTTCCGATGTTACTTGAAGGACGGTCTGCAGCCCACGATCTGTCATCAGCGTCAGCATCTCTCCGGCGTCGCGATTGTTCCAGGCGGCGGCATAATCGCGTAGCGTATTGCAGACCTCCGGCGTCTCCACGCAGGCTACGTCTGGGTCGTCCGGGACGTCAGCGAACAGCACGAACGCGGCGATCACCACCGCCGAGATGGCGGCGGCGACCCCGCCGACAGCGAGTATGACGCGGGAGCCCGGCACCCTGCCATCGTCTGTCAGCGGCTGCGGTTCTTCTTGCGTTTCCTCTATCGACGGAGACATCGAGGCTTATGATACCGCCCTACCGACGGTGAGTGCCATGTCGCAGCAGGACGCCGAGGCCGGTGACGCCCAGGCCCGCTCCGGCGATAGCTAAGAACAGCCACGCATTGCCCTGCTCGGGCAGGTCGCCGCCAGAGCCGGCCTGCGGCAGCTCGTCTGCAACTGAGGTCGGCAGAGCTTCCGTCGCTGGCGCCGGCCCCCCAGCCGTCGGTAGCTCATCCGCAGGTGTGGTCGGCAGAGCTTCCGTCGCTTGCGCTGGCTCCCCAGCCACAAGCAGACGAATCTGCTCGATGATCGACTCCATGTCGTCGCGGTTCGTATCGTCTATGACGCCCGATCCGACACACCAGGTGGTCCGAAAGTGATTCGCCTCATCTCGGCTGAGGAAGAGCAGATACGTCTTCCCCACCGCGTCGAGAGAGAACGGCGAACAGGCAGGACCCTGCAGAAATTGGTCTCGTACCGTGATGGTGTCTGGCCCGGAACCCGTAAGGTATTCATCGATCTCAACGGTAAGGTCATAGGCAGGGGCTTCCCCATCCAGCTCTCGCACGGTGCCGACGACGATAGCCTCCATTGATGCGACGCGCTCCTCCAGGCTCGTTATGCCGCAGCTACAGGCATAGGCCGGCCGGACTGTCACCAGCATCGGCCCAGCCACAAGTGTCACGAGGAGGAGTGCCAGTAGAGTTCGTGGGAGCATGGCTTGCCCGCGGTTACGTCCCGTTCTTGCCCGCCGCCTCGACCGCCTTGCTTGCGGCCTCGCCCAAGTCGTCCGCGCGGATGACGGACAGGCCCGACTCGCCCAAGATGCGCTCGCCTTCCTCGACGTTCGTGCCGGCCAGGCGGACGACGACGGGGATGCGTATATCCATCTCCCGATGCGCCGCCACCACCCCTTCGGCGATGATGTCCACCCGCGCCATGCCACCGAAGATATTGATCAGCACGGCTTTGACGCTCGGGTCGGCGGTGAGGATACGGAAGGCGCTCACCACCCGGCTCACGTCGTTGACGGTACCGATGTCGAGGAAGTTCGCCGGTTCGCCGCCGGCCAGCTTGATGCTGTCCATGGTGGCCATCGCCAGCCCGGCGCCGTTCACGACGCAGCCGATGTTCCCGTCCAGCTTCACGTAGTTGCTGATCCCCAGCTCCTGGGCCTGCACCTCCAGCGGGTCCTCTTCGTCGGTGTCGCGCATGGCGGCTATCTCTTCGCGCCGGAAGAGGGCATTGTCGTCGAAGGTGATCTTGGCGTCCAACGCGAGCAGCCGGCCATCGCCGGTGACGACGAGCGGGTTGATCTCCACCAGCGAGCAGTCCTTCTCGGTAAAGCAGCGATAGAGCGCCGTCATCAGGCCCACGGCCGGGCGCAGCAGATCTCCGCCGAGGTCGAGGGCGAAGGCGAGTTCGCGCCCCTCGTGCGGCTGGAAGCCGACGGCCGGGTCGATCGCGACGCGATGGATCGCCTCCGGCTGCTCGGCGGCCACCTGCTCGATCTCCACGCCGCCCGCGGCGCTGGCGATCATCGTCGTGCGGCTGGAAGCGCTGTCCACCAGCACCGAGAGGTAGAGCTCGCGCTCCACCGCCGTTTGCTCCTCGACGAGCACGCGATGCACCAGCTTGCCTTCGGCGTCCGTCTGGGGCGTCACCAGTCGCATGCCCAAGATCTGGGTGGCGGCCTGCTCTGCTTCCTCCGGCGTCGCCGCGGTCTTGATGCCGCCGCCCTTGCCGCGGCCGCCGGCGTGCACCTGGGCCTTGACGACGACCGGGCCGCCCAGCTCCTGCGCCGCCTCGCGCGCCTGCTCCGGCGTCGCCGCGACGCGGCCCGGCGGCACGGGCACGCCGTACTCAGCGAGCAGCTTCTTCGCCTGGAATTCGTGAATCTTCATGGCTTGATAGTAGACGCTCCGGACGTGGGCGTCGAGGCTCCCGCGCCCGCCCTGATGGTATACTTCGGATTCAGGAGGGGTGGCAGAGCGGACGAATGCGGCGGTCTTGAAAACCGCTGTCGTCTTCGGGCGACCGGGGGTTCGAATCCCTCCCCCTCCGCCAGGGTCGCCAAGCGGCTGCGCCCTGCCCGGCCGGGCCGCTTAATTTTTCCCGCCGCCTCGGCTTGCAGCTCGGAAATGAGCGGCAACGGGGCTAGCTTTCGGCGCGTTAGTTCTTCGGTAGACCCAGTCCGCGAGTGGCGATGATGCCGCGTTGGATCTCGCTTGTACCCCCTGCGATTGTGGCAGACACCGCAGACACGTAGGCTAAGCTGTGACGTCCATTCGCAGGCGCTAACGGTGAGCCACTTCCCAGTAGACCGTACAGCCCAAGCAGATGCAGGTACGTGGCAGCTGTGCGCTGCTGTAACTCAGAGGTGTACAGCTTTAGCATCGATGCTTCGTGGTTTGGTACCATTCCTCGGTTCTGCATGGTGATCACGCGGTACGACAGCATCCGCGCCATCTCTGTTTCAACCATCCGGTCCGCGAGCTCGTACCTGAGCATCGGATTTTTCCCAAGTGAACTAGTATGGTCATTCTTGTGCTCCCGGGCGAATGCGATCATCTCTTCTACATGTTGTTTCAGACCTGTGGTGGAACCGATGGCCGAGCGTTCGTGGTCAAGTGTCGTCGTCGCTACGTACCAGCCGCGGTTCTCTTCTCCCACCATGTTCCTGGCAGGCACCCGCACATTGTCGAAGAACACTTCGTTGAACAATTGAGCGTTGCTCATATCAGTTATGGGCCGAACCGTGATGCCCGGGGATTTCATATCAATCACAAAGTAGCTCATCCCCTTATGCTTGGGAGCCTTGGGATCCGTCCGGGCGATCATGATCATCCAGACTGCTTGGTGGGCAAGAGACGTCCAGATTTTCTGTCCGTTGATTACCCAGTCGTCGCCATCTCGCACCGCCTGCGTTTTGATGGAAGCAAGGTCCGACCCAGACTCTGGTTCGCTAAATCCCTGACACCAGATGTCCCGATCTCGGATGATGCTGGGGAGAAACTCCTTCTTCTGCTCCTCAGTGCCGTGGTTGATGATCGTTGGACCCCCCATTCCCAGTCCAATGACTAGGTGACCGGGTCTCGGGGCTCTGCGTAGCGCCATCTCCTCGTTTAGGACGAACTGTTTCATCACACTGAGCCCGGCGCCGCCATACTCCTCTGGCCAAGCCGGGGCGATCCACCCTTTGTCGGCCAACTTCTGGAACCATGCTTGGCTCGCTTCCCAGTTGCCGGCGAGCGCCGCTACGCCGCTCATGCCCTTCTTGGCCTTCGGCGCTTCGTCCGAGATGAAGCGCACCACCTCCTTGCGAAACGCTGATTGTTCTTCGCTGTCTCGTAGGTCCAAGTCCTGCCTCCTGTGTTCTACCGGATGCTCCCACTCCGGCGCAGGCTGTGTTTTGCTGCCGGCATAGATAGGCGCTCTGCTCGTGACATGGCTAAGTTAGTGGTTACTCACTAACCTTTTTAGCGTCACTAACCTACCATTCGGATAAGCCGTTGTCAAGGAACATTGCTCCAGAAGCGCACCGCCAATCTGTTTTTGATTTTTCGTCAGGCGGAAGGCTTGATCCCTAACCACACCCTTTCCGAACAACGTAACCGTTCTACCAGATCGAAGACCGCCCGGCAGATGGTCTCGGTCGAATGGCTGGGGCGCGCGACGACAGCAGCCTCCAAGCGTAGCAATTGCCAACAGTTAGCCAACACAGAGGGGAGATCAGAGAGGTGGTCGCGTAGATGCGAAACGGCGCCTGGCGGTACGTACAAGACAGGCTGGGCGGGAAGCGGTTCTCAAGACCGCCGCATTCGTCCGGGCGCCCGTCGGGGGCGCCACTCCTTCGCTCCTAGCCTACCTGCTCACCGATAGCCTTAGCGACAAGCCGCGCTAATAGCCCTTCCCCCACGCACGGACCTGAAGCGCCTCGATGCGCACGATCGTCCGCAGCGCAGCCCACTGTGCAATGTAGGCATCGGCGTCGCTCTCGGGGATGTACCGTTCGACGATCGCACGGATGTCGTCCTTCATCCCCGGCGGGTCGACCTCGACCTCCGCCTTGCCGCGCGCGATAACCGCCGCGAACGGCGCCTCGTGCTCGGCCACGGTGATGCTCACCTGTGGGTTGCGCCGCGCGTTCTTCACCCACTGGCGCGACTCGTCTGTCCAGATCCTGAACGAGCCAGCCTCGAATCGATACCAGACGGGAACGCTGTGCGCGCCGCCCTTGGCGCCAACGGTCGCCACTATCGCCGTCATCGACCGGTCTAGGAAGGCCTGCACCTCTGACTCGTTCATGCCACCCCTCCGCTCCTAGCCTACCTGCTCACCGATAGCCTTGGCTACAAGCCGTTGCTGCTAATATACGTCGCCGAGCTTGCGGTGATCCCAGGACACGATCTTGTCCGGCCTGATGCGAATGCCGGTGCGCTTCTCGGCAGACTGGCGCAGCTGAGGCCTCAGGTCGCCCAACTCAGCGCCGCCCTGCCGCGAGGACACCGCCATGATCATGTCCGTGACGAGCTCCACGTCCTGGACTAGTTCCGCGACACCGTACATCAGGATGCCGCGCAGCTCCGAATAGGCGGTTCCGTCCTCCACCAGCAGGCTCACTCGCGGGTCTCGCCTCAGGTTTCGGATCTTCTGGCTCTTCGTGTACGTGGACATCACGATCGCGCCGTCATCTTCGACTGCGTACCACATGGGCATTGGGTGAGGGACGCCATCGCGGCCGATCGTGTTGACGATGATGATGAGCGACT
>JACZYW010000010.1 GCA_022570885.1 Chloroflexota bacterium | reverse complement strand
CGGCTTGCAGCGAGGCCAGATCCGCGAGCATGAGGTGGACGTCATTGCTGCCGCCGCTCCGTCGCCGAACGTCCAATAGAGCGGCTTCGCCTCGCTCGGAATCCCGGCTAACCATGACGACGGTCGCACCCAGTTTTGCAAGGGCAACCGCCGTCTCCTTCCCAATACCGCCACTGGCGCCCGTAATCAGGCAGGTGCGCCCTTTCATCGAACCGCTCGTAGCCATAGATACACCCCTCGACTAAAAAATCCACCGTCGGTCTGGCATCCAACAATGCTGCCGGAGACGAGTATACCAGGATCGAAGTTGCCCCACTATTGTGCCCGCGACTAGAAAAGTCAGCCGGTGAGCCTTTGACGGCGGGCCCTTCGGCCCTATCATAGGAACCGTGAGATGGCTAACACGACGTTGACGCTGTCATTATCGGTGCCAGGCCGAACGGCGGCGCGAGCTACTTCGCTGACTCCACCTCCACTCGGTCGGCCGAGCATCCTCGCAGAACCATCTCCGGCGGGCAATCACGCAACTCCATCTTGATGATGGCCAGCTCACGACTCGATGTGACATACGCCACTTCGAAATCAAAGGGCGCCACTTCACGCGGAGTAAGGAAGAACGTTTCACTTAGCTTCTGACGAATTTCTTCCGCATCTGACTCCTCTGAAAGACCACCAGACCCAAAGTAGTTCATCGACACGATGTGGTCGAAGCCCCTGTCGTAGGCGAGCCAGAGCAAGAACCCCCGCTCCTTCCAAGGCATCGCTTCCGCATCGAGGGCAAAACCGAGGCCTGACATGGCGGGGAAGCCCGTAGTGAACGCGACAATGCCGTCGTCGTACTCGATCATCTTCGGCTCCTCCGAGCCAAAGTAGGCGGCGATCTCTGCTCGCGCTTCAAACATCCGCTTGTATCGAGTATTGTACTCCGCGTCGTAATAGCCCGCCATAAAGAAGGTTATGGCGATGGCAACGCTTGCTCCGGCCAGTACATATTGTGGGATTCTTTTCCGGATAGGTCGATGCTTTTCCCAGAGGTACAAGGCGAGAATGGTGGTTAGGAGCACGGAGACGGGGAAGTACCAGTGGCCCTGATGCCAAAGGAATACAAACAGGACGTTGTAGGCGGCAAGGGCAAGGACGAACCCCGCGCAAACAATGAGTGGTACGGTGAGGTCATCGTGTCGGCGCTGAAGCCGCTGGGGCAGGAGCCAGAGCAAGGATATGGCGGCAATCAGGGCAGGTAGGAAAAGCTGGGCCAGACGCCAGAGTACGGACCCGGACCAGGCTTGGCCCGGATTTTGGAACAGGTTCATGAACAGGCGGTAGTTGACGGCCGGGTGAGGGAACGAGCTCTTCAGCGAGCCGCTTATGGGGAAGATGCTATCCGCCGTGAGCCAGTTGAAGGCGAAGTTCAGAACCATCACAGCCGTGAAGGGGCCGGTCAGGGCGAGAAAGCGTAGGAGGCGCGTTCTGTCGATCGGAATTTCGCGCAGGAAGTAAAGGAGGAAGACGCCCAAGGCGAGAACTCCGTGATCAAGCCGACTGAGCATGAGAATGGAGAGTGCAACGCTGAGCTGCAAATTGGTGGCGAGCCGTTCCGATGTCTCCCGCTGCACCAGGCACCACAGAACCCAAGCGAAAGCGGCAATGGCCAAGCTGCTTTCCATCCCGTTGGCGTAGTTCCAGAGCGAGCCGTACTGGGGCTCAATCGGCCAGGTTGCCAGCGCGTAGAGGCCCGCTGGGAGAATCGGAAAGGCCGTGGGAACTCTTCCCAGGGCAATCCTGAAGCAGCTGGCCAACACGACCAGCGCGAGGCTCAGGAGTGCGAGAGAGGTGAAAAAAACGAGGAGTAGGAAAACGGAATCGGGAAGATGGAAGATCGAAGTGAGTTTGTACAACAGCCCCGTAAGGAGCTGCCATAGCGGGTGAAAGCCGTTCGTGGCCCGCTCCTGGTCGAACGTGGGCGTACCCTGCAGGGCGAGGTTCCGGGCAACGGTCAGATAGTAGAACGTATCGGCGGAAAAATACGAGAAGACTCGCTTCCAGCCGTTCAACAGGAGGTCCAGCAAGGGTGGGCCTACCAGCACGGCCAACGCAAGCCCAACCAGCACCTTGTCACGCGCCGACCAGGCTACACTATCCCGACGAAGACCGTGGCGCGCGGGCCGCCAGGCGCCCGCAATCCCTGCTCGCCAGTGTCGAACTCTTAGCACTGCCTCGCCGTCCTCACGCTGCCTCCTGAGTTCCTTCGGGTGCTAAGGCAAAGCTTAGTCGCAGCGAGGCAAAAGGCCAATCAGGGAATTCCTCGATCTTTTCGCAGATTCAGTTGCCCGATAGGGGCAAATTCAGGGAGAACCCTAACCAGCGAGCAGCTCCAGCAGGGTATCGATGCGAGCATGAGGGCGCACACCGTCGAGTCACGCCTACGCGACGGTGAGTTCTGCGTACTCGTAAGGGCGATGTTGCCATCACCCTTGCCTCTACCGAGGACGGCGTCGCCATAGAGGAAGGTCTGAGCGCCCCGGCCTAGCTTGCGAGCTCTTCGCTCACCTGCCAGAGCCGTGCGGCAAGAGCGGGGTCGCTTGAGGACTCGCTGGAAGGCACAGGCTCTTTCTTAACGAAGTACTTGCCCGTCACGCCTTCGACGTCCGGCGAAGACGCGAGATAGACGGATGTCTCCGCGCCCTGCTCCGGCGTGATGATGAAGGGTATCGGCACGATCTGAAATACGCGGGCCTGAAACATCCGGAAGATCGCGCCGATGGCCCCGCCGTTGTTGCTGCCGAAGCCCGTCTTTACCAACCCCGGGTGCAGACTGTTAGCGGTTACACCTGTACCTTCGAGCCGCCGCGCGAGTTCGCGAGTGAACAGGACGTTCGCAAGCTTGGACTGTCCATATACAGACATGCCCCGGTACCCGCGCTCGTTGTGCAGATCGTCGAAATCGATCGTCGCTCCCATGTGAGACCGTGAGCTGACATTGACGATGCGCGATGGCGCTGAAGCCTTGAGTAGGTCGAGCAAAAGATTCGTCAGGAGAAAGTGGGCAAGATGATTGACGGCGAATGTCAGCTCGTGGCCATCCTCGCTCAGCAGTCTCTTGGCGTTGTAAGCGCCAGCGTTATTCACGAGCACATGTAGCTGTTGGTGCCTCTGACGAAATTCCGAGGCTAGGCTCCGAACGGCTTGCAGCGAGGCCAGATCCGCGAGCATGAGGTGGACGTCATTGCTGCCGCCGCTCCGTCGCCGAACGTCCAATAGAGCGGCTTCGCCTCGCTCGGAATCCCGGCTAACCATGACGACGGTCGCGCCCAATGTTGCAAGGGCAACCGCCGTCTCCTTCCCAATACCGCCACTGGCGCCCGTAACCAGGCAGGTGCGCCCTTTCATCGGACTGCTCGTCGTCATATGAAACCCCTCGACCAAAAAGCCTACCGTCGATCGGGGACGAGTATAGCAGGATCGCAGTTACCCCACTATTGGGCAAGAGCGCTTAGAAGCGTCAGCTGTGAATACGGCTCTTGGCCGCACAGGCATCCTTATCTGCTACGATGGGCTCCACGAGTCGCTTGTGGAGCACTATGCTTGTGGAGCACTATGACCGTGGGAGATAGGACAGACGCCTCGGCTGAGAGGTCGCTCGAAGACCGGTTGGCTGCATACCTCAGCGAGCAGCTGCCGAGCGCAGAGGACATCCGCGTCGTCGATCTAGAGCGCATCTTCGGCGGAGCGTCTCGAGAGACGTACCGCTTCGTCCTGACGTATCGCGAGGAGGGCGAGACCAGATCGCGCCGCCTCATCCTCCGGCGCGACCCGCCCGGCAGCCTAATCGAAACCGAGCGCGCTGTTGAGTTCGGAGCGTATCGCGCCTTCCACGGCACGCCCGTGCCGGTTCCCGAGGCCCTCTGGTTGGAGGAGGACCCGAAGTGGCTCGACTATCCATTCTTTATCATGGAGGAGATCGTGGGCATGCAGTCGAATGCCCGGTTTGCCTCCCAGCACGCGAAAAAGCTCGCGCCGCAGAAATGGACGATCCTGGGTGAGATCGCCAAGGTCGATCCTGCGGCAGTCGGGATCGATGCGGTCATGGAAGCTGTCGGCCCCGACGAGTGCTGGAAGCGCGAGCTCGGGTACTGGGAGAAGCAGATCGATCGCAACGAGCTGTGCCCGCAGCCAATCGCGCGGGCGGCGATCCGCTGGCTGCGTCGCAATCCGCCGCTACCGGCGCAACGGGTGGGCGTTGTCCACGCCGACTATCGCACCGGCAACTTCTTGTTCGATGAGCATGGCGTGATCCGCGCCATCCTCGACTGGGAGATGGCCCACCTGGGAGACCCGCTTGAGGATCTGGCGTGGGGGCTCAATCCCGTGTGGCGCAGCGCGGACGGGCGCGTCGGCGGAATCGCGTCGCGCGAGGAGGCGATCGGCATCTGGGAGAAGGCGAGCGGTCTGCGCGCCGACCCGCATTCCCTGCGCTGGTGGGAGCTGTTTTCGAGCGTGAAGGGACAGGCGATCTGGGTCTCGAGCGCCAAGGAATTCACGGACGGAAAGAACCAGGACCTGATCCTCGCCGTCGCCGCTTGGCTGATGGGGAACCGGCAAGACTGCGCCATCCTATCTGAGTTAGGCTACGCGTCATGAAGCCCGACATGACGCGCTTCCTAGAGGTCGCTTCCACTCACCTCATGACCAAGACAGCCCAAGTGCTG
The DNA here is from genome assembly GCA_022570885.1 of Chloroflexota bacterium. Taxonomy (GTDB): domain Bacteria; phylum Chloroflexota; class Dehalococcoidia; order DSTF01; family RBG-16-68-14; genus JACZTE01. The sequence goes on along the minus strand of JACZYW010000010.1, from coordinate 20,974 downwards.
GCGCCGGGCTACGAGCAGTCGAGCCTGCTCGTGCTCGGCGTGATGCTTGCAGCGGTGCGACACGAGTTCGAGCGCGCTGCCGCCTGGCGCGTCGAGGAGAACGGTGCGCTGCGACGGCTCTTCGCCGAGGCCGCGCCTGCCGTCCGAGACATCGAATTAGGCGCGAGGCTGGAGGAGGCAGCGGCCGGCGAGGACTCGAGCCTCATCGTCTCGGACCTGGAACGGAACAACGCGGCCCTACGCGGGCTGCTCATCGATCTTCACGCTCACGTCGAGGAGATCGACTCGCCGGAGGCGCGCCTGATCGAGGAGAAGATCTGGCGGGAACTCGCAGCCTCGACCGAGCGTCGCACACTCCCGCTGCCGGGACTAACGTAGGCGGCACAGCCGCCAGAAGGAGCCTGCCATGCCCAAGCTGACCGATAAAGATGAGCTGTTCGTGCACCAGATCCCCGAGCCGCTCCCCAACGTTGTGACTCACCACGATCACTGGCGAGAGAGCTACTTCTTCGTGCTTCATCCGCGAACGGTACCGGGTGACGTCGTGATCCTAACTATGGCGCACTACCCGAAGCGAGAGGAGATGGATTCGCTGCAGATGGGCCGCATCGCCGGTCAGCAGATCTTCGCCCGCCACTCGCGCCCGTACAACGGCGATCCGCATACGACCGTCGTCGGGCCGGTGACCATCGATATCGTAGAACCGTTCAAGACGGTGCGGCTGACCGTCGACGCGGCGTCGGCGCCCGTTGGGCTGGACCTGACGTTCACGGCGCGCACGCAGGCGTACGGTCTGCGGCGCGGCACGATGAAGGCCGGGCACGAGATCATCTGGGACCAGAGCCATATGCTCCAGTCAGGAACGTACTCGGGAACCTACACCCATCAAGGCGTCACCTATGAGGTAGACGACTGGTGGGGGCAGCGTGATCACTCATGGGGGATTCGCGACCACGAACGCTGCCCGATGTGGATGTGGTTTGCGTTTCAGTTTCCGGACGGGATGTTCGGCGTGTGGCACTGGGAATACCCGAACGGCGCTCATGTCTACACGGACGGCTGCTTCGCTCCCGCGGACGGCGGCGAACCGATCCCAGTAGTCGAATTTCGACATGCCCTGCACTGGACTGACAAGGATGGGAAACCGGTCGATTACGGCCGAGACGGTACGGATGTGGCCGGCCTTGCCGGACGTGTCGACATCGTGCTAGAGGATGGCGCGGCCGTCGCAATTGAATGCAACGGCACCTGGAGCATGCCGTATGGAAGGCTGGGCGGCGGCCAGCACTTCATGGCCGTGCACACGAGCGACGGCCGGGAGGGCACGGGCGTCTGTGAAGTGACAGGGGCGTTCCACCACCGCTACTTCCCCATAGCCCGGGCCGAGAACCTGCCGCCAGGATAGGCACGCTGCGAGTATAGCCATGAGCAGTTGACCTAGCTTGCTCCGCTGCGCGTTTCAATACAAAGGCCGATTTGGCGCGAGCGCGCGCCAACCCGAGAAATCAATCCGGACGCTGCAAGCTGCTAACAATTAGGAGGTCGCGGGCCGTCCAGCTAGCCATCGTAGGCCATTTGGCCCTACATAATGGAGCTGAGCCGCTGTATGCTGCCCACAAGCCAGCGGCTTCGCTTTTGCTATAGAAGCGAATTACCAGAGAGCTGCCCGAGAGTACGACGCCCGATGGCTGCGTTGTTCAAGTTGCCATATAATGGTATGTAATCCACAGAATCGGGCGTAGGTTGCGGGGCCCATTGAGCCTGAACATGGTAGCCGTCTCTTGGGCACCTTAATAGACGTGATTGCGAAGCACGCGAGGAGGACAAGCGTTGAACCTTGACGAGGAACTCATGATTCGGGAAAGTCGCTGGCGAGGACGCCTGATTACGGCAGGCGTCCTCGCAGTCATTGGAGTGATCATCGGCGTCGGCGCCTACGCATTCTTCTTCAGAGACTCTGCCGAAAAGACGCGGCCGACGGAGGACATCACGGTGGGCCGCGCGACGATCAACGCCAACCTCATTATCTCCGGTATCGCCGAGACCCAGCTCGTCAGCGACCTGAGCTTCAGAACCTCGGGTAGGGTCCAGTCGGTCGGCGTCAAGGTAGGTGATACCGTTTCGCAAGGGGATGTGCTGGCCTCGCTCGAATCCGACGGCTTGCAGAATAGCGTGGCAACGGCTCAAGCGAACTTGGCGCTGTCCCGGGCCAGGCAAACGGCCCTCCTGGAGGGAGCGTCCGAGGCGGCGCTGGCCGCGGCTGAGCAGTCGGTGGCGTTGGCGGAAGCAAACCTTAACTTGGCCATCCGAGATGTGGAGGAGCTACTCGAAGGTGCAGGGGAGCCCGAGCTCACCGCTGAAGAGCAGGCCGTCGTCTCTGCCGAGGCCGCTCTCAACCAGGCCATGCGGGACAGAATACGGCTGCTGGACGGGCCCACCGATGCTGAGGTGGCCAGCGCCGAGCAGGTGGTCATCTCCGCTCAGATCGCCCTTAACCAAGCGCTGCGGGACAGGACGAGGCTCCTCGACGGACCCACAGCAGCTGAGGAGGCAGCCGCGGAACAGGCAGTCATCTCCGCTCAGGCCGCCCTCAATCAGGCGCTGCGGGACAGGACGAGGCTCCTCGACGGGCCCACAGCGGTTGAGGAGGCAGCCGCGGAACAGGCAGTCATCTCCGCTCAGGCCGCTCTCAACCAGGCCCAGCGCGCCCTGGACGATCTGCTGGCTGCACCGACGGCAGCGCAGCTTGCGTCGGCGACGCAAGCTGTGGTCGCGGCCGAAGCGAGCCTAGCCTCCGCGCAGGCAACGCTGGATCGGCTGACAGACGGCCCTTCCGCCGCCGAAGTGGCGGCAGCCGAGTCCGCCGTCGCCGGCGCTGAGCAAGCACTGACGAGCGCCGAGGCCGGATTAGCGAGCGCCATGTCGAACGTGATATCGGCGGAGGCGGCCCTGCGCGCCGCCGGGACGGCGTACTGCACAGCAGTCCCCGCCGATCCTCTCTGCACTCCGTTCGACATCCCATTGTCGGGCGCTTCTGTGGCTGGTCTGCTCGCCGATCTCAGCGATTCAGGCACAGATCCTGCGCTGCTGCCAAGCATCAGCGCGCTCATCCAGACGAACTCCGCCTATGAGGTTGCCCTCAACGCGGTAGCCGCCGGCATCGAATCCGTCGCGGCGGCTGATGCCGCGCTGGACGCGGCCCAAGCGAACCTGACAGCGCTCTTTGACGGGCCGTCCGCTCTGGAGGTCGCGGCAGCCGAAGCGGCGGTGACGGCAGCAGAGGAGAACCTTGCACTGGCGGAGCTCACGTTGGCGGACGTGCTGGCGGGGCCTGAGGCAAGCCAGATCGCGAACGCCGAGGACGCCGTCGGCTCCGCCCAGGCAACTCTGGACGCAGCCATCGCCAGCCGCGACGATCTACAGGAAGGCGCCAGCGCGGCCGATATCGCGCGGGCGGACGACGCCGTGCGCTCAGCCGAGGCCGTGCTCGCGGCCGCTGTCGCCAGCCGCGACGATCTGCTAGATGGCGCCGACGCGGCCGACATCGCGCTGGCGGACGACGCCGTGCGCTCGGCCGAGGCCGTGCTCTCGGTCGCCGTCGCTAGGCAGGACGATCTGCTGGACAACGCCGACGCGGCAGACATCGCGCGGGCGGACGACGCCGTGCGTTCAGCCGAGGCCGCGCTCGCGGCCGCCGTTGCCAGGCAGGAGGAGCTGCTGGCCGGTGCTGATGACGCGGATGTCGCATCAGCCCAAGACGCCGAGCGATCGTTGGAGGCTGCCCTCGCCGCCGCCATTGCCGGCCGCGACGAAGCGGTGCGCGGTCCTAAGGCAAGCCTGGTTGAGCAGGAGCGCCAATCCGTTCGCGCCGCGGAGCTGGCGGTCGAGGGCGCGCGAATCCGGCTCAGGGACGCCCAGATCATCGCGCCGTTCGACGGCACCGTGGCCGCGATCAACACCTCCCCGGGGGAGTTTCTCGGGCCCTCGCCGGCAACGCCTACCATCGTGTTGCTGACTCCAGACGCCCTGATCCTCAAGATGCAAATCGGCGAAACCGACTACCCGAACGTCCATCTGGATCAGACGGGCATCGTCATCTTCGATGCCATTCCCGGAACGCCGTACCCCTTCCGGGTTGTAGAGATAAGCCTTAGCCCCAGCGTCACGCAGGGCGTCGTCAGCTACGAGGTCATCGGTGCACTGGTGCTCCCGCCTGCGGTCTCGCCCCCTGCTGCGGTCTCCCCGCCGAACGCGGCATCGCCTCCTAATGGGGTTGCTCCAACAGCAAGCCCGCGGCCGGCGCCGGGCATGAATGCGCGTGGCGTCATCACGACAGGGGCGAGCGTAAATGTGCTTGCCATTCCGCCGCGAGCGATCCGTCTGAAGGCCGGCGAGCAGGTGGTTGACGTGCGCCGCAACGGCCAGATCGAAGTACAGGTAATCGTCACGGGGTTGTCCGACACTACTAACGTCGAAGTAGTGTCCGGGCTAGAAGAAGGCGACATACTCGTCGTTCCGGTCCTCGTTTCCGGCTCAACCTCGCAGGCAGATGCGGAACCAACCTTACCCTCAGGCATCAGGTGAGGCGGAGATGATTCGTCTCCACGGCGTGACGAAGGTGTATCGAATGGGGCTGCAGCGTGTCCATGCGCTGCAGGGCATCGATCTCGAGATCGCTGCGGGCGAGTTCCTAGCGATCATGGGGCCGTCGGGCTCCGGCAAGTCTACGTTGATGAACATCATCGGCTGCCTGGACCGGCCGACCGCGGGCACGTTCGAGCTTGATGGGCGAGACATCCAGCAGTTAAACGACAACCAGCTCGCCATCCTGCGGAACCGCCGGCTGGGATTCGTGTTTCAGTCGTTCAATCTGCTACCCCGGATGAGCGCGATAGACCAGGTGGCGTTGCCGCTCCTCTATCGAGGAGCGATCAACCGCCGGAAGGTGGCTGCGGCGGCGCTGAAGTTGGTTGGCCTTTCGGACCGCGCTCATCACAAGCCGACGCAGCTATCCGGCGGCCAGCAGCAGCGAGTGGCGATCGCGCGCGCGCTCGTCGGCAGACCGGCCATCATCCTCGCCGACGAGCCGACGGGCGCGCTCGACACCAAGACGAGCATGGACGTGATGGAGGTCTTCCGCAAATTGAACGAAGAGTTCGGCATGACGATCGCCTTCGTCACCCACGAGGCCGACGTGGCAGCGTACACGCGGCGAATCGTGTTGCTGCGCGACGGCCGGGTCGTGAGCGACGAGCCCAACACGCCATCGTATAAGATCGCCTCGGAAGCGAGCGGCGCATGACGCTGGCTGATGTCTTCCTGACCGCGCTAGCGTCGATGACCAGCAATGTGCTCCGCACGTTGCTGACGATGCTCGGCATCATCATCGGCATTGGCGCTGTCATCACACTGACGGCTGCCAGTGAGGGCGCGCAGCAGGGCGTCGGCGAACGCATCCGTGGCCTCGGCAGCAACCTGATGTTCATCAGGCCTGGCGCCGTAGAGCAGGGCGGCATCCAGCTCCCCGGAAGCGGGCCCGGTCTGTTTCTGGAAGATGCCCGAGCGATCGAGGCGGCGCAGTTCCCTTACATCGAAGGCGTGGCCTCGCAAGCAACGGCGGGCGAGCCCGACCCGATCCTTCTCACACAGGCCATTTACCTTGGCCAGAACACGAGCACCAGCCTCCTCGGCACCGAGCCCAGCTACCAGTTCGTGCGGGATTTCTATGTAGAGAGCGGCCGCTTCATCTCTGAAGATGACATTACGAAGAAGGCGCTCGTCACCGTGTTGGGGGCGGACGTTCGGGAGGAGCTGTTCGGCTCAGATGATCCGATCGGAAAGAACGTCCGCATCGTCATAGGTCCGGCGAACTTCAACGTCGGGTTCAACTTCACCGTAATCGGCGTGATGGAGACGAAGGGCGCATCCGCTGCCACGAACCAGGACGATGTCGTCATCGTGCCGTTACCCTCGTTCCAGGCGCGTGTACCGTTTATCCGTGACCCGCGAGGACGCACGAACGTGAACCAGATCAACATCAAGCTGACAGATCGCTCGAAATCGGAGGAGGCGAAGGACGACATCTCCGCTCTCCTCAGGCAACGCCATAGCGTTTCCGAGAACGACTTCCGGATCCAGACGCAGACGGATCTGCTGGACACGGCGACCGAGGTCGAGCGTTCGCTGCAGGTGCTGGTCGTGTCGATCGCCTTGATCTCGCTCATCGTTGGTGGCATCGGGATCATGAACATCATGCTGGTCTCCGTCACGGAGCGAACGCGGGAGATCGGTATCCGCAAGGCGGTCGGCGCGAAACGAATCGACATCCTGTGGCAGTTCCTCATCGAGTCCTTCATGGTGACCATGTTGGGCGGGACGCTCGGCGTGATCGCCGGCATTGGCGCTACAGAGATAGCGCAGCGCTTCGCAATCGGCGGTGACACCACGTATGTGGTGACGCCGCTATGGGTGCTCGTCGGTCTGGTGGTCGCAGGGATAACAGGGATCATCGCTGGTGTGTATCCCGCATGGCGGGCGTCACGCCTCGACCCGATTGAAGCGCTCCGGCACGAGTAGCCCAGCGCTCCGAGAATCTTGATCGGTCTAATCCCCGCCGGCGCCGTAACTCTCCGCCTGCTGGCAGATGATCTCGACGAGTTGGCCAACAAAGCATGAAGGGCGATTCAGGAATACGTGTTCATAATAGCGCGCCGGTGGCCTTGCCGATGGCAGGTGCGACGCGGTATAGTCGATCTATCGAGATCTTCAGCATACGTCCGCTGCGTTTGCCTCTTGCAAGAGCTTCCTACGTTTCGTACCGGTCGTCGAGAAGAATAGCCCGACGAAAGGTACACTCTTGACAAGTTTCCAAGACTTCCAGCTCCACGCCTCATCTCTACATGCACTAGCCAAAATGGACGTCGAAACGCCGACGCCGATCCAGGCGGCGGCGATCCCGCCGCTGCTTGAGCGCCGCGACGTAATTGGCCAGGCGGCCACAGGCTCCGGCAAGACGCTCGCCTTTGGTCTACCCCTCGTCCAACGGGTGGACGCCCGACAGCCACTCCCGGGAGCGCTGGTTATCACGCCCACGCGTGAGCTCGCGCAGCAAGTCGCCGGCGTGCTATCGCAGCTCATCGCCCGGACCGACCTGCGGATCGCCACGATCTACGGCGGGCGATCGATCGGCCCACAGGAAGAGGCGCTCCGGAAAGGCGTGCAGATCATTGTGGGCACGCCGGGGCGGCTCGTCGACCTGCTCAGTCGAGGTTCGTTGCGCCTCGACAAGATGCGTTACCTGGTGCTCGATGAGGCGGATGAGATGCTCGACCGCGGGTTCGCGCTGGATGTCGAGCGCATCCTTGCCGCCACGCCGCGAGAACGCCAGACGGCGCTCTTCTCCGCGACAACACCCGCCTGGGTCCACACGGTCTCGGCTAAATATCTGCGTGATCCCGTCGTGATCGAGCTGGCCGCGACCGAGGACATAAAGCTGGATATCGACCACGTAGTCTACGAGATATGGCGCGAGGACAAGTTCGCCGTTCTCTGCCGCCTTCTAGAGCAGCCGACGGAGGGCTCTACGCTGGTCTTCGGGCGCACCAAGCACGGCGTGCGGAAGCTGGGCCTTCGGCTTGAGCGGCTGGGCCACACGGTGGGTGTGCTCCAAGGCAACTTGAGCCAGCCCCAGCGCGACCGCGTGCTACGCGACTTTCGCGCCGGCAAGACGCCGGTCCTGCTGGCGACGAACGTCGCTGCGCGCGGACTGGACGTGCTCCACATCGGACGTGTGATCAACTACGACGTGCCGGACACGCACGATCTATTCACCCATCGCGTGGGACGCACAGGCCGCATGGGCCGCTCGGGCCGCGCCATCACGCTGCTCGGCCCGGCCGACTTGCCGAAGTGGCACGAGATCGAGCGTGGCCTGGGCCGCAAGCTGCCCCGCATGAGCCTGGACGGGCAGATCATCACTCCACCGGCCACCCGGCCGTCGAAGCGGCGCAGCCGCTCGTTCGGCTGGCGCCCTGCGCGCGCCCGCGCCTCTCGCTAAAGCCGCGCCCCTCGCCCAAACAGCTATCGATCTTCGAACACCGAGCCTCTGACCACGCGCGTGGCGGGCGGGCCGGCCGGTCGTGTTCGCCGGCGTCACATTGCATCGAGCGCCTCCAGAAGCGAGGCGCTCAGTTAGAAATCGCGGAATGGTGTTTGTTACCGGAAACCAACAGGTGTCAGCCGCCAACCCGATCTTCGGGCGGGCTTCGCTGTGCTTCTAGCCACCACCCGACCGGCTACCAACAGCGGCCGAAGCGGAGCGATGCTTGGCAAGCCTACGGAGCACCGCCCGGTACCTCTGCAACTGAACGAGCGCCTCCTGCGCCTCGGGCAGGGCCGGCGCAAGATTGTCGACGTCCCAGTACGAGCAGACGACCTCTACAACATCCTGGTAGAACTGCTCCGGGCCGAACACGTGCTCCGAAGCGAGGAGCGCGCTTCGCTCCTTAAAGTCGGGTATCACGCGCCCCGGCATGCGAAACTGTGTGATGGCTTTGGCCAGAGGTACGACATACTCCGGATCGACCTCCAGGTGCGCCTTCACAACGTCTCTGTAGAATGCGTAATGTCGGGTCTCGTCCTTCGCGATTCGCCGCAATGCCCGCGCGAGGATTGGATCTTCGCCTTCGCATACGTTGGCTGTGCACAGGTAGAACGCCTGCGTCGCCAGCTCTTGGACCGCCGTGTATACCATCGCCTCGAATGGAGTTTCCAAGTCGTGCGAAAAGCCGCCGGCCACCACTGCCCGCCGCCGCTTCCCGCGTTCGGCGTGATCACCATTGTCGGTAAGAAGCAGATACGTCTCGAGCAGCATGGAATGCTGATCTTCCTCCGACGTCCATACGCGCACAAACTCCTGAATCGGTTCCATCGAGTTCTTTAGGCCTTCGTAGAGAACGGCCGTATACCACGGGAGGTTCACTTCCGTAAGCAGCGCCGTCTCAACGGCGATGTATGTCACTTCCGAAAGCGGCCGGCGATCGCTGGGCGCGTGATAGGCCTCCAGCGGAAGGAACTCGTGATACGACCAATCGATATGGGCGGATGCTGACGTGTGCCGCGCAAGTAGCTGCGCGATCCGGGGTTCAAGCGAAGGGAGCATGGGTTCGAGGGGCAACAGTCACCTCCTGGTGGAACGGGGCCGCTGCACAGGGCCACCCGGAATGCGGGGGTCTCCTTCGTAGTGTAGACCCAGGTCGTCGAAAGGTAGAAGTGAAAGGCTTCTGTCCGGTCGAGGACGAGGGAACATTCACCCGCAAGCGTATCATACGTAAGTAGCCTCAGCAAGCTGATTAGCGCCAACGACAACGAAGCGCTCCACGGAGCACAGCTATCGTGCGGCGTCCTGCCCAGCCGACGCCAGCTAGCAAGGCGTATGCCCACGAAATCGAATCCGCACGAGCAACGGCGTTCCGTGAGCTCGTTGAACACGCCGTGGGGGTTGGAAACGCTCTGCTCAGTAAGCAGATGGTCGCTGTTTTGGCGATGACAAAGGCCGCCGGAGACGGCGGCCCCTATGCATATTGCAGGATTGGAGCGGAAGAGGAGATTCGAACTCCCGACCCCCTCCTTGGCAATTGGGGCCCGGCTCTGCAAGCTGCTACCGACCTTACCACTCCTATTCGGTCGATGCAAGCTGCTAACAATTAGGTGGTTGCGGGGCGATGCAATTAGGTGGTCGGGCGTAGCTGACACTGGCAGGGCATCTGCTTCCCAAGCAGAAGGTCGAGGGTTCGAGCCTCGTCTCCCTCTCCAGCCCCAACATGCAATGGTGGAGGCCGCCCTTGCCGGCGGCCTTTCGCGTCTGCTCAGATCGTAACCATCTGCTTTCTGACCAGCCAGCTTCCTCTATATCAGGTCAGCTGGCCCAGAGATCAATGCGGACTGTGGTATGCTAGGGCGTTCTATCTTGTGCCCGCCCTATCGGGGCGCCTGATAGGGCGGGCACGCACACCAACCTCAACATATCCACGGAGGAAGCCGTGCGCGATTCAAACGACCAGTCTCGTACTGCGGCCAGTCGGGCGAGCGGTGGTCGTCGTTCAGAAGATCCCGCTTACATCGAATGGCTCGAACCGCGGTCGATGCTCTATCAGGCCGAGCATCTTAGCAGCCTGGTGGCCGGAAAGTCGCGCCAGTGGCAAGCTCCGTACGGTCAGCCACGGTCCAGGGACGCTGTGCTGGACGCATCGGTGTGGTTCACGAGCTATCCCCAGGCAACGATTACGGGTGGCGACAAGAGCGTTGTGGAGACCTTGGGCAGCCCTGATCTGCTGGCCACATTCAGAGAGATCGGGATCGAAGGCATCCACACGGGTCCTATGCGACGTGCCGGCGGCATCTCCGGCCGTGGGTACACGCCGACCACCGACGGGTTCTTCGACCGGATCGAGCTGACGATCGATCCGCTGTTCGGGACGGACGAGCAATATATCGAGATGACGAGGTCCGCGAAGGATGCGGGCATCGCCGTGATTGGCGACCTGATACCGGGCCACACAGGCAAAGGAGCGGACTTCCGGCTCGCCGAGCGAGCCTACAAGAATTACGCCGGCCTGTACACGATGGTAGAGATACGCGAGGCGGACTGGGGACTGCTCGGAACGGTTCCGGAAGGCGGGGACTGCGTCAACCTGTTGCCTGAGACGGTGCAGATCCTTGAGGACAAGGGATACATCCCAGGGCCCCTGGAGCTGATCGTCTTTCACGATCCGGGCGTCAAGGACAGTAATTGGTCCGCGACCGATGTCGTGGTCGGGGCCGACGGCGAACGGCGTAGATGGGTCTACCTCCATGTCTTCAAGGCCGGCCAGCCTTCGCTCAACTGGCTCGACCCGACGATGGGCGCGCAGCGGATCGTCGCGGCCGACATCGTGCACGCCCTGCACGAGCTTGGCGCAGCAGGTGTGCGGCTCGACGCGACCCCGCTTCTCGCCGTCGAGGGACGGCACGGCCTCGACAAGTCCTGGGTGGAAGGGCACCCGCTGGCGGAGGTTGGCGCGAACCTCATCGCGATGCTGATTCGCAAGCTGGGCGGCTTCTCGTTCCAGGAGCTGAACCAGCCGCTGGAGGAGCTCAGAGATTTCACGACCTGGGGTGCTGATCTGAGCTACGATTTCTTCACCAGACCGCCATACTTGTATGCGATGGCGGTCGGGGATGCCGGGCCGATTAGACTGATGCTCCGCCTGATCCAGGATGTGGGCCTCGACCATGGCATGCTCGTGCACGCACTCCAAAACCATGACGAGCTCATGTTCGACCTGGCCCACATGCGCCAGCACGGGGACGAGACGTTTGTGGTGAACGGTGAGACGACAACCGGCGTGGAGCTTTATGATCGCATGTATCAGCAGGCGAAGGACGCGGTGATCGGTGACGGAGGCTCTCTCTCCGACATCCAGGAGTTCTCGAACCTCGGCTTCTGCGCCACACTCGCATCCTACGCCGCCGCCGCGCTGGCCATCCGAGATCCCCACCGGATGACGGAGGAAGAGGTCGCTCGAGTCCGTGCGCTCCACCTCACGGCGGCGGTGTTCAACGCGATGCAGCCTGGTGTCTTTGCGCTTTCCGCCTGGGACCTCATCGGCGCATTGTTGGTTAGCCAGGAGGATCTCGGTTCGTTGCTCGACGACCGGGATTACCGCTGGATGAATCGCGGGGCGTTCGACCTCATGAACGCTGACCCGGGTGCTGCGCTGTCCGCTGGAGGCTTGCCGAGAGCGAAGGCCATCTATGGCAGCCTTCCTGAGCAGCTACAGGACGAGCATTCGTTCGTGTCGCACCTGCAGCGTATGCTCCGCGTTCGCAAGAAGTACGGCGTTGAGGTGTCGACGCTAGTGTCCGTGCCCGAGACCCAGTCGCGCGGAGCCGTCTTCATGCTGCTTGAAAGCCCAGACGAGAGCGGCTGGGTTCTTGCCGCAGTCAATTTCGCGCGAGAGTCTGCTCAGGAGCGGATACATCTGCCCGAGCTCGCGGGTCGATCGGCGCGTCTGGCGTACTCCACGACGGGCGCGGATGGTGTGCGTATGGATGTCTCCGAGCAAGGGGAGGCCTCCGTGGTTCTCGGCCCGATCCAGGCCGATGTGTTCGTCGTCGAGTGAGGCGCGATCCTGGCTGTCACCGCTAGAGCTCCGCTACTGATCGGCTCCAGTTCAGATGCAAGGGCAGTAGCGTATGGACGGCGGATCGGCGGCGGCGCAGGCGACCGAGCGATCCTCACCGAGGCGACGACCCCTGCCGGCGCCTGGCTTCTTACCATGGCAAATAGTTACAGAAGGCGACGGTATCGGGCAAGGCATTGAAGCCGAAGCCCGCAGCTCGACGCTAGCCCGGCTGCTGGGCCAAAGGCAAACTAGGTGGGGATAGTGTCACACGGCTACCTCGTTGACCTCCTGCCTCGGTGTAGCCGAACGCCCTGCAGCCAATCAACGCCTGTTGTGTGTCAGGACATGTGAGCCAGCGAAAGGAGGTGAAGAGCGTCGGGCCCGCGCTGTAGGGTAGGCGAAGAAGAACACACTACACAGCCAATCAACGACTGCCTCATCTGGCGGCCAGCGTGGCTGCGCTGCGCTGGATGTCGCCAGGGACCGTCGTGATGGCTGCCGCCAGCGACGTTCGAATGCTGTACTATTTGGGCGGTCTAGAGCGCCAGCGAGTCTTGTAGTATGCAAGGAGCGCGATGATACAGGCGATCGTTTTCGACCTGGACGGGACCCTGGTGCAGTCAGAGAAGCTGAAGGCCGAAGCATATGCCATTGCCGTCCAGCGTCTACGGAGGCTCCCGGAACCTGACCAGCGGGCCATCGAGGCTTACCAATCCGTGGTAGGAGCCAGCAGGGAAGTGGCAGCTAAATTCGTGATGGATCAGCTGGGCCTGGAGCCGGAACTCCGCCCGCTGATGGCGCAGTATGAAGCGAGCGAACCATGGCAGGTCCTCACCCAGATGCGGACGGCCATCTACAACGACATCGTGGCCGATCCCCAGGTGCTACGCGACAACCAGTGGCCGCACACGATCAGTCTGCTGCGCCTCGCCAAGGAGACCGGATGCCGGACCGGCCTGGCGACCATGTCGCACCGAAATGAGGCTGACCATGTCCTCCGTGTCCTAGACCTCGAGCGATCATTAGATCTAGTGTTGACCCGTGAGGACGTGCGGGAGCCGAAGCCGAATCCAGAGATATATCTGCTCGCGGCCAAGAGGTTCGATCTACCACCGGAGGAGCTTCTCGTCGTAGAGGACTCCGCCAACGGAGTGCGGTCGGCGGCCGCCGCGGGCACGAACGTCATCGCATTCGCCACGCCTTTCACCGCCAAGAGCCTCCACGAGACGAAGGTAGTGGAGCATGACCGAATTCTCCATGAGTCGGACAAGCTGCTCGACATGGTTCGACGCGTGATCGAGGAGCACGAGCGGAAGGCGCACGGGGCTAAGGATCAGCAAGAGACGCAAAGCGCCAGGCCCACCGACAAGGATGGAGGAGCCCGCTGATGCTGACTAACCCGCTGGAACACCTCAGGGCAGGCCGCACGAGTGGCTGGCCGCTCCGTCAGGTTCTGACGGAGCGGCCGGACATCTTTAATCTCTACGAGCTGATGGGCGAGGTCGAGGGCGCTATCCGCGCATCCGTCGAGGCGCGCATCCGGCTGGTCGACAGCGAAGGTAAGGGAAGTTAGCATGGGCGATGACCGCATCCTCGCCTGTGATGTCGGAGGTACCCGGCTGCGCGTGGCGGTCATGGAGACCGGGGGCGCCATCGTCTCTAAGGAGGTCATCCCTACGCCGAAGGATGACCCCAACGCGCTCGCCCGCGCCATGCGATCACTCGCCGAAAAGGCCGGCCCGCCCATCAAGGCCGCCGTCGTGGGTCTTCCGGGGCTGATAGACTACTCACGGGGCGAAGTTCTGACTCTGCCCAACCTTCCGGACTGGGAAGGGAGCCTTACTGCCGTCCGTCTCAGCGCCGAGCTTGGAATGCCCGTTCTTCTGGCCAACGACGCTGACCTGGCGGCGCTTGGTGAGCATCGCTACGGTGCCGGCCAAGGCTCCCAGGATATGCTCTACGTGACCTCGAGCACTGGCGTCGGGGCCGGCGTAATCATTCGTGGAAGGCTCCTGCATGGACTGCTCTCTCTGGCCGAAGCCGGCCACACCATCATCGATTGGGCTACCGGAGACACGCTTGAGAAACTCGGATCGGGGACCGCCCTCGCCCGGGCCGCCGGTGAGGATGCCGCCGCCGTCGCAGCCCGGGCAGCGGCCGGAGACCCGGCTGCCTCTCAGCACTTCGCGAGCACCGCGGAGGCCTTCGCCGTCGGCGTCTACAACCTCGTCCACTGCTATTCGCCGGAGGTGGTTGTGATCGGCGGAGGCATGTCCCAGGCGGGCGAGCTGCTCCTAGGTCCCATCAGGGAACGGCTGGAGCGCTGCGGCTGTGCTGCTTCCAAGGCCAAGGTCGTCAAGGCACAGGGCGGCGACGACGTGGGCCTGCGCGGAGCATATGCCTACTGGATGGACTGCTCCAGTTCAACGACATGACCTGGCGCCGCCAACAAGGGGGATGAGATGACGGACGACACCAGCCTTGACCTGCGGCCGGACCTGACCGTGCACGCGCACGGCGAGGGTAAGGTGCACGCGCACCCTCCGGGCGACCTCGATCAGCTCTGCATCAATACCATCCGCACCCTGGCCATGGACGCCGTACAGCAGGCTAACTCCGGACACCCGGGCACGCCGATGGGGCTGGCGGCGCTCGCCTATGTGCTCTGGACCAGATACCTCAGGCACAACCCGAGCGACCCTGCCTGGCCTAACCGCGACCGCTTCGTCCTGTCGGTCGGGCACGCCTCAATGCTCCTCTACGCGCTCCTTCATCTGACCGGCTACGACCTGAGCCTGGACGAGCTAAAGCGGTTCCGACAGTGGGGCTCCTTGACGCCGGGCCACCCGGAGTACGGCCACACGCCGGGAGTGGAGGTCACCACCGGGCCGTTGGGCCAGGGCATCTCCAACGCCGTCGGGATGGCGATAGGAGAGCGGATGCTGGCGGCTCGATATAACCGGCCGGGGCATACGGTGGTCGACCACTACACCTATGTGATTGCCGGGGACGGCGATCTGATGGAAGGGGTATCGGCGGAGGCCGCCTCGCTGGCGGGGAACCTGCACCTGGGGAAGCTCGTCGCCTTCTACGACGACAACCACATCACCATCGAAGGCTCTACCGATCTCGCCTTCTGCGAGCGCGTGGCCGACCGCTTCCGCGCCTACGGCTGGCACGTGCTTCGGATCGAGGACGGGAACGACCTCGAGGAGATCGATACGGTGATCGACCAGGCCCGCTCCGAGCCGGACCACCCCACGCTCGTCGTCGTACGGACCCACATCGGCTATGGCTCGCCCAACAAGCAGGACACGGCCGCTGCGCACGGCGCGCCTCTCGGCGAGGAAGAGGTGCGGGCCACGAAGCGCAACCTCGGCTGGCCGCACGAGGAGCCGTTCACCGTGCCCGATGAGGCCCTGGGGCTGTTCCGCCGGGCCGTCGGAGTGGGAGCCGAAGCCCAGCAAGAGTGGAGCAAGGCGCTCGCCGCCTATTCCGCTGCCCATCCGGAGCTCGCGGCTGAGCTGCAGCGGGTGCTGGCGGGGCGGTTGCCGGCCGGCTGGACAGACGCCCTGCCGGCGTTCGAGGCCGGCGAGAAGCTGGCCACGCGTGCGGCGTCCGGAGCGGTGCTCAACGCCATCGCCGAGGCCGTTCCCGAGCTGGTGGGCGGCTCCGCCGATCTGGCCCCCTCCACGGATACCTTCCTGAAGGGCTACGCGGACATCGCCTGCGAGGAGTTCGCGGGCCGGAACTTCCACTTCGGCGTGCGGGAGCATGCTATGGGCGCCGTGCTCAACGGCATCGCCCTGCACGGCGGGTTCCGGGTGTACGGCGCTACCTTCCTGGTGTTCTCCGACTACATGCGGCCACCCATTCGGATGGCCGCGTTGATGGGGCTGCCTGTCGTGTTCGTCTACACGCACGATTCCATCGGCATGGGAGAGGACGGCCCCACCCATCAGCCGGTCGAGCAGCTAGTCGGCCTGAGGGCGATACCGAACCTCGTCGTTCTGCGGCCGGCCGATGCCAACGAGACGGCTGCCGCCTGGCGGGCGGCGCTGCAGCGCACGGATGGCCCCACGGTGCTCGTCTTCTCCCGGCAGAAGCTGCCGGTACTCAGGCCCGGAGGCGCGCTCGAGCTGGGCGCGTACGTGATGGAGGACGGGGCTGACATCATCCTCATCGGAACGGGATCAGAGGTCTCTCTCTGCCTCGCCACGCGCGATCTCCTGGCTAAAGAAGGAGTGTCCGCCCGCGTGGTCTCCATGCCATCCTGGGAGCTCTTCCGGAAGCAGCCGCCAACATACCGCGACGAGGTTCTGCCGCCGGGCATTCCGCGGATCGCGGTCGAAGCGGCCTCGCCCATCGGCTGGCGCGAGTGGGCGGATGCCACGGTGACGCTCGACCACTTCGGCGCCTCCGCGCCAGGGGAGGTGTTGTTCGAGAAGTTCGGGTTTACGGCCGAGAGCGTGGCTGCGAAGGCGCAGGAGCTGTTGCGATGAAGGTTGCCATCGCTGCGGACCACGGCGGCTATTCATTGAAGGGCCGCTTGATGCAGGTGCTGGACGCGGGCCACGAGGTGCTCGACCTGGGAACGCACTCGGAGGAGCCGGTGGATTACCCCGATTATGCCCGTGCGCTGGGGCGGGCCATCCTAGACGGCCGGGCCGAGCGCGGCGTCCTGATCTGCGGGTCCGGAGCCGGCGCCGCCATCGCCGCCAACAAGATGCGAGGTATTCGGGCCGCTCTGGCGCACGACACCTACACGGCCCATCAGATGGTGGAGCACGACGACGTCAACGTCTGTTGCCTGGGGGCTCGCGTGATCGGCGCTGAGCTGGCGGCGGAGATCGCGGCCGTCTTTCTCGCTGCCCGCTTCACTGGCGAAGAGCGCCACGTGCGCCGCCTCGACAAGATCGCGGAAATCGAGAAGGAGGGGACATGAACCCACTGTTTCGGCTCCGAGACTTCGGACAGAGTCCCTGGCTCGACTATATTCGGAGAGGCCTCATTACCTCAGGCGGCCTGAAGCGACTCGTCGAGGAGTACGCCGTCTCCGGCGTCACCTCGAACCCCACGATCTTGAACAAAGCGATCTCAGGCTCGACCGACTACGATGACGCCCTCCGCTCGCTCGTCGAGAGCGGCGAGCGAGACCCGAAGGCGATCTTCCTGCGCCTGGCCGTCGAGGACATCGGCATGACGGCCGACGTGCTGCGACCGTATCACGACGAGACTGGAGGCGCCGATGGCTTCGCCAGCCTCGAGGTGTCGCCGGACCTGGCCCGGGACACACAGGGCACGATCAAGGAGGCATTGAGCCTCTTCAGCGAACTCTCGCGCCCCAACGCGATGATCAAGGTGCCCGGCACGCCGGAAGGCGCGCCGGCGATCGCGGAGCTCACCAGCCAAGGCGTCAACGTCAACGTCACCCTGCTGTTCGACGTGAAGGCGTACGAGCGAGTCGCCCTCGCCTACATCGACGGCCTTGAGCGGCGTCTCAAGGCCGGGGAGCCCATCGGACACGTCTCCAGCGTCGCCTCCTTCTTCGTCTCGCGGGTGGACACGGCGGTGGACGCGCTCCTGCCAGAGGGGTCGCCTCTGCGGGGCAAGGTGGCCATCGCCAACGCGAAGCTGGCCTACCGGCTCTTCCGCAGGCTCTTCTCGGGCCCGCGCTGGGAGCGGCTGGCCGCGGCGGGAGGGCGCCAGCAGCGCCTGCTCTGGGCCTCCACGGGAACGAAGAACCCGAGCTATTCGGACGTCCTCTACGTGGAGGAGCTCATCGGATCGCCCACCGTGAACACGATGCCCGAGAGCACGCTCCGCGCGTTCGCGGACCACGGCCGCGTCCGGCCGACGCTCGAGGCCGAGACGGAAGAGGCCGAGATGACCATCGCTATGCTCCCAGAGCTAGGCGTGGATCTAGACGCGGTCATGGCTAAGCTGTTGGAGGATGGGCTGGCGGCGTTTCAGAAGGACTTCGACAAGCTGCTGGCCGGGATCGAGGCCAAGTGCGAAGCGATCGTCTCGGGCCTGGCGCCGGCGCGGGTCAATCTTGGCTCGCTGGCGGAGTCTGTACAGAAGCGGCTGGCGGAGATGGAGAAGGCCGAGGTGCCACGGCGCATCTGGGCCCTGGACCACACCGTCTGGAAGCCAGACCCGACCGAGATAGCCGACCGCTTGGGCTGGCTGAGCCTCCCCGAGAAGATGCACGAGCAGGTGGACCAGTTGCGGGACTTCGCTGAGAGCTGCGCCGGATACGACCGGATCGTGCTCCTGGGGATGGGCGGCTCCAGCCTGGCGCCGGAGGTGTTCTCGAAAACGTTCGGGGGCAAGGCCTTGATTGCGCTGGACACGACGCACCCGGAGGCGGTGCTAGACGTAGAGAAGAGCGGTGACCTTGGCAGCACGCTCTTCATCGTCGCCAGCAAATCGGGCGGAACCGTGGAGACGCTGTCCCACTTCGCCTACTTCTTCGACAAGGTGCGGGACGGCAGCCAGTTTGTCGCCATCACCGACCCGGGCACTCCGCTGGAGGCACTAGCCCGCGCGAAGGGGTTCCGGCGCGTGTTCCTGAACCCAGCCGATATCGGCGGGCGCTACTCCGCCCTCTCCTACTTCGGCCTGGTGCCGGCCGCCCTCATCGGGATGGACCTGGACGCCCTGCTGGACTCGGCGGAGGAGATGGCCTGCGCCTGCGCCGACTGCGTGCCCGTCGCGGAGAACCCGGGGCTCTGGCTGGGCGCTCTCATCGGGGAGGCTGCCAGAGCGGGCAGGGACAAGCTCACCCTACTGCTTCCTGAGGAGATCAGCGCGTTCGGCGCCTGGCTCGAACAGCTCATCGCCGAATCGACGGGCAAGGAGGGCGCTGGCATCGTGCCGGTGGAAGGCGAGCCGGAGGGCGCTCCCGATGTCTACGGCGATGACCGGCTGTTCGTCTCCCTCGGCGTTGAGACCGCCCTCGAACCCTCCGTGGTCATCCCCTTCGACGGCGCAGAGAAGCTAGGCGCCGAGTTCTTCCGCTGGGAGTTCGCGACGGCGGTGGCCGGCCACGTCTTGGGCATCCACCCCTTCGATCAGCCCAACGTGCAAGAGGCGAAGGACGCGACGCGCCGGCTGCTGGATGAGGAGGCGCTCCCTCCGGAGCCGTACGATGATCTCAGCGCGCTTCTGC
This sequence comes from Chloroflexota bacterium, assembly GCA_022570885.1. Lineage (GTDB taxonomy): Bacteria > Chloroflexota > Dehalococcoidia > DSTF01 > RBG-16-68-14 > JACZTE01. The sequence goes on along the minus strand of JACZYW010000010.1, from coordinate 1,636 downwards.
AGGAAGTACGCCCCGGCGACTATCTGGCCATCCAGGCCTACCTGCCGCGTACGCAGGATAACGAGGCGCGACTTCAGGCGGCGAGGGTGCGGCTGCGCGATCGTCTTCGCGTGGCCACCACCGTTGGCTTCGGGCCACGCTTCCTCCACTCGACGGGACAGCTCCACAAGGGAGGGCCTGCCACAGGCGTCTTCATCCAGGTCGTCGACGAGCCGTCGGTGGACCTGCCCATCCCCGGAAAGCCGTACACGTTTCGCAGGCTCCTGGACGCCCAATCGGCGGGAGACCTGCAGGCGTTGCGGGCCCGCGGCCGCAGGGTGGCTCGGGTCCGTCTATCAGACCTAGAGGAGGTGTAGGAGCGATGCAAGTAGGTATGGTCGGCCTCGGCCGCATGGGGGCCAACATGGCCGAGCGGCTCCGCCGCGGCGACCACGAGGTCATCGGCTACGACCGCAATCCAGAGGTTTCGGAGGTCGGTTCGCTCTCTGAACTAGTGGACAGGCTCACTGTCCCCCGGGTGGCGTGGGTCATGGTGCCCGCCGGCGACCCCACCGAGCAGACGATCCAGGAGCTGGCCGGTCTGCTCCAGAAGGGGGACCTCATCGTCGACGGCGGCAACTCCAACTTTCGCGACAGCATGAGACGCGCCGCCGAGCTGGAGGAGCGCGGGCTGCTCTACATGGACGCCGGTACGTCCGGCGGCATCTGGGGGCTGGAGGTGGGCTACTGTCTCATGGTCGGCGGTAGCGACGACGCCTTTCGACGCGTCGAGCCCGCGCTCAAGACGCTGGCGCCGGAGGACGGCTACGCTCACGTGGGCCCCGCAGGCGCCGGACACTTCACCAAGATGATCCACAACGGCATCGAGTATGCCATGCTTCAGTCCTACGCGGAGGGGTTCGAGATCCTGGAAGCCTCCCAGTTCGACTTTGACCTGCACCAGCTCGCGGCTCTCTGGAACCACGGCAGCGTCGTCCGGTCCTGGCTGCTGGAGCTGGCGGAGAGGGCCTTCGCCAAAGACCCCAAGCTATCGGAAATCCGCGGCTACGTGGACGACTCCGGCGAGGGCCGCTGGACGGTGCTCGAGGCGATCAACGAGAGCGTCGCGGCGCCCACCATCGCGGCGAGCCTGTTCGCCCGCTTCGTCTCGCGTCAGGAGGACTCCTTCGCGATGAAGGTGATCGCCGCCCTGCGGAACGAGTTCGGCGGGCACGCGGTGAAGAAGCAATGAGCCTGGAGCCGCCGGAAGACCAGGACGTCATCATCATCGGAGCGACGGGAGACCTGGCGCGTCGCAAACTGCTGCCCGCCCTGTACAATCTCTTCGTCCGGGGCCTCCTACCGGCGCAGGGCAAGATCATCGGCTATGCGCGAAGCAGTCTGGATGATGACGAGTTTCGCGCTCGGGCCGCCGATTCCGTGCGGGAATTCTCACGCACCGATCTCGACGAGAAGGCCTGGGCGAGCTTCGCCCAGCGGCTCACCTTCGTCTGTGCCGAGCCGGATGGCTTCGCTGGCGTCCTGCGCCGCTGCGAGCAGCCGAGGCGGCTGGTCTACCTGGCCACGCCGCCGTCGACCTTCCCCAGCACGGTCCGCGGGCTTGGGGAGCACGACCTAGTCGAAGGCACGCGCCTGA
>JACZYW010000130.1 GCA_022570885.1 Chloroflexota bacterium | reverse complement strand
GCTCTCAAGCCAAATGGCGTGTACTTCGTCGGCGCCACCGAATCGCTGCTCAATGCTCGTTCTGTTGGTTTCGCCCCGGTCTCTCCGAATTTCTATCGCAGGAGTGCAGCCAGCGATGCCGATTCCCAGGAGAAAGTGGCCGCCTAGCGGCGGAGATGAACTGGCAGGAGGAAGTTTTTTGCGTCGTGTGTCAGTAGCCCATGCCAAGGAAGGGATGGTCCTGGGACGAGCAGTCTTTGATACCCGCGGCCGGCTGGTGCTGGGTGAGGGCGATAAGCTCAGCGCCGATGACCTGGGTCTCCTGGCGCGCTCGGGCAGCGCGGAGATTTTGATCGAAGACCCGCGGGTGGCGGACGTCGTGGTCGGCTCGCTCTTCTCCGCACAGTTGGAGGCGAAGGCGGTACAGGCTCTTCACTCACTGCTGGCTTCGCATGAGGGGACGACGGAAGGCGTTACCCCGGGCGACATTATGGCGATTCAGCCGTGGCTGAACAAAATGGTCGAGCGCCTATTCCCCGAGGTTCTCGGCGAACCGGAGCTCTCCGGCTCGGCCTCCATCAAGGGATATGACTACATCCACCCAGTCAAGGTGGCTGCGCTCTCCATGTTGCTCGGCCGTTATGCGGGGTTGGACCAGGCGGATCTAACCAGGCTGAGCATGGCCGCCTTGCTGGAAAATATTGGCTATCTCTCGCTGCCCCCCGAGGTCATGGAGAAGGACGGACCTCTGACGGAGGATGAGTGGCAGCACCTTCGGAGGCATCCCCAGGAGGGTGCAAGCATGATCGCGGAGAGTGGCCTGGAGGCGGACGTCATCACCGCTATTGAGCAGCACCACGAGCGCTGGGACGGCTCGGGCTATCCTGAGGGGCGAAAGGGCGAGGAGATATCGCTGTTTGCGCGGATCATCGCGCTGGCCGATACGTTTCACGCTCTCCTCTCCAAGCGGCCCCATCGGCCGGCGTTCAAGCCGCACGAGGCGGTGGAGTTCATCGTTGCCTACAGCGGCGTGGCATTCGATCCGGAGGTAGCCCAGATCTTCGCCCGGCGTGTGCCCCAGTACCCCGCTGGGCTGGCGGTAAAACTGAACACCGGCGAAGTGGGCATCATCTCAGACCCCAACATTGGCCATATCGCCAGACCGATCATCAGAATCTGCGTCGAAAACGGTGAAGCGGTGGACGAGCCGTTCGATCTGGACCTCTCCAGTCGCAGTTGCATGGACAAGATAATCACTCAGGTGCTGTTATGACCGCCGATGGCGAGAACGCCGTTCTCACACAGGCGGACATCGATGAGATGATCGGCGAATCTTCGCCTCCGCCAGCTCCGGCCGCCGCGGCCGATCCGGAGCCTGCTGAGTCTTCGCTTCATGTGACGAAGGTGGCCGCTACGCCCGGCGCCGCCGCCACAAGCGACCTGGAACAGCGAGTGGCAAAACTGGAGGCGGCGAAGGGCGATGGCCAGCTCCAGGCGCAGGTGCAGACCTTGATGCAGCAACTGCAGGCAGTGCAAACCCAGCTGAACGAGGTGCTCCAACACCTGCCGAACACTCTGGGCTACGGCGTGCGCGCGTCGTTCCAATGCGGCGCCTGCAGCGCGCAGGGGCTGGTAGCCGCCCGCGTGTATTGTACCCACTGCGGCACGGACACTTCGCTTGGCTGGTGGCCGCAGCAGTAGCGGCGGCGGTCGCGCGACCCACGTCCCTCGTCGCATCAGGCAGCGGCTTCCGGCGCAAGCGGCAGAGCGCGGAGCAGGTTTTGCAACTCCGATAGCAGCATGCGATACTGCGTACGGCGCTGATCCGCATTACTACCTTCGTTGATAGCAGCTAGCTTCTCTATCGCGTTCTGTACTCTCCTGGCTCCCACCGTCGCTGCCCCCTCGCGGAGTTGATCCATTGAGATAGGTAGATCAGCGGGCTGTGCGTTCTCTATCTGCTGCTCTACGACCCCAATGGCATCGATGACCTGGGCGGCGAACGCCTCTGCGAGCTTTCCATAGGATGAGACATCGAGGCCGAGCTGGGCGATGGTTTGAGACATGTCCATGAGGACGGGAGTCACATCGTCCAGCAAGCTTTCGACCTTTCGCATGAGCGCCTCCCCATTGATCGGCTTGAGCACGTAGTGCTTGCACCCCAGCGCGATAGCCCGCTTGACCGTATCCGTATCGGATAGCGCCGTGCACATGATCACGGGGATTTGCTGCCAATCCGGGTGCTCCTTCATCTTGGAGAGGAGCTCCAGGCCGTCCATCTCAGGCATGGCGGTCTCCGAGATGAGAAGTTGGATGTCCGGCGTGGTTGCCAGACACTCGATCGCCTCCTTGCCTGTTCGCACCAGGATGGGCTGGTAGCCATGCTCTTGAAGGAGGATCTCTAAAAGCATGGCACCGATGAAGTTGTCCTCGGCGATCAAGATCTTCATCGTTGTTCTCCTTCAGCGGCCGGTGCTGCAGCGGGCCCAGAGTAACATCTCGACGATTAGCTTCATCCTGCAGTCCGTGCTACGCAGCTTGGCGTTTCGTCTCCAAAGCCTGCTGAACGCGGTGGTATTCGGCCTCGACGAGCGCTAACTGCGCGCGGGCCTCTTCGATGGAGCCGATGCGGCTGATGGCCTCGAGCTCTTTACACAATGTGGAGAGGTGAAGAGCGCCCACGTCGGCGCAACTCGCCTTGAGCGTATACGCGGCCCATTCCAGACCTGGCGCATCGCATTGGCTGATGGCAGCACGGACGGCCTCTATCTGGCCGGGAGCCTGACGCCGGAACAGCTCCCCGACTTCACCCACCATGTCCCGGCCGACGGTACCCAGTTCGTTGAGCCTGGCCCATACGGTCAGATCGATCGGATCAGGCGATATTGCCGCGGCGTTTGTCGCAGCCGGAGGGGCTGGCTCTGCTGTCTCGTGGCCGCGTGTCCACCGCTCCAGCTCCTCGCGGGCCTCCCGCAGTGCCTGTCGCATTTCCGAGAGGCGCTGACTGAGGAATTCCAGCTCCCGCGTCTTTATCTGCAGCGCCGCTTCTGCGCGTTTCCGCTCGATTACCTCCGCTTCTAGGTGCTCTTTAGCCTTCGACAAATCCTCGGTGCGCTCCCGGACGCGTCGCTCCAGCCGGGAATAGAGCTTCTGCAGCTTGCCGTTGCCTCGCATGGTCTTGATTCCTTCCAGACGTACTGTTCTCGTCCTCTCATTCGCCACGTTCGGCCCACGCGCCGGCATGCCAACGGCGTGAGCGTGGCCGGCCCGCTGTTAAGTGGCCGGTCTTGCGATGTATCGGTGAAATTGCGGAGCCAGACTAGACAACGAATTGAGTGCAATTAGGCGTAGTTACACTGGCCTGTACACGAGAGGAACGTATCGGCTGACTGTTGGCTTCGCCGAACGTTGGGCGACGAGCCTAGGCTCTTGGCTCCATCAGCCTTCTTCCCGCCAGCGCACCTCGTAGAGGCGCACCGGGTCCTCGAAGCCGCGTAGCGCGACGTCGCCTCGGTCCGAGAAGAGGAAATCTTTGCCAGCGACTATCTGCCGCACCGTGTCCGAGGTGAGTATCTCACCGCCCTCTGCCTTGGCACAGATCCGCGCCGCTGTGATCACGGCCGTCCCGAACAGATCGTCCTCTTCGGCTATAGGCTCGCCAGCGTTCAGTCCGATGCGCACCTGGATAGGCTCCTCCGCCGACTCGTTGTGCTCCGCAAAGGCTCTCTGTGTGGCAATGGCACACTCCAGAGCCTTGGTCGCTGAGGGAAACGAGGCCATGAAGCCGTCACCCATCGTCTTCACCTCGCTGCCGCCGTGCGCCTTTAGCGCCTCGCGGGTGATGCGCTCATGGTTGCGCAGCACCGCGCGTGCTTTCGCGTCGCCGAGGCGTTGCGTGAGGGCGGTTGACTCCTCGATATCGGTGAAGAGGATGGTGCGGAACGCGCCCGCCTCCGGCGGCTCCGGCTGTGTGGCCGATTCCTCGCCCTCGCCGACGAACTCGTTAATGGCCCGGATGACAGTCTCGGAGTCCTCCAAGAACGGTGCTGCCGAAGCCCCGTCCAGAATCGTCAGGTGGGCGTTCGGAATTCGCGAGGCGAGAGTTCGCGCCGCGTCCACGCTAGGGAACATGAAATCGCGGCGGTGCATGATCAGCGTTGGCGTCCTCAACTGAGCAAGGAGTGGAGTTGTCTCGAACTGCGCATTGGCCTCGTAAAACGCGGCTGCCTCGTCTTGCGTCGTGGACTGCTGCATGTATTCTACGTACCAGCGCGCGTGGTCGGCCGCCGACCATCCCAGCAACGCATGTGCCCCCGTCTGCGTGTAGATCTCCCAGGCTTGCCTTCTAAGAGCTTGAAAGGCCTTGACCGCCGTCAAGTCCGCATACTCGCGGCCCGACGCATAGGTGCACCATAGCAGGAGGTGCGACAGTTGCTCTGGGTGGCGAGCGGTGTAGGCGATGGCTACAGGCCCGGTGAACAGCCAAGCCATCAGCGCGAACTTCTTCAGGCCCACGGCGTCTACTACCGCTTCTAGGTCCAACACCAGGGAGTCGAGTGAGAAATCGGTGATGTTGTGGTCCGACAATCCAGTCCCTCTTCCGTCGTACCGCACGACCATCCGCTTCTCTGCCAGCCTGTCGGAGTAGCGCACCCACTCCGGCAGTTGCCGCGACAATTGGATGTGGCTCCAGGGCATCAGAGGCATGTCTATAAGGGGAGTGCCCTCGCCCCCGCCGATCGTGGAGTAGGCGATGCTGACACCATCGCTGGTCTGCGCGTACTGGATGCTTGGTTCCATGACGAGACTAGCTTACACGATCGCAAAAGTAGTGGCGCAGGTATAGCGCCGTGCCCTGTGGCTCAGTTCGGCAGGAACTCCCCAGCGTTGAGGTCGGTAATCGCCGCGAACGTCCGCTCCATGATCGTATTGAATAGCTCCACGCCGCGCTCGTTTGTGAGATCGAGCGTGCCGATGGCGAGGACCGAATAGACCAGGCAGAAGAGCACCGATGCCCGGTAGTCCTCGAAGCACTGGTCGAACTCGTATCCACGGACGCCGTTCTCTTCCAAGATGCTGTGGTACATGCGCAGCAGCTCCATCTCGGATCGCTTCCGCTCGTCGGGCGGCAGCGTGCCACAGGTGAAGTAGGCGACGTCGAACGCTCCGGGGCCGCGAGAGGAGATCTGCCAGTCGATGACGGCGAGCGAGTCGCTACCCTGGGATGTAGTGAAGAAGAGGTTGTCGAGGCGATAGTCCCCGTGGACGATCGTGTGGGGTGGTTTGCCGAAACGGCCGAGCATTGCGGGGATAGAGCGCCCGAAACGCTCGCCGATCTCTCGCATGGCGGGGGAGAGTCGGTCGCCGAGGTACTCAGCGAACGGCGGCCACGCATCTCGATACTGATCCTCCAACGTCTGCATTCTGAGGGGATCATCGATCGTTGGCAGCCAGTCCAGCTCGGCTAGTCGCGGGCTCTCCCACCACGTCGCGTGGAACTTCGCCAGGTTGCCGATGCAGAGCTCCGCCTCGGTACGAGTGCAGCCGGCCATCTGATCGCCCAAGCGAGCGGGGGCGAGATCTTCGAGCAAGAGGACGAAGTCGCCTGTCTGGCTGTCGAAGTGGCTGAAGTAGCGGCGCGGCGTCCGGAGCTCCACCTCCTCGGCGATCTCCTCGTAGAAGCGAGTCTCGATCTCGTAGAAGCGGAAGCCGTCCGCCATCGCGCGCCACTCTGGGCTGGGGGTAGGGAACTTCGCGATGATCGACTGAGGCGCGCCCTCCTCTTGCCGGTCGTACTGCGGCGTCACCCGGGCGAGCTGCCCCAGGAAGCCGGTTCCCGCCGCGATGTCCGGCTCCATGTCGAACGACGTGACCGTCGCCTGCTTGATCGCTCCGGTCTCGCGAAGCGCGTCCGTGAGCCATTCCGAGGTGAGCTCTTGGGGAGCGGACGGGATGTTCAGTGTTGCCATTGCGAACCCTCCTGCTGTCTCTCGGTCTCGCCTGTCGCGGCTGCTTACATGTACATCCCGCCGTTGGGGTTGAGCTGTTGGCCGGTGATCCAGTCGCCCTCGGTGACGAGGAAGCGGATGAAGGCGGCGACCTCGTCCGGGCGGCCAAAGCGGCCGAGCGGGATGCGGCTGATCAGCGCCTCCTTCACCTCGTCGCTGAGGGCGATCACCATGTCCGTCTCGATGAAGCCGGGGCACATGGCGTTGACGGTGATGTTGTAGCGAGCCAGCTCCTGCGCGGCGGATTTGCTGAGGGCGATGAGCCCCGCTTTGGCCGCGGCGTAGTTGGCCTGGCCGATGTTCCCCATCTGGCCGATGATGCTGGACATGTTGATGATGCGGCCGTACTTGCGCTCGACCATGTTGGGGAGGACGGCGGAGGTGCAGTAGAAGGCGCTGTTCAGGTCGGTGTTGATCACCTCCTGCCACTCCTCCGTCGACATGCGGCGCAGGCTCCGGTCGCGGTTGACGCCGGCGTTGTTCACCAGGATATCGATCCGGCCGAACTCGTCCAGGGCGCGCTGCGCCAGCGCTTTGGCATCGTCCGGCTCGCCCACGTTGGCGCGCACGGCGATCGCCTTGCCGCCACCGCCGGTGATCTCAGTCACCAGCGCCTCGGCAGGCTCCTGGCTCTGGAAGTAGTTGACGACCACGGCGGCGCCGTAGTCCGCCAGCTCCTTCGCTACCGCCCGGCCGATGCCACGCGAGGCGCCCGTGACGATCGCTACCTGTTCGTCCAATCGCTTCATCCTGCCAACCTCCATTCGTTAAGGAACATAGAATTAGGAACAACGAACACCGTTCGCCCC
>JACZYW010000129.1 GCA_022570885.1 Chloroflexota bacterium | reverse complement strand
GCCAGAGCGCCCACGGCGGCAGTGTTGCCGCTGATCGCCACGCTGACGCCGAACCGGTCACTCCCATGGGCATCGGAGGCGGTTAGCTTGATCACCTCGCCCCAGTTGTCGACCCCGCCTTCGTTGCGCTCGAATACATAGGCCGCACCGGTGTTGCTGCCCGCCGCATTCTCTCCCACCGCCCCCACGATGGCGGTGTCGCCGCTGATCGCCACGCCGTTGCCGAATAAGTCCCCTGCCTGAGCGTCGGAGGCGGTGAGCTTGATTATCTGACCCCAGTTGTCGGGCCCGCCCTGATTGCGCTGGAAGATGTAGGCCGCGCCCGTGTCTGCGCCCCCCGCAAGCTCTTGGGATGCGCCGACGATGGCGGTATCGCCGCTAATCGCCACGTTGAAGCCGAATCGGTCGCCGGCCTGCGTGTCGGAGGCGGTGAGCTTAGCCACCTCGCCCCAGTTGCCGGGCACGCCCTCGTTGCGCTGGAAGACGTAGGCCGTACCAGCCCCGGTGCCTCCCGCAGCCTCTCGGGGCGCTCCCACAACAGCGGTCTCGCCGCTGACCGCCACGCTCCGGCCGAACCAGTCGCCGGCCTCGGCGTCGGAGGCGGTGAGCTTCTTCACCTCGCTGAACGACGCGGCGTTAGCGCTGCCCGGCAGCGCCAGAGCCAGCGCCATCGCGAGCCCGACTAGGATCGTGAGCTTCTTCATGCCGTTCCCTCGTCGATGCTTTCGTGCATCGGACGTAGCCGCACCTTCCGGCGGCGGGCGTAGAGCAACGGCGGGGCTATGTTTCGTGGAGAGTTACTCCACCAGTCGCCCCAAGTATAGCGCTGGGGCGGAGGATATCAAGGGCTAAATAGTCTGCCCTGGGTGGCCAGACGGTCCCCCCTACTCAGCGAAGGGTCTCGTCCGCCGCGAGATGCTTCGACAAGCTCAGCATGACAAGGGCGACCACTCGGTCGCCCCTACGTAACTGCGGCAGAGGTGCGCTATCTGCATGCCGCATCATTCATGGTGCGGTAGAGAGCCTTAGTCGCTATCCAGCTTCGTCTCCAGCTCCTCCTCCAGCCAGCGACGCTCCTCGTCGCTGATGCAGGCTTCGTCCTGGGGCTCAGCCCGAAGGGCCTGCGCCAGCAGATCGGGCCGGCGGCGGGCGGTGCGCAGCAGGCTCTGCCGGCGACGCCAGCGCCGCACCTCCTCGTGGTGGCCCGAGAGGAGGACGTCGGGGATGCCCAGGCCGCGGAAGTCGGCGGGGCGGGTGTACTGCGGGTACTCGAGCAGCCCCTGCGCGTGCGACTCCTCGACCAGCGACTCCTCGCTGCCGAGCGCGCCGGGCAGCCGCCGCACCAGCGCGTCGACGAGCACGATCGCCGCCGGCTCGCCGCCGGAGAGGACGTAGTCGCCGATGCTGATCTCGTCGTCGGCCAGATGCTCGCGCACCCGCTCGTCGACGCCCTCGTAGTGGCCGCAGATGAGGACGATCCGCGGCAGCTCCGCCAGCTCGTCGACGATCGCTTGGGTGAGCAGGCGGCCCTGGGGCGTGAGGAGCACCACCCGGCCGGGCTCGGGCGACAGCGGCTGCACCGCCTCGACGGCGCGAAAGATCGGCTCAGGCTTGAGCACCATGCCCGCGCCGCCGCCGTAGGGGGCGTCGTCCACGACGTGGTGGCGCCCCTCGCCCCAGTCGCGCAGGTTGTGCAGCTCCAGCTTGACGATCTGCCGCTCCACGGCGCGGGCGATGATGCTCGCCTCGAAGGGGCCGCGAAACATCTCCGGAAAGAGCGTGAGGATATCGATGCGCATCGGTTAGGAGCGGGGCGGCGTCGGCGCGGAGTGGTCGCGGACGCGGCCGCGCAGCAGGTCGACGGCGTGCGGCAGCAGGTCGAGCACTGCGCTCAGGTTCTCGCGGACGCCTTTCGGACTGCCGGGCAGGTTGAGGATCAGGCAGCGGCCGCGGACGCCGGCGACGCCGCGCGAGAGGGCGGCCATCGGCGTGTGCTGGATACCGGTCGAACGCATCAGCTCGCCCAGGCCGGGCACGGGCCGTTCGATCACTTCCGCCGTCGCCTCCGGCGTCACGTCGCGCGGCCCCAGGCCGGTACCGCCGGTAGTGACGATCACGTCCAGCTCGTCGGAGTCGGCCCAGCCGCGCAGGATGTCGGCGATCTGCTCCCGTTCGTCCGCCACCACCTCTCTCCGCTCGACGGAGGCGTCGATCGTGGCGAGCAGCTCGACGATGGCGTCGCCGCTCGTGTCGGCGCGCTCGCCGCGAGAAGCCTTGTCGCTGATGGTGAGGACGCCGGCGCGTATCGGCATGGCGGCCCAATGATAGCACAGGGTTTTGGAAAGATTTTGGTGAAATTGGTCGAAAGGGGGTTGACTTCTAGTGGGTGAGTGGTAAACTATGGGCGCTTGTGGTGAATTGTGGTAAGCTGGATGGAGTCGTGGGGGCTGACCCCAAGTTGGGGTCGACGATGGGAGTAACGTCCCTTGCAATACTTTCTCGGCAGGTACGAATACGCGATGGACGCTCGCGGCCGGGTGCCGCTGCCGCCCCGCTATCGCGACGCCTTCGCCGTAGGCGCGGTGATCAGCCAGGGCCCGGATCCGTGCCTGCGTCTGTTCACAGCCGAGAGCTTCGAGCAGCAGGCGGCGCTCTATACCAGCGAGCCGGCTACCGCGCGGGCCGGCCGGATCACCAGACACGCCTTCTTCTCGAACTCCTTCTCGGTGGAGCTGGACCGGCAGGGCCGCATTCTGGTGCCGTCGCCGCTACGCGCCTATGCCGAGCTGGAGGGAAGCGTGGTGGTGGCCGGCGCGGGCGAATGGCTGGAGGTCTGGAATCCGGAGCGGTTCGATATCGAGATGGCGGTGGCGGACCGCCAGCAGGAGAGCGACGCACGGCCGGCGGAGCCCGGATCGTGAGTACGGCGACGATGATTGAGCACATTCCGGTCATGCAACGCGAGGTGCTGGCGGCGCTTAACGTGCGGCCAGGCGGCCGCTACGTCGACTGCACCGTCGGCGCGGGCGGCCACGCGTTCGCCGTGATAGAGGCGGCCGCGCCCGGCGGCTCGCTGCTGGGCATCGACCTGGACCCGCAGGCGTTGGCGGCGGCGAGGCGAAAGCTGGAGGGCTTCGGTGCGAACGTGCGGCTGGTCGAGGGCAACTTCGCCGAGATGGAGCGGATCTGTAGCGAGCTCGACTTCGCGCCGGTGCACGGCGTGCTGCTCGACTTAGGCCTCTCATCGCTCCAGTTGGAGGAGTCCGAGCGAGGCTTCAGCTTCCAGCGGGAGGGCCCGCTAGACATGCGATTCAGCCCGCAGCAGGAGGTGACAGCGGCAGAGATCGTGAACGGACATGCGGAATCGGCGCTGGCGGATGTGCTGTGGCGCTACGGGGACGAGTCCCGGTCGCGACGCATCGCCAAGCGCATCGTGGAGCGACGACCGCTCCACACCACGACGGAACTGGCCAAGGTTGTCGAGGAGGCCGTAGGCAGGAGGGCTCGACGCCTAACCCACCCCGCCACCAGGACGTTTCAGGCCCTACGGATCGCAGTGAACCAGGAACTCCTCAGCCTGGAAACTGCGCTTCCTCAGGCCTACGGCCTCCTTGGTGACCTTGGCCGGTTGGCGGTACTCAGCTACCACTCGCTGGAAGATCGGCTGGTAAAGACGTTCATCCGCCAGGAATCGCGCGACTGCCTCTGCCCGCCGCGACAGCCCATCTGCACCTGTAGCCATGAGGCCGGACTGCGGCCGGTGAGCCGGGGGGCGGTTCGCCCTTCCCCGGAGGAGGTGGCGAGGAACCCCCGCAGTCGCAGCGCCCGCCTGCGCGCGGCAGAGCGGTTGCCCGCTACGGCCGGTTGAGCAGGGGAGGGAAGCGTTGGCCGTCCTCAGCCGCAGCCTCGAGCGTAGCCAACGCCTGGCGACAGTATCGCCCCGCATTTGGCATGTGTTGCTCTTCGCCGGCGCCGCGATCGGCGTGCTCGGGCTGCTGCAAGTCGTGCAGACATCCGATGCCACAACTACGAATTTCGCCATTCAGCGGCTAGAGCAGCAGAAGCTGGAAGCGCAGACCGAGGTACACCAGCTTGAAGCGCAGGTCGCCTTGCTCTCGTCGCTCGCTCGCGTTGAACGGGAGGCGAGCGAGCGGCTGGGCCTGGAGCCGCCGGTTGCGCAGCAGGCGGTGGAGGTGAACGTGGCCTGGCCGGCGGCGGACCAGCAGCGGCTCCCCACCCGCTTTGTTCCGGTGGGGGAGGCCGGCGTCGAAGGGGATGCCGGCGAGTCGCCGTGGTGGCGAGACCTGCTAGGGCTGCTCTCGTTCAACTAGCGATATGACCTAGACGGCCCATCGGGGTCGCCGGAGGGAGCTTAGGATGGCCCGGCGCACCCATCGTCTGAACTGGCGGTTCCTGCTCCTAGTCCTCGTGTTGGTAGTGAGCACGGGGGGCATCGTCGCGCGGTTGGTCCAGGTACAGATCATCGATCACGACTACTACGTTGCGCAGGCGGAGGATGAGCATCTGCGCCGCACCGTGTTGCGGGCGCCCCGAGGCGCCATCCTCGATCGCAACGGCTATCCGTTAGCGACGACCGTTGATACGTTCGATGTCTACATCGACCCGCGAAGCTGGCGGGACGACGTGACGGCCCAGCGCGGAGCCGCCGCGCTGGCGCCGCTGCTCGGCCGCGATCCCGGCGAGCTTGTCGAGGCTACGCGGGCTCAGGAGCAGGGCGACTATCTTGCCGCCCGCTCTGTGAGCGCCGATGTGGGGATCCAGCTCCGCGAGCTAGCTCCGGCCGGCGTGAAGACGGTAACGATCAACAGCCGCTTCTATCCCGAGGGCGACCTGGCCTCCAACCTCCTTGGCTTCATCGGCCGCGACCAGGTCGGGCTGGAGGGGATCGAAGCCTACTTCGACCGGGAGTTGGGCGGCGTGCCGGGCGTGGTCTATTTCGAGCGCGATGGGATGGGCAATCCCATCCCCTTCGGCCGCCGCATCGGCGACGAACCAGTGCCGGGCGGCGACGTCTATCTCACCATCGATCGCTATATCCAAGGGTTGGTGGAGGAGCGGTTGGACGCGGCGATAGAGGAGCAGGAAGCGGTGGGCGGCTCGATCATCGTGATGGACCCGAAGACCGGCGAGATCCTGGCCCTGGCCAGCCGCCCCAGCTATCTCCTGAGCGAGCTGGATCTCGAGGACCCGAACCAAGCGGCGCTCTTCCGCATTCGCGCCGTCACCGACACGTACCCGCCCGGCTCAGTGATGAAGATCATCACCATGGCGGCCGCTATCGATCTGGGGCTGGTGACGCCGGAGACCACCTACTTCGATAGCGGTGTCGCCTCCGTTGCAGGTGGCCACCAGATCTACAACTGGGACCTCAGCTCGAACGGGACGACGACGGTACTGGGCGTCCTCCAGAAGAGCCTGAACACCGGCGCGGTCTGGGTGGCCGGCATGCTGGGCGCAGATCGCTTCTACGACTACGTCCAACGCTTCGGCTTCGGCGAGCCGACCTACGCGGGGTTGGGCGGCGAGGCGCCGGGGCTGGTGCGAACGAACGAAGATGACGGCTGGTATCCCGGCGACTTGGCGACGAACAGCTTTGGCCAGGGGATCGCCGTCACCCCGCTCCAGATGATCACGGCCACCTCTGCCCTTGTCAACGGCGGGTTGCTCATGCGACCCTACATTGTGAAGGAGGTGGCGGGCTCCGATGGCCGGCGCGTCTTCGAGCCGGTTGTCGTGCGCCGGGCCGTCTCGGAGGAGACCTCCCGCACGCTCGCCCAGATGATGACCGACGTCGTGGAGCAAGAACAGCGGTTCCACCCGGCGCGGGTGCCCGGCTATAAGGCCGGCGGCAAGACAGGCACCTCCACGTTTGCCGACAGCGACGAAGTCATCGCCTCGTTCGTCGGATTCGCTCCTGCCGCGGACCCGCGCTTCGTCATACTGGTGAAGATCGATGAGCCCCAAGGTTCTCGCCTGGGCAGCGTCGTCGCCGCGCCCATCTTCTCTGAACTCGCATCTCGGATCCTGACCTACTTCGGCATTCAGCCGGACGATGTGGCGCGGGTCGAGGGTGGCCGCTAGGTGCCGGTTCGCCATGATCGGAGCCGTTGAGATCGTCGAGAGTCTGGGCTCGCTGCTGCTGGAGCGGCGGGGCGGCCGCGCGGCGCGCTTTCGCCGGCCGGTCATCGACTCGCGGCAGGCAGGCCGAGGCGATCTCTTCTTCGCGCTGGCAGGCGAGCGTCGCGATGGACACGCCTTCGTCTCGGACGCCGTCGAGCGTGGCGCGCGAGGCGTGCTGGTGCGAGAGGCGCCGCCGGCGTTGCCGGCCGGCGTCTCCGTCTTCGTGGTGCCGGACACGCTGGCCGCCCTCCAGCGGCTGGCCGCCGGACGCCGCGACCGGCGGCGGGCGAAGGTGATCGGCGTGACGGGCAGCGTGGGCAAGACGACGACGAAAGAGCTCATCGCCGCCGTCCTCGGCAGCCGCTATCCGCTGCTGAAGAACGAGGCGAACTACAACAACGAGATCGGCCTGCCGCTGACGTTGCTCGGCCTCACGCATCGCCATCGCCGAGCGGTGCTCGAGATGGCGATGCGCGCTCCCGGCGAGATCCGCACGCTCTGCGAGATCGCGCGGCCGGAGGTGGGCGTGGTGACGAACGTGGGGCCGTCGCACCTGGAGCGGCTGGGCAGCCTGGAGGCGATCGCCGCGGCCAAGGCGGAGCTGCTGGAGAGCCTGCCGCCCCACGGCTTCGCCGTGCTCAACGCCGACGACCCGCTGGTGCTGGCGATGGCCGGCCGAACGCGGGCCCGGCCCCTCTCTTACGGAACGTCGCCCGACGC
>JACZYW010000128.1 GCA_022570885.1 Chloroflexota bacterium | reverse complement strand
CTTCGCGGAGGAGCTCACGGGTCATCAGGGGCTGGGCCAGGGAGTCTCGCTGCCGAAGGTGACGGAGCGGCACTCGATCGCCAGCCTGCCGTTCTGGCACGACCCGCTGGCCCAGCTTCTCGCGCTCGCCGCTGTCCTCGCCTGCACCGTCACGCTGGGCTACGTCTTCCACCAGTACCCCGGCCTGCCGGAGAGCATCCCCTTTCCCTTCGCCACGCTCGGCTTCGGTGAGAAGCGGGAGCTGCTCAGCATCCCGATCACCGGCCTCGGCCTGCTGGCCGTGAACCTGGTGCTGGGGTTCGCGCTCCACGCCGTCGATCGAGCGGTGGGCTATCTGCTCTTCCTAGCGGCTATTGGCACGCAGGTGACGCTGCTGGCCGCTGCCATTATCACACTGAACTAGTGGGGCATCACCCTGAACTAGTGAGACGCGAACGCGGCCGCGCTTCGGTACGGATGGCGTAGCGCCATGCTTCCGATAGCGCACATCGCGTCCGCGCTGGTGGTCAATCGGGTGGCCGGACTGCACACCGGCATGGCGCCGGCCGTCGCAGGCGCCCTTCTCCCCGACGCTATCGATAAGACGCTCGCCTGGGTGCTCGGCGTCGTACCGGCGGCGAGGCACGCCGGCCACACGCCGGTCGCCGTCGCGGCCTTCGGCCTCGCCGGCTCCGCGTTGATGGGAAAGCGGTGGGGCGCGGCGTTCGCCAGCGCCTACGCCACCCATCTCGTCGGCGACCTCTGGCGGCACGGCCACGTTCCCTGGCTGATGCCGTTCAAGCGCTACGACGTCCTCGGCGAGCGCTGGGAAGTCGGCTACGACCGCTCGACGCTGCTGCTGGAGGCTATCGGCCTTGCGACGATCGTTGTGCTCGCCAGACAACCGGCCGACAGCCAGAGTCCGTAGTCAGGTTTCAGCTTGCCGGCGGCAGATGACAGAACCACATACGCGCGCAGCGCTATCTGGGTGAGAGGAACAGATGGGGGGCGTGTCCGCGGACTAAAGTCCGCGGCTTCCAGATTCATCTACTATGCCGCCGACTTTCCTCCGAAGGCGGGTCCGCCTCTGGCGGACAGTCGGCGGTACCATACAATTCACCCACTAACGAGGATCAAGTTACTCAGGCTTCTCCCGGTTGACATCGCCTATCGTGGGCAGTACACTGCATCACGATATATAAGGCGATGAAGGGGAGTAATAAGAGCCTTCTAAGCCGCAGAGAGCCGGTGGTTGCTGCGAATCCGGCGCTGATCAGGCTCCCAACTCACCCCTGAGCCTTTGGGCTGAATATGTAGGCCTGAACGGGTGCGCCCGTTATCGCGCATAGAGAGGTTCGGCTCGCGCCGGACAAGAAGGGTGGTACCGTCCTGTCCCCACGGGATCCCTTTGGGGGCGGGACGTATTGATCTAAGCGGAATTGAGATGAACGTAGACAAGAGCGCATCGCTCCTGGAGGTGACCCCGGTTTCCCTAGCGGGAAACCGCGTCGTAATCGTATCTCCTCTCGCCCTCAGCCTGCTCGGGCTGCTGGGCGTCGGCCTGCTCCTGCTAGGCGGGCTGCGAATGTGAGGTTCTCGGACGAACTGTAAACTGGCAAGAATCGCCCGAGAACCGGCCCCGAACATATCGGGGCCGTAGCGTTTACTAGGAACCGAGGAGGATACAGAACATGAAGTTGACAGGAGCACAAATCGTGATGGAGTGCCTCGCCCGCGAGGGGGTGGAGTACATCTTCGGCTATCCGGGCGGCGCCAACCTGCCGCTCTACGACACGTTGCCGCAGTACCCGCAGGTCCGGCATATCACCGTACGGCACGAGCAGGCGGCCGCCCACGCCGCCGACGCCTACGCGCGCGTTACGGGCAAGGCGGGCGTTTGCTGGGCGACGTCCGGCCCGGGCGCAACGAACCTGGTGACCGGCATCGCCAACGCCTGGATGGACTCCGTGCCGCTTGTGTGCATCACAGGCTCCGTCGTCTCCTGGCTGATCGGCCGCGACGGCTTCCAGGAGGCGGACATCACCGGCATCACCGTGCCGATCACGAAGCAGAACTATCTGGTGCTGGACGTGAACGACTTGGCCCAGACGATGCGGGAGGCGTTCCACATCGCGACCACCGGCCGGCCCGGCCCGGTGCTGATCGATATTCCGCGCGATATTCAGCAGCAGGAGACGGAGTTCGAGTATCCAGAGAAGGTCGAGATCGCCAGCTACAAGCCGGCGACGAAGGGTCATCAGGGACAGATCAAGAAAGCCGCCCAACTGATCGGCGAGTCGGAGCGGCCGCTGATCCTCGCCGGACACGGCGTCATCATCTCGCAAGCGTACGATGAGCTGCGAGAGCTGGCGGAGCGGGCCCACATCCCGGTGATCTGCACGCTGCTCGGCATCGGCGGCTTCCCAGGCTCGCACGAGCTGTTCATGGGTATGCCCGGCATGCACGGCATGTACTGGAACAACATCGCGATATCCGAAGCCGACCTCGTGATCGGCATCGGCATGCGCTTCGACGACCGGGTGACCGGCCGGCTGAAGGACTTCGCCCCGAACGCGAAGATCATCCACATCGATATCGACCCGGCCGAGATCGGCAAGAACGTGAAGACCGCGGTGCCCATCGTCGGCGATGTGAAGCAGGTGCTGAGCGATCTCAATCCGCTGGTACCAGCCGCCCGCCACGACGAGTGGTACGCGCAGATCCAGAAGATCCGCAAGGAGCACCCCTCGATCGCGATTCCGAACGTGAACAAGGTGCTGCCGCAGTACGTGATCAAGTCGATCTACGAGCAGTCTGGCAACGACGCCTACTTCGTCACCGGCGTCGGCCAGCACCAGATGTGGGCGGCGCAGTACTTCTGGAACGACAACCCGGCCAGCTTCATCACCTCCGGCGGCCTGGGGACGATGGGCTTCGAGATACCGGCGGCCATCGGCGCCCAGTTCGCGCGGCCGAAGAGCCTCGTTTGGTCGATCGCCGGCGACGGCGGCTTCCAGATGACGCTGCAGGAGCTGGCGACGATCGCCGAGTACGAGCTGCCGATCAAGTTCGCGATCATCAACAACGGCTTTTTGGGCATGGTGCGACAGTGGCAGCACATGTACTACGACGACAACCTGCAGTCCGTCCGTCTCCTCCAGCCGGACTTCGTCAAGCTGGCGGAGGCGTTCGGGATCGCCGGCATGCGAGTGAAGGAGAAGACGGAAGTTGGGCCGGCGATCGACAAAGCGCTCCAGCACCCGGGCCCCGTCGTCATCGACTTTGAAGTGGAGCAGCACGAAGACACGTTCCCGGCGATGCCGCCGGGTACCTCGCTCGCCGAAACGGTGGACCAGCCGAAGTTTGAGGAAGAGCCCGAACCGAAGAAGGTGAGGTCATCATGAGCACGCATACGATCGTTGCGCTGGTGGAGAACCGGCCCGGCGTCCTGCACCGCATCACCAGCAAGTGGCGGCAGCGGGGCTTCAACATCGAGAGCCTCGCCGTCGGCCACAGCGAGGTGCCGGGGCTCTCCCGCATGACGTTCACCGTCGACGGCACGACGACAGACGTCGACCAGGTGACCAAGCAGATGTACAAGGTGATCGAAGTCGTTAAGATCGCCGACCTGACGGAGCACGACATGGTGCATCGTGAGCTGGCGATGGTGAAGGTGGCCGCGCCGCCGAAAGAGCGGGGCGGCATCATGGAGGTCGTCGATATCTTTCGCGCCAAGATCGTCGATGCCGCTACGGAGTCTCTGATTATCGAGGTGACGGGGACGGAAGAGAAGGTGGACGCCTTTCTGGAGATGGTGCGGCCGTACGGCATCAAGGAGCTGGTGCGCACCGGCCGCATCGCGATGGCGCGCGGCGGCGTCACGCCGATGGCCGTCGAGGGCGTCACGGGCGAGCAGCACCGCTACCGCCCGGCCGGCGAAGGCAAGGCAAAGGTCGGAACGCTGATTTAGGGGCTGGAAAAGGAGACATAACACATAATGGAGATCTACTACGACAAGGACGCCGACATCTCGCTGCTGAAGGACAAGACGATCGGCATCGTCGGCTACGGCAGCCAGGGCCATGCCCACGCGTTGAACCTGAAGGACAGCGGGTTGAACGTCGTCGTCGGCCTCTACTCCGGCTCCAAGAGCTGGAAGAAGGCCGAGGACGCCGGGCTGCGCGTCGGCACCGTCGCCGATGTCGCGCGCGAGGCCGACATCGTCATGGTGCTGCTGCCCGACCAGGTGCAGAGCGAGGTCTATGCGAACGAGATCGAGCAGGGACTCTCCGCGGGCAACATGCTCATGTTCGCCCACGGCTTCAACATCCACTTCAACCAGATCCAACCGCCGCCCGATGTCGACGTGACGATGATCGCGCCCAAGGGCCCCGGCCACATGCTGCGGACGCTGTACACCGAAGGCATCGGCATGCCCGCGCTGGTGGCCGTCCACCAGAACGCCACGGAGCTGGCGAAGCAGCTCGCGCTGGCATACGCGAAGGGCATCGGCTGCGCGCGAGCGGGCGTGCTGGCGACGACGTTCCAGGAGGAGACGGAGACCGACCTCTTCGGCGAGCAGACGGTGCTCTGCGGCGGCGTCACCGCCCTCATCAAGACCGCCTTCGAGACGCTGGTGGAGGCGGGCTACCAACCAGAGGTAGCCTACTTCGAATGCCTCCACGAGCTGAAGCTGCTAGTCGACTTCATCCACGAGGGCGGGATGGCGTCGATGCGCTACACGATCAGTGACACCGCCGAGTACGGCGACTACACCCGCGGCCCGCGGGTGATCGACGAGCACGTGCGCGAGACCATGCGCAAGATCCTCGGCGAGATCCAGGACGGCACCTTCGCCCGCGAGTGGATTCTGGAGAACCAGGCCGGCCGGCCCAGCTTCCTGGCCCAGCGTCGCATCAATGCGGAGCACCCCATCGAGCAGGTGGGCGCGGAGCTGCGCGGCATGATGAGCTGGCTCAAGAAGGACTAATGCCAGAGGAAACGGCTGCAACATGACACGGCTGATTTACTGTAGGGTTTCCACACACCCCAGCCTGAAGGCTGGGGCATAGAGGGCAAGAGGGTCACACTGATGCCCCTCTACCACGTGTGGTTTGCAACCAAGAGACGGAAATGGTTGCTGCAAGGGGATGTGGATGACCTGGTGAAGGAGATCATGATATCCGTAGCAACAGAGAAGGGCATCGACCTTATCGAATGTGAAACTATGGTGGATCACGCGCATCTGCTCATCAGAGCTTCTAACCGCACGGAGTTGTCCCGAGCCATGAACTATATCAAAGGTCTCACTTCAAAGCGGCTCTTCGACCAACTTCCCGAACTGAAGTTGGACATAGCAATGAACAATTTCTGGCAACATCGGTATGGCGTAAAGCACGTGCCCGAAGGCGCCAAAGAACCGGTCGTTCACTACATCCAGACACAGAAGGATCGGTTGGAGAAATATGCACGATAACACGGCTGCGCAGAACGACAGCCCAATGCCCCAGCCTTTAGGCTGGGGTGGCAACAGCCCAACGCCCCAGCACTCACGCTGGGGTGGCGACACTCCAATACCCCAGTTTTTATGCTGGGGTGGCGGCGAAGCCACGCTGGCGCTCGGCCTGCGCCGGCCCCCTGTCCCTAATCTATATGGGGACGAGGGGGCCTGACCGGCGCAACGAACGATATTGACGAAAGGTTGAGCACGCCATGGCAGAAAAAGTCCTCATCTTCGATACCAGCCTACGCGACGGCGAGCAGTCGCCGGGCGTAGCCCTCAGCGCCAGCGATAAGCTGGAGATCGCACAGCAGCTAGAGAAGCTCGGCGTCGACATCATCGAGGCCGGCTTCCCCATGAGCTCGCCGGGCGACCTGGAGGCCGTCGCCGCCGTCGCCCGCACCGTGCGCAGGCCGGTCATCGCCGCGCTCGCCCACGCCCACCCGGAGGCCGTCGACGCGGCCCGCGACGCCCTGAAGGACGCCGCGCGCCCGCGCATCCACGTCTTCCTCTCCGTCTCCGACATCCACCTGATGCACCAGCTCCGCAAAGACCGCGACGAGGTGCTGGAGATGGCGCGCAGCATGGTCGCCCGCGCCAAGGAGTACTGCGAGGACGTGGAGTTCAGCCCGATGGACGCCGCTCGCGCCGATTGGGAGTACGTCTACACCATGATCCAGGGGTGCATCGAGGCCGGGGCGACGACGGTGAACATCCCGGACACGGTCGGCTACACCGTACCGGAGGAGTTCGAGCGATTCATCCGCGCTATCTTCGAGAACGTCTCGAACATTCACAAGGCCGTCGTCTCCGTCCATTGCCACAACGACCTGGGGCTGGCGGTAGCCAACTCGCTGGCGGCAGTGCGGGCGGGCGCGCGCCAGGTAGAGGTCTGCGTCAACGGCATCGGCGAGCGAGCCGGCAACGCCGCGCTGGAGGAGATAGCGCTCGCGATCAAGACGCGCGCCGACTTCTTCAAGCTGGAGACCAACATCAACACCAAGGAGATCTATCGCACCAGCCGCCTGGTGGCCGACCTGACGGGGATGAGCGTGCAGCCCAACAAGGCCATCATCGGGGCGAACGCCTTCCGCCACCAGTCGGGCATCCACCAGGACGGCATCTTGAAGATGCGCGAGACCTACGAGATCATGGACGCGCACGAGATCGGCTGGCCTACGGGCGGCGAGATCGTCCTCGGCAAGACCTCGGGCCGGCACGGCTTCAAGGCGCGGCTGGAGGCGCTGGGTTACGAGCTGAACGATGAGGATCTGAACCGCGCCTTCGTCGCATTCAAGGAGCTGGCCGACAAGAAGCAGGAGATCGACGACCGCGACCTAGAGGCGCTGGTGGCCGATAAGATGCGCACGAGCGAGGAGGTCTACCACCTCGACTTCGTGCAGGTGAGCTGCGGCGACCACGCCTCGCC
>JACZYW010000127.1 GCA_022570885.1 Chloroflexota bacterium | reverse complement strand
CCGCTCCTGCTCCTTCAGCCCGTTGCCAGTGATAATGCATACCACCGTCTGCTCCGCCAGGTCCACCCCGTCCCGCACCGCCTTCAGCAGCCCAGCGACACCCGCCGCCGATGCCGGCTCGCAGAAGATCCCTTCCTCTTGCGCCAGACGCTTGTAGGCGGCCAGGATCTCCTCGTCCGTCACCGACCGGATCACGCCGCCCGATTCGTCGCGCGCGGCGATCGCGGCCTGCCAGCTCGCCGGGTTGCCGATGCGGATGGCCGAAGCGACGGTCTGCGGCTCCGCCACCGGCTGTCCCAGCACCAGCGGCGCCGCCCCCGCCGCCTGGAAGCCCCACATGCGCGGCTTGCGGCCCGTCTCCTCTCGCTGATAGTACTCGACGAAGCCGCGCCAGTAGGCGGTGATGTTGCCGGCGTTGCCCACCGGCAGGCAGAGCACGTGCGGCGCTTCGCCCAGCGCATCGACGATCTCGAAGGCGGCCGTCTTTTGCCCCTCGATGCGGTGGGGGTTGACCGAGTTGACCAGGGCGATGGGATGACGCTCGCTGATCTCGCGGGCGAGGCGCAGTGCGTCGTCGAAGCTACCCTCCACGGCGATGATGTGGGCGCCATGAGCGACGGTCTGCGCCAGCTTCCCCTCGGCGATGCGCCCGTGGGGGACGATGACGTGGGCCTGAATCCCGCAGTGCGCCGCATAGGCAGCCGCCGAGGAGCTGGTGTTGCCCGTGGAGGCGCAGAGGACGGCGGTATCACCCCGCTCCAGCGCCTTCGCCACCGCCACCACCATCCCGCGGTCCTTGAACGACCCGCTGGGGTTGCAGCTCTCCAGCTTGAAGTAGAGCGCGCCGCAGCCGATCTCTCGCTCAAGCCGGACCGAACGGACGAGGGGCGTGTCTCCTTCGCCTAGTGTGATGAGCGGCGTCGAATCGGTGACTGGCAGTAGCTGGCGGTATCGTCGCAGCACGCCCTGGCTCCGTCCAGGCGGCGCGGCCACGGTCACGCCTCGATCATCCGCAGGCTCACTCATCGGTGAGGCCGGCGACGTACTGCTTCATCTCGCGGATCTCCCGCTCCAGCTCCTGCATTTGGCGACGCTTCGTGCGCGCCTGGGCATCGAGGAGCTTGCGAAGCAGGTCAGCCTGCATCGCCCGCTGATCGGTGACCCCTTCCTGGAGCGAATCAAGGCGCGAGGCCAGACCTTGCTGTTGGCTGCTCAGCACCATCTGCCGCTGCTCTCCTTGATCGGCGCTGCCGCGCAGCTCGCCCAGCTCTTCTTCCAGCCGCATCGTCCGATCCTCCAGCCGCTGCCGCTCCGCGCGGTGCAGC
The DNA here is from genome assembly GCA_022570885.1 of Chloroflexota bacterium. Lineage (GTDB taxonomy): Bacteria > Chloroflexota > Dehalococcoidia > DSTF01 > RBG-16-68-14 > JACZTE01. Next base: position 5,681 of record JACZYW010000127.1, on the reverse strand, counting down.
TCGATTCGCTCGGCCAGCAACTCCACCCGCTGCAGCTCCTGGAACTGTTCATTGAGCGCGGTCTCGACGCGATGGGCCACATCCGCCGCTACGCGCGCCCGCTCTGCGATCGTCTCGTCCTCGCGCTCGAGAGCGACAAGCGTAGCCTGCACTTGCGTCAGCGTATGCTCTGCGCGGCCCGCCTCCTCCAACCCGCGCGCCGCTTTGCTCTCGGCCGCCTCCAGCCGCTGATCCGTCTGCTGAAGCTGCTGCGTCAGCAGCGACAACCCCTCCTGGAAGCGACGCCCCACCTCATCGACGCCGGCCTGCCGGTCGTGCCAGTGGTCGACCCGGCGCTCGATTTGCTCAACACGACGCGCCACCTCGACCCACTCCTCCTGGTCCTGGCTCTCCTCCTCTTCGCGCCGCCGGCCTAGCTGCTCAAGCCGCTCTTTCGTCTCGGCCTGTTGATCCTGAAGCTGGGCGATGAGCGCCGCCGCCTGATTGAGCTCTTCCTGCAGCCGGGGCGTCTGCGCCGCCCCGAGCGCCGTCTCGCGCAGCGAGGTCTCCACCGCGCGCTGGCTCTCGCTTTGCTCCGTCGCCATCGACCGTAGCTGCTCAAGCTGCTGCGTTAGCTGGGCCACCTGCCCCTTAAGCTGATAGATCTCGTCCTGCATCCAGCCGAACGGACCCGTCGCCGTCTTCTGGGCCGTTTCTTCTACCATGTCATCCCTCTACCCGTAGGAAGGTGCCGATCTCCGCGATCTCCGGCAGGGGGCGTAGCTCCGCCAGCGCCCGCTGCATCGATGCCTCTTGCGCTTCATGCGTCATGATGACGAGCTCAGCCACGCGTTCGTCCGTCGCCTTCTGGAGGACGGTAGCGATGCTAATCTCTGCCTCGCCCAGTACGCGCGCGATCTGGGCGAGGACGCCGGGACGGTCGGTAACGGTCATGCGTAGGTAGTAGCGGGTACGCAGATCGTCCATCGACACGATCCGCAGCGCCGCCTCGCCGCGCCAGATCAACCGCTCGCGCCCGCCGCTCACCACGCTGTGCGCGGCGTCCAGCAGATCGGCCACCACGGCGCTGGTGGTGGGCATGGCGCCGGCGCCCTGCCCCTCGAAGAGGGTACGGCCCAGCAGATCGCCCTCCACCTCGACAGCATTGAGGACACCATCGACCTTGGCCAGCGGCTCGCCCTCCGGCAACATCGCGGGGTGCACGCGCAGCCGCAAGCCGCCCTCGGCATCGCGCCGGGCGAGCGCGACCAGCTTGATAGCGTAGCCCAGCTCCCGCGCGTAGCGGAAATCGCGATTGGTCAGCCCGCCGATCCCTTCGCAGTACACCTGGTCAGGCCGCACCTCACCGTGGAAGGCGAGGCTGGCGAGGATCGCCAGCTTATAGGCGGCGTCCGTGCCTTCGATATCGTTCGCGGGGTCGGCCTCGGCGTAGCCCAGGGCCTGGGCCTTCGCCAGCGCTTCGTCGAAATCGCCCTCGCCCCGGCTCATGGCGGTGAGGATGTAGTTGGTGGTGCCGTTGATCACGGCGGAGAGCGCGACGATCTCGTTCGCCAGCAGGTCGCGCTTGAGGGGAGCGATGATCGGGATGCCACCGCCGACGCTGGCCTCGTAGAGCACGTCCAGCTTGCGCTCCTGGGCCAGGGTGAGCAGCGACGCGCCGTGCTTCGCCATCACTTCTTTGTTGGCGGTGATGACGTACTTCCCCGCCCCAAGCGCATCGCGAATATACTGGTGCGCGGGCTCCTCGCCGCCCATCACCTCGACGATGAGTTCGATCTCAGGGTCTTCCAGGACGGAGGCGGCATCGGTGGTGAGGCGGGCCGGTTCGATGGCATACGCGCGGTCTTTGCCAGTGTCGCGCACCACCACGCGCGACAGCTCTAGCGGGCAGCCCAGCTCTCGCGCGTAGCTCTCCGCCTTCTCGCTCAGAATGCGGGCGACGCCGCTGCCGACCACCCCTAAGCCCAGCATGCCTATCTTGACGCTTCGTCGTTCGGCCATTAGCAGCTTACCGCTACAGGATATCGTCAAGCGCCCGTATGCGATCCTCGTCCGTGATGTTCCGCTCAATCTCGATGATCGCGTCCAGGCTTCCGAGCCATATGAACAGCTCGCGAGTACCGATCCGATCTTTTTGAACTTCGTCTAGCTCTCGGTCTTCGTCCCGCTCCTGCAGCTCGACGATGAAGTGGCCAATCAGCGTAGAGATGACCTCGCTGTACTGGCCTTCCTCCGCCTCGAAGAGGAAATCCTCGATGGCCTGGTCCGGGAAGAGGCCGCGTGGAACCCAGTCTTCCTCAATGCTGGCCGCGCTGTCCGGTAGATCCTCCACCATGGCCGCAAACTCTTCGCCAGCCTCCAGCCGCGCGAACAGCTCCTCCGCCGCTTCCAAATCGTCCACTCTGATGACGATCCAGCGAGCGCGCACCTGCGGCTCCCGATCGGCGGCTGCATCTGTGAAGTGCGCTAGTACTTTGCTCTCCAGTAGCTCCGCCTTGATCATCTGGAGAAACTCATCCAGCTTGAGGCCGCTGTCATCCACCTGCCGCTTCAGCTCAGCAGCGAAGGCGCTGGGTTCCGCTCCAGCGGCGATGTTGCCTCGCTGTGCGATCTCCTCGTCTATCTCCAAATCGCTCACGGTGACATCCAGATCCCCGGCCGCCTCCAGCACCTTGGCCTCTCTCTCAAATGCGCGGAGGACGGAGTCGGGCAAGGCGAGAAGGAATTCATTCGAGAGGGAAGACGCGGGGATTAGGCTCAGCTCGTCGCTCATGCGACGCTCCAAGTGGCCCAGGCTGAACTTGATCTCGCCCACCTGGAGGACCGTCTTGTCCAGAGGCCTGATCTGGGTCCAGTACCAACCGCCAATGAGGAGCCCGACGACGAGGAGGAGCATAGCCCCCACGCCACTGAGGATAAAGATCCGCGCCGCCCGCTCCGGATCGGCCTTATGGGCGGGCTGCTCCGGCTGCGCTGGTTGCGCCTCTTTCTGTTTCGATTTCGCCATCCTCGTCCACCCTCATCAGCGGCTGAGACACGACGAGGGCACCGTGCCCTCGTCCATGTTGTCGCGGTGCCTCTCGCCTACCTGCGAGAAGCGAACGATCCCGTCATGCGGATATGCTCCGACGTGTAGGGCAGCAGCGCGAGATGGCGCGCCCGCTTGAGAGCGGTAGTCAGCCAGCGCTGATGCTTGGCGCACGTGCCGGTCTTTCGTCTGGGATCGATACGGGCCCGATCCGAGAGATACCGGCGGAGCTTGATCGCGTCCTTATAGTCGATGTCTTTCACCTTCTCGACGCAGAACGCGCAGACCCTGCGCCGGCCGAAGCGGCGAGGGCCCCGGTCGTCTCGGTCGCCCCGGTCGCCCCGGTCGCCCCGGTCGCGAGGTGGGCCGCTTCGCCGAGGCGGGCCGCCGGCAGCCATCGCCGGCCGAGGCGGGCCGCCAGCGGCCATCGCTGGCCGCGCTCTGGCCGGCTCGCTCGCAGCCGGCGCTGGCTGCGGCTTTTCGTCCGGCTTGGCTGGAGCGTTCGCCTCAGGCGGCTTTTCGTCCGGCTTGGCCGCAGCGGTCGCCTCAGGCGGCTTTTCGTCCGGCTTGGCTGTAGCGGTCGCCTCAGGCGGCTTTTCGTCCGGCTGAGCCGTGGCGGCCACTTCCGCCTGCGGCTCTTCCGCTATTGTTTCCTTCTCGTCCGGCGTTTCTTTCTCGTCTGGCATCACGCGTCTTTCACCTCAGCTCGGTCTATCTCGTCCGGCGGCACAGGCATGGATTCTGCGGCGTCGCCGTTCTCGGGCATGGGGGCAGCCTGTCCTTTATCCAGAAACTGCACGGTATTAGCGATAACCTCCGTCCGGAAGTGACGCTGTCCATCCTGGCCCTCCCAGGAGCGCGTCTGCAGCCGACCTTCTACGTAGGCGCTTCGCCCCTTCTGCAGAAACTGGCTGCACGTCTCCGCCAGCTTGTTCCAGGTGACGATGCTGAACCACTCCGTCTCTTCGCGACGCTCTCCGTCCGGGCCTGAGTAGTTCCGGTTTACCGCCATGCGAAACGTGGTCACGGCGTTTCCGTTCGCCGTATAACGCATCTCAGGGTCTGTCCCTACGTTGCCGATGAGCATTACTTTGTTCAGTGCAGCCATACTCACCACTCCTTTCGCGGGCCGAGTGTGCTAGCTTTCTGCTTCGTCCCGCCTCACGAAGAGATGCCGCAGCACCTCCTCCGAGATCGTTAGACCTCGCGCTAGCTCCGGAATCTGCGGGGGCTCCAGTCGAAGCTGCGCGACGACGTAGTGTCCCTCCGACTGCTTGTTAATGGGATAGGCCAGCTTCCGGCGGCCCCACTGGTCGATCTGCTGCACCTCGCCTCCGTTGCTTTCGACGGGACGGCGGATCAATCGGTCAAACGTGTCTGGCACTTCGTCATCGGGCACCTGTGGGCCGAGGATGAGAACCAATTCGTACTGCCGCATGCAACCTCCAGGGTCAACGTAACATGACCCGGCTCTCGTTACGCCGGGTTCGGATCATCCAACATTCCAGCGATCCTCAGTATATGTGTGGCCCCACGCTTCGTCAACCTAGCGCAGGGGTACCCCCGGCGCTGGGAACGCCTGGCAGAGCTCGCGCACCTCTTCGCGCACCCGCGCGGCCCGCTCCTCGTCCTCCGGCGCGGCGATAATCTCATCCATCCAGGCCGCGATCCGGCGCATCTCCTCCTCGCCCATGCCGCGCGAGGTGACGGCCGGCGTGCCGATACGAACGCCACTGGGGCTGAAGGGCTTTCGCGGGTCGTCTGGGATCGCGTTGTAGTTGGTGACGATACCCGCCCGATCGAGCGCCTTGGCCGCCTTCTTCCCGAACACGCCCTTATCGGTCAGATCGATGAGTACCAGGTGGTTATCGGTGCCGCCGGAGATGAGCCGGAAGCCTCGCTCCAGCAGCTCGCCGGCCAGCGCCTTGGCGTTGCTCACCACCTGCCGCCCGTACTCGCGGAACGACTCCGTGGCGGCTTCTTGCAGCGCCACGCCGATCGCCGCCGTGGTGTGATTGTGCGGCCCGCCTTGCAGCGCGGGGAAGACCGCCCGGTCGATGGCTTTGGCGTGCTCTTCGCGGCAGAGGATCATCGCGCCCCGAGGCCCACGCAGCGTCTTGTGGGTGGTAGTCGTGATCACGTCGGCGTGGGGCGCCGGGTCCGGGTGCACCCCGGCGACGATCAGCCCGGCGATATGGGCGATGTCGGCCATGAAGTAGGCCCCCACTTCGCGGGCGATCTCGCCGAACGCCTTGAAATCGAACTCGCGCGGGTAGGCGGTAGCGCCGGCGACGATGATCTTCGGCCGCTCTTTGCGAGCCAGCTCCCGCACCTGGTCGTAGTCGATCAGGTGCGTCTTGGGATCGACGGGGTACTGGACGGCGCGATAGAAGCGAGCCGAGAAGTTGACGTTCCAGCCGTGGGTGAGGTGGCCGCCGTGGGGCAGGCTCATCCCCATGATCGTATCGCCCGGCTCCAGGAGCGCGTAGTAGGCGGCCAGATTCGCGGGCGAGCCGGAGTAGGGCTGCACGTTGGCGTGCTCGACGCCGAAGAGGCGCTTCGCCCGCTCCTGCACCAGCGTCTCCAGCCGGTCGATGTAGCGCTGCCCCTCGTAGTAGCGCTTGCCTGGGTAGCCTTCCGAGTACTTGTTGGT
>JACZYW010000126.1 GCA_022570885.1 Chloroflexota bacterium | reverse complement strand
CCCCAACCACCGGCCCGGCCGAGAGCACATCTACCGTCGCTTCAAGGACACGCCAGAGGAGGAGCGCATGGCGATGTTCGGCCTAAGGCGACGGCTGGGCGGCTTCAGCGCGGGCGGCGGCGATTCCGAGACCGAGCCGGAGGACGAAGTGCAGCGCGCCCTCTGGCGGGCGTCGCAGCGCGGTGGATGCATCGGTTCGCCCGACTTCATCCGCGAGACGCTCCGCAAGTACGAGGATGCCCACCTGGACATGATGATCTTCGTCGCCCAGTCCGGCGCTCGCAAGCACGAGGACATCATGGACTCCATCCAGCGCTTCGGCACCGAGGTGCTGCCCGAGTTCAAGGAGCGCCACAAGCATCACCAGAAGTGGCGGGAAGAGCAGCTCGCCGGCGTCGAATACGAAGTCAACTCATCGATCTAGCGCGACGCGAGGGAGTCCGTATCGTGCCTACAACCAAGGTCGAGCGCATCAAGGACGAGCAGCTGCGGGAGTCGATGGCGGCGGCTCACGCCTCGCTGCGCTCCGGCAACTACGCGGACGTGGTGCGGCGGTCGGCGGACGCCTACCTGGAGCTGTTGCGCCGGAAGCCGGAGCTGCTGGAAGGGATGATGGGGCGAGTAATTATCATGCAGTTCCCCCGCCTGGGCGCTCGGATGGAGCGGAAGGAAGGCGAGCCGCCCGAAGTCCAGTGGGACCGCGAAACGTTCGCCTTCTCCGAAGCGGCGACCTACTTCGAGTTCGCTGTCGATTCGCTGGTGCGGGAAGAACTGTGATTGGCCACAGATGCGCACAGATGAACACAGATGGTAGCGTGGCTGTGATTGGCCACAGATACACACAGATGAGCACAATGGTGGCGAGGTTGCGGTTGGCCACAGATACACACAGATGAGCACAATGGTGGCGAGGTTGCGGTTGGCCACAGATACGCACAGATGAACACAGATGTCGGCGTGGCTGCAAAACAGGCGGGAGGACAGCTATGGATATCAAGGATAAGGTAGCGCTCGTCACCGGCGGCGGCTCCGGCATCGGCCGCGCGACGGCATTGCGGCTGGCGCACGAAGGCGCCGCCGTCGTCGTCGCGGATGTCGACGAATCGGGCGGCGGCGAGACCGTCGCTCAGATCGAAGCCGCGGGCGGGCGCGCCGCCTTCGTGCGCAGCGACGTGACGAGCGCGGCGGACGCGAAGGCGATGATCGCGTTCGCGGAGGAGACGTTCGGCGGGCTCGACATCCTCCACAACAACGCCGGCATCACCACGCCGCGCCCTCGCTTCCCGGACGCTGACCCGGAGAGCTGGATGCCGGTCCTCGAGATCAACCTGCGAGGCGTCATCCTGGGCACCCAGTTCGGCATCGCGGCGATGCGAAAAAGCGGCGGCGGCGCGATCGTCAACACGGCCTCGCTGGCGGGCATCGGCTACGGCTTCCCGCCCGACCCGGTGTATGCGGCCAGCAAGGGCGGCGTGGTGCTCTTCACCGCCTCGCTGGCGCCGCTCAAGGACGAGCTGAACATTCGCGTGAACTGCGTCTGCCCGGGCGTGGTCGATACGCCCATGTTCCAGCGCGGCCGCGATGAGGCGCCCGAGGAGCAGTCGGCGGCGGCGGAGCGGATGCGGCTGTTGCCGCTGCTCCAGCCGGAGGATGTGGCGGATGCCGTGGTCGAGCTGATCCGAGACGATACGCTGGCCGGCCGCGCGATGTGGCTGCGCAACGGCATGCCCCGCGAGCTTGGGCGGCTGCCGCAGCCTCCAGTGGCACGGTAAGACGAAAGGAGCAAGCAACATGGCCGATGACGTCCTGTTCGAGAAGCGGCCCGATGGCGTGGGCCTTATCACGCTGAACCGCCCCGACCGCATGAACGCGATGGGCGGCCAACTGATGCCGATGCTGACCGACTACCTGGATCAGTGCCTCCGAGACCGAGAGATACGCGCCGTCGTCCTCACCGGCGCAGGCCGCGCCTTCTGCGCAGGCGGCGATGTGAAGGAGATGGGCCCCCAAAAGAGCTCGGACGAAAGCGCTGCGTCGCGGTCGATGGTCGGCGCGCTGGACGAGGGCGTCGCCGCGCTGCGCGAGGCGCAGATGGGCACCAGCTATGTCCTCCACACCATGCCCAAGCCGACCATCGCCATGGTGAACGGCGCCGCCGCGGGCGCGGGCCTGAGCCTGGCGCTGGCCTGCGACCTGCGCATCGCCTCGGACAAGGCGAAGTTCGTCACCGCCTTTGGCAACGTCGGCCTGAGCGGCGACTTTGGCGGCTCGTTCTTCATGACGCGACTGGTCGGGCCGGGCAAGGCGCGCGAGCTCTACTTCACCTCGGAGATGGTCTACGCGGAGGAGGCGCTCGAACTGGGGATGGTCAACCGCGTCGTGCCGCACGACAAGCTGGCGGAGGAGACGCTGGCCCTCGCCGCGAAGCTGGCGGCCGGCCCGACGACGACGTTCGCTCACATGAAGGAGAACTTCAGCCTGGCCGAGCAGGGCGACCTGAAGGCGCTGATGGATCAGGAGGCGTTCAAGCAACGCCTCACCGGCATGACCAACGACTCGCGCGAGGCGGTGCGCGCCTTCAACGAGAAGCGCGACCCGACGTTCACCGGCAGCTAGGCTCGCTCATCATCGAGAGGTCAGAGCCGGACAGAGCTGAAGCTTCGTCCCTACGAGGGTGGGTATTAGGTGTACCACCTCGTAGGGGCCGACCTTCAGGTCGGCCCGCAGCGACGAAGCTGTGAGGCTCCGGCGTATGTCGTCCTGAGCTTGTCGAAGGACGACAGCTCGCTCCGTGCAGCTCTGCGCTTACGCCATGAGCTGGGGCGCGGCATCGCGCAGCGCCTGCTCAAGAGCATCGTAGTCGTTTCGCGCGGTGGGGAGACCTAGCTCGGTCTCTTCAGTCTCGCTAGAACGCAAGATCAGTGTGCGGTTGAGGCCCGAGCGCTTCAGTTCGACGCCGGCCAGCTGATCGAAGCGTAGCGACTGATCTTCCTTGGAATCGCGGCGAACGAGCAGAACCCTGCGGTCTGTGATGGCCACGCGCCACTGTTTGAGTGGGTCCTTATCCCCGAACAAGGCAGCCAGGATAGGCGACAGGATCCACAAGGAGATCCCAAAAGTGGAGCCGGTCTTCCCGTGGCCCGTATACAGCACCTTCTCCTCGGCCTCTAGAAATTCAGTGAACGCCTTTGTGTCTAGCTCTTTGTCTGGCATGGGTATCTCCTCCAAGGTCGTGGCTGTAACTTGCGGCCATGGTAGCCGATGCGAGGCGTAGGTACCACGCGATTCGCCGATAGCTTGGCTCTGCTCCGGCGGGGTCGGATACGGACAGAGCTGAAGCTCTGTCCCTACGAGGTTGGGTGTTAGGTGACGCCACCTCGTAGGTGCCGACCTTCAGGCCGGCCCGCAGCGACGAAGCTGTGAAGCTCTGAGGAATGGCGTCCCGCCCGCTTCCAGGTGCGGGACGAGGTCGATGGTGTGGGTCATGCGGTCTTTGAGCGCGTTGGTGTCTCGATCTTGAACCACGTGGCTTTGGCGAAGGCGTGCAACGTGCCAGCGTGAGAGTAGAGCGCCGTGCCGCTGTAGAGCTTCTTGCCTTCGCTTCCGAGCTGCCAGCCGATGACCACGTATCGTTGGCTGACCTGCACTGGCTCGATCAGCCTGGCTGCCAATCTGCCGAGCAGCACGAGGTCGTCCGCCGACTCGATGAACGCGAATGCGCCGGGGCAGTCCAACGCCGACCAGACGAACTCCGGTCGAACCGCTCCGTTCCCGTCGCTCAGCGACGCGTCCGGCGTCCAGGGGGCGGCGACGATATCGCGCTCAGCAACGGGGCCCGCGAAGATGCGCAGTCCGTCTCCCTCGTTCCGGTCAGGCCCACAGACGAAGCAGGTTTTGTACGGATTCCTCTCAAACCAGGGGAACGATTTGGCAGCCTCCTCAGCATCCGAGAAGCTCACTGGCTCAGGAATCTCGATCTCTACCGTGGTGGGGAGACCCTCGGCGACAACACTCTCGCCGTCGAGAAGAGCGACGCGACCGTCGTCATGGCGTCGCACATCCAGCGGCGTATCGATAGGCGGCGGCAGTCGCAGGGTGACCTCCGCCATGCCGCCGATGAGCCCGGCGACGAGGCCGCAGACGTAGCCGCCGTTCGCAGTCTTCGGCGGCCCAAGAAAGCGGCGGTCGATGGTGATCTGTTCGCTCACGGGATGGCGCCGCTCTCCTTGAGCGGGACGATCTGCTCCCAGTCGTAGCCCAGCTCCAGCAGCACCTCCTCCGTGTGCTGGCCCAGCTCCGGCGCGAGCCCCTGCGGCCCGGCGGCCGTCTCCGAGAAATCGGCCGGGGTGGCGACGAAGGTGACCGGGCCGTCCGGGCCCTCGACCTCGCGGAAGACGCCCGCCGCGTGCGCCGCCGGGTCGTCGATGACGTCGCTGATCGTGTTCACCGGCGCCCACCAGACGTTCTCGCGGTCGAAGATCTCGCCCCACTCGTCCAGCGTCTTGCTCGCGAAGACCTTGTCCAGCTCCGCGACCAGCTCCGGGCCGTGTTCGCGCCGCACCTCGATCTCGGCGAAGCGCTCGTCGCTGAGCAGATCCTCGCGGCCGATGGCGCGGCAGAGGTCGGGCCAGTGGCGGTCGGCCTGGAGGAGGATGATCCAGAACCAGCGGCCAGCCTGCCCTGAGCCCGCCGAAGGGGCGGCGCGGTAGCAGTCGATGAGCGGGTTGACGGCGTGCTCGCGGTCGTACGGCTTGATCGGCACCTTGAGGCGCTGGGCCAGGCTCACGTCCCAGCCCATCATGTAGATGCCGGTGCGCAGCAGCGAGACGTCGACGCGCTGCCCGCGGCCGTCCGCCGAGCGTTCGCGGGCGAGGAGGGCGGCGGAGACGGCGCCGGCCGCGCCCATGCCGGTCATGTGGTCGCCCATGCCGCCGCGCTGCTGGGGCAGCGGCGCGCCTTCGGGCACGAGCGACGCGGCGATGCCCGCGCGCGACCAGAACGCGCCGATGTCGTAGGCGGCGCGGTCGCGGTTGGGGCCGTCCGATCCGTAGCCGGTGATCTGGCAGTAGACGAGCCCCGGGTTCGCCCGGGCGAGCGTGTCGTAGTCGAGGCCGAGGTCGTCCAGGGCGCGCGGCCGCATGTTGGTGACGAGGACGTCCGCCTGGTCGATCAGCTTGCGGGCGATGGCGCGCGCGTCTTCGTGGTCGAGGTTGAGCACGACGCTGCGCTTGCCGCGGTTATCCAGCTCGAACGGCGGGTTGGTGGGAGCGTTGACGCCCATCATGGCGGTGGCCCAGCCGCGGAACGGGTCGCCTGCGGGCGGCTCGATCTTGATCACCTCGGCGCCCCAGTCGCGCAGGATACAGGCGCAGGCGGGCCCTGCCACCCACAACCCCAGCTCGACGACGCGAATACCTTCCAGCGGCCCAGACATAGACTCCTCCTCCTCGAACGCGAGCACGTGCGGGCTGATTATACAACGGGCGACGGGTTGTGGGTCGGGGGTCAGGGGTCGTGGGGTGGGCGAGTGGGAGTCAAGGGTATTGCTTCGTCCAAGTTTGCCCTCCATCCGCCGTGGTCAAGATGACAGCCTTGGCCATGCCGACCTCCGGGCCGTAGGAAGCGCCTGCGGCCCAGCCGCGATCCGCGTCATGAAATGCGATGACGGCTGACCTTAGTCCGGGGATGGCAACAGGAGATGTCCAGCTGTTCCCCGCGTCGTTTGTGGCCAAGATAGAGTAGTTCTCAACGCCGCATGCCCCGCAGTAGAGGGTGAAGTAAGCCGTGCTCTGATCGATAAGGCGGAGGGAACCAGGCGCAGGGCCGCGATCTGGAACGTCGAGTTGAGGATACTGATGCGCCAGGACCGGTTCCCAGTTGATACCGGCGTCTACGGTGCGATACAGCGCATACGTCCAGTTGGAGGAGCCGGCGCCACCGGTCAGCAGTACCCAGGCAACGTCCTCGCCTAGGCACGAAATGTGGCTTGCGCTCGCATACGTGAGGTCGGGCGGTACGACGAAGGCGGTGGGCCAATTGCGACCGCCGTCCGTCGTGTGGAGGACTTCGTCGCCTGTGGCGGCCCACCCGTGATCAGCATCGCTGAAGCAGATCGAACTCAGGTTTGAAGGTGTGGCCAGTGTCGCCCAGGTGCGGCCTCCGTCAGTCGTCTCGACCAGCTCGCGATCCGCGCCGCGGCCGACGAGGGCTCGCGCTAGCTGAGGTTCGATGAATTGAAGGTCTGACGGCGATACCAGCTCGCTGGCTTCCAGCCAGGTATCGCCGCCATCTAGCGTTTGGAGCAGCGTGTGGCTCTCCTGGCTTCCTTGATGAGGTGCCACTAGAGCCCAGCCGGTGAGCGGGCTGATGAAGTAGAGAGCCGAGATAGGTCTCGCACCGGAGTACTGTAGCTGCCAGCTATCGCCGCCATCAGTCGTGTTCAGGATGGCGCCACCGATGCCGTCACCTAGGTATCCGCTTGCCCAGCCGGTCTCGGCGCTGATGAAGTGGATAGAGCTAAAGCCGGTAGATTCATCCGGGGTATCGGCCTGCGACGGTGTTTGCGAGGGGATGGCGGTGGGTGACGCAGACGGGCTACCCGAATCGCTGCCGCAGGACACGGCGAAAACCGCAAGGAAGAGCGCCAGTAGTCCCGCCAGGATGACGTTGCCGCCCGACTCCTCGAGGCGGCGCTTCCAGCTCTCGTGCCGCTCGTCGTCGTATTCGGGCAAGACAGCCTCCTTAAGCGCTAGGGCGGCGAGGCTCACACTATAGCAAGACAGGCAGGTGCTGCTCCATGCCTCGGCCCGCGCCAGAGGCTGGGCGAAGGAGGCGTTGCCAATGTGAGTAGGAAACCTCCCTACGTTCGGGTAGCGGATGAGCGTCGATACTCCCTTAGGCGTCGCCCCTTGCGATGCCGGTCATATTGGAGCATTCCGCACGAGAGGGATCGAGCATGAACAACGACGAGCTTGGCAGCGAGAGCGAACGTCACGAGCGTACAGCCGAGGC
>JACZYW010000125.1 GCA_022570885.1 Chloroflexota bacterium | reverse complement strand
TCACACCGGCCACACCGGCCATGAGGGCGCCCACCATGAACGTGATGACGATCGCTCGATTCACATCGATGCCCATGAGGGTGGCAACGTCTTTGTCCTCCGCCACGGCCCGAATCGACTTGCCTGTTCGGCTTCGCTGGATGAAGGTATACAAGCCTAGCATCATAATGATGGAGCCGCCGACGAGAAATAGCTGGATGTATTGGATATCCGTAAAGCCGATACTGAAGGCCGCATCGGTGCCTTTCGGAAAGATGTTGGGATAGAGCCGATCACGGGCGTCGGTAAGCCACACGACAAGATACTGGAGAAAGATGCTGACGCCGATGGCGCTGATCAAGGGCGCCAGCCGGTGTGCCCGGCGCAGCGGCCGGTAGGCCACCCGCTCAACCACCGCGCTGGCGCCAGCGGAAGCGATGGCGCCGCCGATCATCGCAACGATGATGGCGGGCACGATGAGGGCGGTGGCCATCTCCTCGCCGCCGAAGGCGTTCAATATGCCCCAGCCGGCGAACGACCCAATCATGTAGATCTCGCCGTGGGCGAAGTTGATCATCTGGAGGATGCCGTAGACCATGGTGTAGCCGAGGGCGATGAGGGCGTAGATGCTGCCCACGGTCAGGCCGTTCTTGAACTGCTCAATCCAGAAGTTCGCGTCTTTAAAATCGAATCCCACAGCCTACCTTCGATTGCTAGGCGGTTGCCACCCGGACGCTTTCATAGAAGCGGGGGAAGGCGCTTTTGCTTCCTATCGCCTTCCCCCGCTCTATTATCTACCGGTCATGCTGACCCAGAGCGTTACTCTGGTGAGAAATCGACGAGTATGTACTCTCCATTCTCTACTATGGAGTAGACGATGGGGTCAACGCCGCCGGCGCCGCCACCCACGTCTCCGTTCTCATCGAACTTCATGCGGCCGCTGACGCCCTCGAAATCGCTGGCGCGGATCGCCTGGTTGAGCGCAAGCAAATCGATGTAAACCGAGCCCTCAAAGTCCACCGCTACGGCCTGAATCGCCCGTAGGATGACCTGGCCCGCGTCAAAGGCCTGAGCCGTAAACGGTACGTACTCCCAGTCGTTGCCGTTGAAGTCCAAGAATCGCTCCTGGAACGCTATGAGTTCCGGCGTATCTTCCACCGGCCTCGGCGCCGTGTGGTAGACGCCGTCTACGTCATCTCCGGCGAGCGTGAGAAACTCGCTGGTCTTGAAGGCCTCGCCTCCCAAGAAATCGCCGTCGTAGCCACCTTCGCGGAGCTGCCGGAAGAACGCTGCCGCCTCAGCGGCGAACCCTTCAACGATGACGACGTCCGGGCCGGCCGAGATGATGTTGGTGACCAGCGAGCTAAACTCTCTGGTCTGCTTTTCCCAGCTCTCCACGCCCAGCACTTCGCCGCCCAGCGCCTCAAAGCTCTTCTGCGCCTCCCCGGCCAGGCCGGAACCGTAAGCGTCGGAGTCGTGCACGATGTAGGCCGTCCTCGCCTCGAGGAACTGGTACGCGAATTTACCTTGCCGGTCTCCCTGAACGCCATCGTGCACCGTGGTGCGAACGAAGGTCTGGAATGGCTCGCGACCCGCCGGGTTGGTAACCTCCGGCGCCGTGGAAGCACCGGACACCTGGGTGATGTTCTCGTCTTCATAACGCTGTTGAACGACGACGTTGACGCCGCTACAGATGGACCCCTTGACCACGACGACGTTCGACTCGGCTAAGAGGATCTCGGTCGCCGTCGCGCCTCCATCTCCGGAACACGAATCATCGGCCTTCAGCGCCTCAATTGGATGGCCCAGGATCACGATAGGATCGCCGTTCTCATCCAACCAGGCCAAAATCGAGGCGTCGCCGATGCCCTCTCCCAGGTCGGCGTTCTCGCCAGAGAACACCTGGAGGAGCCCGACCAGAATCGACTCGCCAGGCGGGATGATCTTGCCGCCCCACTCGCCGAAGGTGGGTTCGCCATCACCCGACGGATCGGCCGGGTCGTCGCCGTTGCCGTTATCGTCGCCGCACGCTCGCGTTCTGAGTCAAGCGTAGAAACGGCGCTGGCTCGATAGCAAAATCGCCCCTCTACGAATGATACGAAGCGCCGTTTACAGAATCTGGGAGAGGAACAGTTTCGTCCGTTCTTCTCGGGGATTCTCGAAGAAGTGCTCCGGTGTTCCTTCTTCGACGATACGGCCCTCGTCAAAGAACAGGAACCGGTCCGCCACTTCGCGCGCAAAGCCCATCTCGTGGGTGATCACGATCATCGTCATGCCGGACTGCGCCAACTCCCGCATCACGTCCAGAACCTCTTTGATCATCTCCGGATCGAGAGCGGAGGTCGGCTCGTCGAAGAGCATGATCTTGGGCTCCATCGCCAGCGCCCGGGCGATAGCCACTCGCTGCTGCTGCCCGCCCGATAGCTGCGCCGGATACTTATCGATCTGTTCCGGCATGCCCACGCGCTCCAGCAGCCGCTCTGCCAGCCGATCCGCTTCGGCCTTTGGCATCCTGCGCACGCGCATTGGGGCCAGCGTGATGTTCCTCCGTACCGTCAGGTGGGGGAACAGGTTGAACTGCTGGAACACCATGCCGACCTCCGAGCGGATCTTGTCGAGGTTGCGGAGATCGTTGTTCAGCTCCACGCCGTCGATGACGATCTTGCCTTCGTCGTGCTCCTCCAGCCGGTTCAGCGTGCGGATGAAGGTCGACTTGCCGGAGCCGGAGGGGCCGAAGATGACGACCACCTCGCCCTCCATCACGGAGGTGGTGATCCCGTGCAACGCCACGAAGTCGCCGAAGGTCTTCTTGATCCCCGTGCAGGAGATCATCTCCTTCGTGCCGACGTGATGCCCTGGTCGATCAGTTTCGTCTACCATCGTCTCACCTAACGCTCGCCGACGCCCATCGTGCGTTCCAGCCGCTGGCTCAGCCGTGACATCGAGAAGGCCACCACCCAGAATACCAGAGCGACGAATAGTAGCACTTCCTTCTCTTGGCTCGAGAACTCGATCTGGCCCTGGGTGATAGCCCGGCCGGCTTTCAGCAGGTCCGTAGACCCGACGATGAATATGAGCGACGTGTCCTTGAACAGGCTGATGAACTGTCCCACCAGAGCCGGGATCACCGCTCGCAGCGCCTGCGGCAGGATGATGAACGCGAGGACCGAAAACGTGCCCATCCCCAGCGCCTGCGCCGCCTCGATCTGGCCGCGGGGCACCGCCTGCAGGCCGCCCCGCACCGCCTCCGCCACGTAGGCGGCCGAGAACAGCACCAGCGCGACCATGACTCTGTACGTCAGCTCCATGTCGTCCAGACCTTCCGGCGCCAGCACGGGTACCGCGATAGAGGGCAGAAAAATCGGGAGGACCAGCCAGGTCATCAACAGGATGGTGATGAGCGGGACGCCTCTGATCAGCTCGATATAGGCGGTACTGGCGACCCTGAGAACCGGATACGAGCTGGTGCGCCCCAATGCGAGGAGCACGCCCAGCGGGAACGAGACGACAATCCCCACGACCGCCAGCAGGATGTTCAGATAGAAGCCACCCCAGAGCGAGGGATCGACGCCGCCAAAGGCGAGGAGCATGAAGATGGTCAACGGGAAGGTGATCACCCAGCCCACCATGACCAACTGTCGGGCTGCGGCCGAGTAGCCGCTTCCTGTCAGCCAAAGCTGCGCCAGGCCGTAGCCCAGGACCGCCAGCGCCACAGCCGCCGCGGTGAGGAGGGCGAGTTCGCCGTGGGCGAAGAAAGCGAAGACAGGAACGAGCGCGGCCGCCAAGATCATCGCCGCCTGCCACTCCAGCCTGCTCCACAGCCCCCAGGTCAGCCCTGCCAGCGCGCTGGCGACGAAGATCGTCGGCCAGAACCGCCACTCCTCGCCGGCTGGGAAGCGGCCGATGAACAACAACCGCCGGTTGGTCTCGATCACCTCCCACTCCGCCGTGATGAAGACGAAGCGCAGGATCTGGTAGAGGACAAAGCCCAAGATCGCCGATGTGACCACCGTAAGCAGCGTGTTCCCGACGCTCCCGAACAGGTTGTCTTTAGCCCAGCGGCGCGCCCGGCGTAAGATCGGTGTTGGAGACGTTCGGACAATGGTGGCCATATTAGTGTTCCACCAGCGTTGTACGACGATGCAGTGTGTTCATGACCAGAGAGATGATCAGACTCATGAGTAGATAGGTGGCCATGACGATGACGAACATCGGGATCGTCTGGCCGGTGTTATTCATGATCGTGCGGCTCACGCCCACCAGCTCGGGGAACGCGATGGCCACGGCCAAGCTCGAGTTCTTCGTCAGGTTGAGGTACTGGCTGGTCAGGGGCGGGATCATGATCCGCAAGGCCTGTGGCAAGATCACCAGATTGAGCCGCTGAAAGGGATTCAGTCCTAGGGCGGCCGAAGCCTCGGTCTGGCCCTTGGGCACGGCCTGGATGCTGCCTCGCACGATCTCCGCGATGAACGCTCCCGTGTAGGTGACCAGCGCGAGGAGAAGAGCTGTGAACTCGGCCGATATAAAGAGGCCGCCGTCGTAGCGGAACCCTCGCTCTCCTATCTCGGGACGGTCCGGGCTCAGCGGCCCCCCAGCGATGGCGAATCCTACCAGCGCGATGGCCACGAACGTGCCCAGCGCGACCCAGTTTGGGTAGGACGGCTGGCCCGTCCGCTCCTCCCGCTTCCCACGCCATTGGCGCACGGCTACCGCGGCAACGGCTGCGACGGTTAGGAAGATGAGCCAGAGTCCGAACCCATTCTCGGTCTGCACCCAAGGCAGGGCCAACCCCCGGACGGAGAGGAAGGCCATATCGAAGGCGGTCATGCTGTCGGCAAGTCTTGGCAACTGGAGCAGGACGGCGATGTACCAGAAGACGATCTGGACCAGCAGCGGGATGTTGCGGGCGGTCTCCACATAGACCAGGGCCAGCCGTGACAGCAGCCAGTTTCCGGATAGACGCGCCACGCCCGCCACCAGCCCCAGCAAGGTGGCTAAAGCGATCCCCACCCCGGCGATGCGGACGGTGTTGACGACGCCTGCGATGTAGAGTTCGCGGCGGAGATCATTGCTGTCGTAGTTCGTCCAGACCTGGTTGCTGATGTTAAAACCGGCGCGGCCGTTGAGGAAATCGAAGCCCAAATCCAGCTCGCGAGCCTGCGTGAACAGGTAGTAGCCGAAAGCCGCCAACGCTGCTGCGAAGACGGCTTGAACGACGAAGCGCTGGACGCGGACGTTTCGCCAGAGGCTCAGGCCCGCGCCGATGGTTGTGACGGCCACCTTACCGCCTGAGAGAAGGAAGCGGCCCAGCCCGAGGTGGGCTGGGCCGCTTCAGTTCTTCCATGCTTAGCGCCAAGGAGGCGCGTAGATCAGGCCACCGTCCAGCCACGATGCGTTCAGCGATCCTTCCCGCGGTATGCCCAGCGGCTCGATATGCTTCTCATACAGCTCGCCGTAGTTGCCCACCTGCGCGATGACATCCTGCATGAAGTCGGGGTCGATGCCGAGGGTCGAGTCGAAAACCGTGCCCTCGATGGGCAAACCCAGCAGACGGGATGTTTCGACCTCACCGGGATCCGCGACGAAGTCAGCGAGGTTCGCGCTGGTGATGCCCTTCTCGTCCGCGGTGATCATGCCGATGACCACCCAGTTCACGATGTCGAACCACTGGCTGTCGTCATCGCGAGTCACCGGGCCCAGGGGCTCCTTAGAGAAGACCTCCGGGAAGATCAGCAGGGATTCGGGGCCTCCATCAGCTTCCGGATAGGCGGACCGCCGTGCCGCCAACTGCGACTGGTCCGAGGTCCAACCCTGACAGGCTTCAGCGGTAAACGCCGCCTCTAGGGGCCCGTTGTCCTCGAAGGTCAACCCCTCATAGGACAGGCCACCCGCTTCGAAGCGATCTGCCAGGTTTAGCTCTGTCGTCGTGCCCTGGAGTGAGCAGATCGTGGTGCCTTCCATGTCGTCGATCGAGTCGAAGCCATCCGCTACCCGCACCATCATCCCCTGGCCGTCGTAGAAGGTGGTCGTCGCAAACGATGCGTTCAGCTCGGCATCGCGGCTCAGCGTCCAGGTCGTGTTGCGGATCAGCACGTCGATCTCTCCGCCTGCTAAGGCCTCGAATCTCGCCGCTGCCGTCAGAATGACATAGTCGACCAACTCGGAGTCACCGAAGATCGCCGCGGCCAACGCCCGGCAGAAGTCGACGTCGAATCCGGAGCTCGTGCCGTCTGCTTCGAGGAATCCGAAGCCGGGCACTCCGTCGTTCACGCCACAATTCAGCCGGCCCCTGGCTAGGACGTCGGACAGGGTCTGCTCATGGGTATTGCCCGTTCCGTTGCCGTCGCTAGGAGTTTCGATGCCGTTGCCGTCGCCGTTGCCATTACCATCGCCGTCGTCGTCATCGCCACAGGCGATGGCGGCGATCGCGAGTACTGCAACGATCAGGCCTACCGCTATCAATAGCCAGTTCTTTTTCATGGTCTCCCTCCCTTGTACGTATGCGGACAGCGGAACATCCTATATTCCACTGGCCACGCCGAAGGCGTGGCTATCCGCTCTATCAATTCTTGCCTGTTATGACCTTAGTGTCAACTGCCTGCACGGGGCGAATACGCGATAATTCGAACGAATGTACGCCGAGCAGCCGCTGCGATCAGGCGAACGCAGGCGGTACTCGACATGGCGTCCCGCCAGAGTCCGCGCGTTGGTTCAGCGCGAAGCGCGAGGAACGCGGCTGATCTCGCTGGCCTCGGCCTACTGGGAGCGAATGGCCATCTCCGCCTCGTCCTTGGGGTCGCTGAAGGGCTTGCCCTCAACATCGACGACCACCCGTCGAATCCGGCCGGTGAAGCGGAAGGGCGCCCGGTAGTCGCCAGAGATGGAGAGACCCGAGGCGTAGCCGCAGCTGAGGCCATCGCCGGTGAGGGAGAATCGGGTGGGCGTGAAGCGAGGGATGTCGACCTCGCCGGCTGCGTCGCCGTCGATGAAGAGCGTCCCAGTACCCTTGTGCTCGCCCTTCTTATCGAAGCGAAACGCCAGCGTGTGGGCACCCG
>JACZYW010000238.1 GCA_022570885.1 Chloroflexota bacterium | reverse complement strand
GGCTGAGGGCCAATCGCGGCTGATCTGCACATCCTTGACCATCGGCAGGGCCAGCAGCCGCTGGCGGGCGCCCTCGAAGTCCAGGCGAAGGAGGCTCTGGCCCTCCAGGTCGGCGAGGCCGCTCACCATCTCCGGCGACAGCGTTTCGACGCCCTCTACCGTCACCTCTCGAATCGAGAGCAGCGGAGAGCGGTAGACCCACCAGACGCCGGTCCCTATCGCCACGACGGCGATCACGAGCAGGCCCAGTTGCCGCCAGCGAGCCGCCCAGCCCGGCAAGCCAAGCCGAGGCCTGCGCCAGCGCAGCCGCCCCGCGACGGGACGGGCCGGCCGCCGCCCCGGATCGGGCTGCCAGCGCTGGCCCGGCCGAACGGTTCGTTCTCTAACCATGAGTTCGCTCCTGATGGCGCTCCAGCGCCAGATCCACCAGCCGCGCGATCAGCTCGTCGTAGCCCAGGCCGGCCTCCTGCCACAGCAGCGGGTACATGCTGCTGGCCGTGAAGCCGGGCAGCGTGTTGATCTCGTCGATGTACACTCGGTCGTCTTCCGTGAGGAAGAAGTCCATCCGCCCCATGCCGGCGCAATCGATAGCCTGAAAGCCGCGCACGGCCAGCTCCTGGATGCGACGCGCCGTCGCCTCCGGCAGCTCCGCAGGGATGATCAGCTTAGTATCGGGGTCGAGGTACTTCGCCTCGTAGTCGTAGAACTCGCCCGTGTAGCGGATCTCGCCCAGCGGCGAGGGCTCCGGCTCGTCGTTGCCGAGCACGGCGCACTCCACCTCGCGCGCCTCCACGGCCCGCTCTACCAGCAGCTTGCGGTCGTAGCGAAACGCCAGGCAGAGCGCGGGGCCCACGTCCTCCCGCGAGCGCACCTTCGTGATGCCGACGCTGCTGCCGCCGTTGGCCGGCTTCACGAACGCCGGATAGCCGATGCTCGATTCGATCGCGTCGCGAACCTCGTCCGCGTCGGTGCGGTAGCGCGTCGCGCGCACGACGATGTGGTCGACGACATCGAGGCCGGCCTGAGCGAAGAGCTGTTTCATCAGCGCCTTGTCCATGCCGATGGCGCTAGATGCCACGCCGGCCCCCACGTAGGGCACGCCGGCCAGCTCCAGCAGCCCCTGGAGCGTCCCGTCCTCGCCGAACGGGCCGTGGATGAGGGGGAAGGCGACGTCGATCTCGCGCAGCGCGGCCAGCGTCTCCGGCCGGGCGAGGAGCCCCTCCGCCTCCGGCAGCTCCAGCGTCTTCTTGTACGCTTCGTCGTCGCGCGCAAGCTGTCGCGCCGCCTCCTCCGGCGAGAGCCAGGCGCCCGTCTTGGTCACGCCGAGCGGCACGACATCGAAGCGGTCGCTCACGGCGGAGATCACGCTCTGCGCGGAGACGACCGATACTTCGTGCTCGCCGGACTGGCCGCCGAAGATCACGCCCAGGCGCAGTCGATCAGCCATCGAAGCCCTCCCCTACCAGGGCGATCTCCAGCTCCAGCTCGACGCCGAAGCGAGCGCGCACCAGCTCGCGGGACAGGTCGATCAGACGCTTGACGTCCGCGGCGCGGGCGTGGCCCGCGTTGACGAAGAAGTTGCAGTGCTTCTCTGATATCTGGGCATCGCCGATGCGACGCCCGCGCAGCCCCACCTGCTCGATCAGGCGCCAGGCGGGATGCTCGGGCGCGTTCTTGAAGATCGAGCCGGCGTTCCGGCCGCGCGGCTGCGCCGCCAGCCGTCGGGCGTCCAGCTCCCCCACCCGCGTCATGAGCGCATCGGCGTCGCCGGGCCAGAGCGTGAACTCGGCCGACAGCACCACTCGATCGCGGAACTGATCGCTGGTGAAGGCGCTACCGCGATAGACCAGCTCCAGCTCGCCGGCGGGCACCTCTTTGCTCGCGCCCGTGCCGTTCACGATCGTGATCGAGCGCAGGGCGTCGCCAAGGCAGCCGCCGTAGGCGCCCGCGTTGTAGACCACCGCGCCGCCCAGGGTGCCGGGGATGCCGCTGGCCCACTCCAGCCCGGCGAAGCCCCTGCGCGCGAGGGATCGCGCCACGCCGGCGAAGCTGGCGCCCGAT
>JACZYW010000009.1 GCA_022570885.1 Chloroflexota bacterium | reverse complement strand
TCGATGCCTTCTTTGACCAGTCCTTCCGTCAACAATGAAACGAACAACTCCCAAGGGCCGTAGTGTCGCGGTGGAACACGCCAGGAGATTGGCGCCAGGAACCCGACTCGCATCTCGAACAAGAAACCACAGCGCACCAGTCTGGTCAAAGACCTCGGAACCTGCGTATTGAGCGTCTCTCAGTGCAGGTAGCCCAGCGTGCGCAACGCTCCGACGTCCGCCTCGCGCTCGGGTGAGCGCCGCCTCCAGGCCGTCTTCGTTGGGCATCGCCGGCCCCAGGGGCCGGGTGTCGGCCATGGTGAAGACATCGGTCTTGTTCCATGCCTCGGACGAGTCCGACGAGCAGTTTGAGGGCGGTGCGCAGAGCCAACTCTACCGAAGCGGCCTACGCGCCCGAGGGGGCGTGGGCCGTTCAGTGCGAACCACCGGATGAAACGACGGCTGGGCTAGCCTCAATGCCGGTCACTTATAGGAACTCCCGACCGCTCATCTTTCGCATTCTCACCGCCTCCACGGACCCAGACGACTGCCCGAGTCAGAGCTTCCCGACGAGGCCGCTGTGGATAACCCAGGCTATGAACATCCCTATATGCGTCGCGGCAGATTCGGTCGGCAGCGCTTCTGGGAAGTCTCCCTCGTAGGGTGGCCATTTGCCCAAGTCGATTCGAGAGACGCGATTCTCTTCGTGCTCCAGCGCGTCCCGAGCTTCCTGGATTTTGGCGTTGGGGCTATTGTATTCCGTCTTGAAGTCAGAAATGCAGCAGGCAATTTCGCCAGAAAACTGAACATCCAACTTATCAAGATGTGTCAAACAACGGTCGATGTGCCGCAGCGCCAGCACACTCATATGAGCGCCGTACAAGTGTGTCTCGATTTCCCTGAGAATATCCTGCTCGCCGAAGCGACTAGTGTCCGATGTTCTGGATAGTACGTAGCACCAAAGCGCGGCGCGTTCCGCAAGCCAATATGGACGCAACTCGGGCCGCATGTTCTGTTAACCTCTGAGCTTCTCGATCACCGCGTCGGCCACCTGGGAGGTGCCGACGGCGCTGGGGTCGTCGCGATTGGCTTTCATGTCGTAGGTGACGGACGTGCCTTCGCGGATCACGTCGGCCAGGGCGCGCTCCAGCCGGTCGCCCGCGTCCACTTCGTCGATGTGGCGCAGCATGAGCATGCCGGAGAGCATCATCGCCATCGGGTTCACCTTGTTCTGCCCGGCGTACTTGGGGGCGCTGCCGTGGGTCGGCTCGAAGAGCGCGCCATCGTCGCCGATGTTCGCCCCCGGCGCGACGCCCAGGCCGCCCACCAGCCCGGCGCACAGGTCGGAGATGATGTCGCCGTAGAGGTTGGGCAGCACCAGCACGTCGAACTGCTCCGGCCGCTGCACGAGCTGCATGCAGAGGTTATCGACGATGACGTCCCAGAACTCGATATCCGGGTACTGCTTCGCCACGTCGCGGGCCACCGACAGGAAGAGCCCGTCCGAGTACTTCATGATGTTCGCCTTGTGCACGGCCGTCACCGCGCGGCGG
This sequence comes from Chloroflexota bacterium, assembly GCA_022570885.1. GTDB lineage: Bacteria > Chloroflexota > Dehalococcoidia > DSTF01 > RBG-16-68-14 > JACZTE01. The sequence continues at coordinate 25,429 of JACZYW010000009.1, read as the reverse complement.
CCGTTGTTTTTCGCGTACTCGAACGCGTAGGTGACGATGCGCCGCGTGCCGAACTCGGAGATCGTTTTCAACGAAACGCCCGCGTCGTCGCGCACTGGCCCCTGGCCGCTCGCTACGGTGATCTCGGAGAGCTTGGGTATCCACTCCGAGCCGCGCTCGAACTCGATGCCCGCGTAGAGGTCCTCGGTGTTCTCCCGCACGATGACGATGTCGACCGCGTCGTAGCGGGTGCGGACGCCGGGATAGGTCTTGCATGGACGCACGCAGGCGTACAGGCTCAGCGTTTTGCGCATCGCCACGTTGACCGAGCGGAAGCCGGTGCCCACGGGCGTCGTCACCGGCCCTTTGATCGCAACCTTGTTTCGCTTGATCGACTCGACGACGCTATCGGGCAGAGGCGTGCCTTCGCGCTCCATGACATCGATGCCTGCCTCTTGCACGTCCCACTCGAAGTCGACACCGGTGGCCTCGAGCACGCGGCGGGTCGCCTCCGCGATCTCAGGGCCGGTGCCGTCGCCGGGGATGAAGGTGATGGTGTGGGTCATGAGCGACTCCCTTCGTCGTCACCAGTGTAGCCAATTTGCCAGCTAATTGCTCGATACGCCTTCACGTTCAAGGGGAAGTGGCCGATCATACTATCGTAATGAAAGCACAACGCTCCCAACCTCGATCTACGAATGCCAAGGCGAAGGCGCGAGCGGACGCCTGTAAGGTTCTCCAGGTGGCGCCCACTGCCGATGCGGAGATCATCACGCAGGCCTACTGGTACTTGGCCCGCAAATATCGTGCGAAGGCAGGCATCGATGAAGCGAGTCGCCGTCGCCTGGACAATCTGAACGAGGCGTACCGGGTGCTACAGCCGGGAGCGGCGGATGCTCCGCTGCTGGAGCCCTTGCAGCCTGTCGAGCCACAAGGACCGTCTTTGATCGAAGAGGTTGGCGCGTGGCTGCAGCGCGTGATTGGCGAGACGAAGAAACGCTGGCATGGACGCGTACCTGAGATCGGCGTTCTCACCGCCACCACCGCGCTGTTGGCGTTCCTCGCCTTCTCCGCCGGAGCGAGCGGTATCTTGACGCTGGTAACTGCGACGATAGCCATCGTTACCATCTGGGCGCCCTGGCACCGCGTCTAGCCAAAACCCACTACCATAGCCCAGCTAGTTGACGCTCGTAAGGCGGAAGCCCGAGCGGGGGAAGTTGTTAGCCCGGGCCGATTCGCGCTGCATCGCTGTGGCTGTCCAGCGGGGCGAGCAGGGCAAAGGCGCAGCCGAGGTCTTTGACCGGCGAGGCGAGGCTGGCCGCGAGCGAGCTGAACAGCGCCGGCCATCCCTGCAGGTTAGGAATATCTTCGTCTGGGGCGAAGACGATCGCCGTTGCCTGGTGGGGCTGATCGCCGCTCCAGTACCGCACCTCAGCGTTGTGACTCAGGTTTTTGACCCAGTGCGAACGCCTCCCGCGGACGGTGCTGACGAGAAGGAGATCGCCGATCGCGCTGGCGAGTACGGTCGTGCGGTGCCAGCGGCCAGTCTGCCATCCCTTCGTCTCCAGGACGATGAGGCCAATGGGTACGATGCCCGTAGGGCCGCACCCAGCGCGCACCACCGGCTCGACGATGAAGTTCAGTACGCGAAAGTACTCCGCTTCGAGCTTCGTCACCGCGTTGGATTTCGTCATGCGGGGCTGTCCTTACTAGAGGTCTGAAGCGGCGTTCTGTCCGCTGCATCATGGACTACTATGTTGTCAATGCGCAAGTACGGCACGCGCGTTAGTCCGCCTTCTGCCGTCGGGGGCGCGCGAGGTCCGTTGTGTCCAGCACGAGCGTGACCGGCCCGTCGTTCGCCAGCTCGACGAGCATGTGCGCGCCGAAGCGCCCTGTCGCCACGGACACGCCCAGCTCCCGCAGCGCCTCGGTGTAGGCATCGACCAATCGCGATGCTTCCTCGGGCGCGGCCGCCGCCATGAAGCTGGGGCGTCGCCCTTTGCGGACGTCGGCTAGCAACGTGAACTGGCTGACCACCAGCGCCTGGCCGCCCGTCTCGAGCAGCGAGTGGCTGAAGTGGCCTTCGTCGTCGTCGAAGATGCGAAGCTGCGCGGTCTTGGCCGCGAGCCGTTGCGCTTCCTCCGGCCCATCGCCCGTGGCCACGCCGAGGAGCACGGCTAGTCCGGGCCCGATCGAGCCCACCGTCTCGCCATCGATGGTGACAGCGGCGTGGGTGACCCGCTGGAGGACGGCTCGCATGTGTTGGAGAGGTTAGCCGGCGGCGGCCCCGACGTCTTTGCCCGCCGAGCTATCGCCCGACTTCGTGGAGCTATCCTTCGCGCCGTCGGTGGATTTCGTGGAGGTATCCTTGGCGCCGTCGCTTACGCTCGGTTTCGAATCGCTCTCGGCCGCGGACGATCGGCTATCCGTGATGTAGAAGCCGCTGCCCTTGAAGACGATGGGTGGCGCCTGGAGGACGCGGAGAGCGGTGGCGCCGCAGCTAGGACACGGCTGCTGCGCGGGCGCGTCGAAGCCTTCTCGCTTCTCGTACTCGTGTTCGCATTCAGGACAACGATATTCGTAGATGGGCAACGCGACGCTTCCTCCGGAGGATTATGTTTATCCAGTTTAGCGAAATTCAGTTCCCAGGGGCAAGAAGGACGAAGCCGCCCCGATGCATCGGGGCGGAAGTGGACTTGAGGTCTGCGGAATGAATCCCGCAGCTTCTCGGGTTGCGGAGATACGTAGCCGCGGGTTTCAACCCGCGGGAGTGGATGCGTTGGCTGGGGAGAGTGGTTCGGCGGCGTCGAGGTTATGGAGGAAGGTGTTCCCCTTGCCGGGGTCTTCGAGGATGACCACTTCGTGTACGTAGAGCGACACGGGCTCGATGTGCTTCGAGACGCCCGTGGTCTCGACGACGGGGCCGCTGCTGGTCTTGAAGCGCAGTCCCGCTTCGATCGTCTCCCGCTCAGAATAGTTCATCGGTCTTGTCCTCCTCTTTATCAATCATAGCATGCGCGTCAAGTGCTGCGCCGTGTTGCGCTATACAAGGGGCGCGGCGAATGGTGTAGAATAGTGCCGCCCAGCGAAGTGCGCTGGCGGGAGGAAGGCTGATGGCAGAGCCGAGAGAGCTGGCAGAGCAGATCGAGCGTGGGGCGGAGCTGCCCGACAGCGAGGACGAACGCTTCGCCGGCTACGCCGTGATGGGCCTGCCGTTCGCGTCCGGCCACGTCCTAGCGCTGCGTCGATTTCCAGCGTCATCCATTGGGCCCGGGTACCGGTCGGTCTGGCATCGAGACCCGGACGGACGGTGGACGTTCTACCAGGATGTGGCGCCGGAGCAGGCCTGCCCGCGCTATTTCGGCAACGCTGTTGCCGAAGTGGAGCAGGCCGAGATAGAGATCCGCTGGACGGGCCCGCGCAGCTTTTCCGTGGAGCTGCAAGGCACTCGCAAACTGAGCTGGGAGGTCTCGCTGGCGGCCAGTCCGAAGACGCGCCTGATGAATGCGATGAGCGCCTTGATGCCCGCTGCATTCTGGCGCAGCCGCGTGGTCATGCGGTCGATGGGGGCTGCGGCGAGCGCGCTGCTCGGTGCGGGGAAGCTCGGGCTCGTCGGCTCGGTACCCAACGGCCAGACATTTATCGCTAACCCGAAGCTCATCTGGTTCATCCCGTCGAGCCGAGCGGAGTTCGATGGGCGTGATCTTGGTGAGACCGGACCGCTAGCCGAGCAGGAGAAGCTGGGCGACTTCTGGATACCGCAGCGCGGCATCTTCGTGATCGGGGGAGGCTTCTTTGAACCGTTTGACGCGGAGCGCCACGCCTCGGCGACTTCGCGCGCAGACGCGGACTAGCCGCGCATCGACTCGGGATCGAGGTCGACTGACGCGCACCACTCGCGGTAGGCGATGGGGGAGACCTCGGAAGGCTTGATCTCGCTGCGACCGCCCCAGAACACGTTCGTGTAGCCTACCGGGATGCCGACGGACGCTAGGTGCTCGTCGATCGCGGCCTTGTGCTCCAGCAGCAGCGCCTTATCGGTGCCGTGCGCCACGCCCATGATGTTCACGTTCTGGAACTCCGCTCCCGCCTCGCGCCAGTAGGCGTGCGTGAGGATGTGGTGGCGGCCCACCTCCCGGCCCGCCTCGATCTCGCGACCGGGCGGCACCGCCCAGTGGAAGAGCGCATTGTAGCGCGTGACGCGCTGGCCATCGACGCCCGGCTTGACGTGCTCTAGGAACGTGGAGAAGCGTCCGATAATCTTGCGACGGTCGAGCGCCTCCGCGATGTCGTAGAACGTCTCTAGCGAGACGCCTGCTTCGTCGGCGCGAGTCTGCCAGAGGTCCGGCACGATCTCCTCGGGCGCGAACTCCCGCTTCAGCGCCGTCAGCACGCGCCACTCGGCGTCGCTCAACTGGACGACTTCGACCATGGTCACAGCGGCGGGCGCATCCGATTTGCTACCCGGCGACATGCCGCGCCGGCGGGTGTGGCCCACCCCCAGAGCGAACAGGCACTTGGCCGGCATGCGGCGATAGCCCTCCGCGCCGATATGCGCCGCCAGGTAATCGCAGTGCTTCTCAATGGAGTACCCTTGCGGGACTTTGAGCGTGGTCCAGAGCTTGTAGGCCGCAGCCGGCGTGGCGGCGTCCGTCGTGCGGATCACGACGTGGCCGGAGAACGGGTCTTGCTGGAAAAGGTAATCGAAGGCGGCACTGAGCTTGTCCGAGGGTATCCGCCAGGCGACGAGCGCGCCCGGCGCGAGGTTGGTGGAGAGCAGCGTCTGTCGCACGCGCCGGATCGTGCCCGCCCGCAGCATCGCCTGCACACGCTCCACGAGCACGGGCAGTTCGACGCCTGAGAGGCGGCTGATCTCGCCGAGCGGGTCTCGCTGGAAGCCCGCGATCTTGTCCTCGGAGATCGCGAGGATGTTGGCGTTCACGGGGTCGTCGAAGCGGACGGAGATCGTCGGCGTCGTCATCGCTGGCGCCCCCGCGGGTCAACCTTCAGGCTGACCTGTCCGACAGGCTTAAGCCTGTCTCGCATATGCGCTGCGTGGGCGCTCTCGGCGCGACGAAGAAAGCTGATAGCGATACGCTCCTTAAGGAGTGGTCGTGATGCGTTGCACAATCCATGATACGAGTGGGGCAGGTAAGGAGGCAAGAAGGTTTACGTAGGTTCCCGCCTTCGCAATTTAGGCGCTACGCAGCCCGCGCATCCTCTTCCAGCCGCCGGAGTGTGGCGCTGATCAAGGCGTCGGCATCCAGGCCATCGCGCTGGAACGTGGCGACGCCGGCCTGCCACTTGCCCGCTGATGGTGCGCGAAGCTGCAGATCCCCCTTGATCCGGAAGGCCACCGTGGAGGCGTCGGCCAGATCGGCGTCGAAGAGGATGGCGACGAAGCGCACCGCATCGATGCGCGAAGGGATATCGTAGTTGCGCAGGCTGACCGTGATGAGCTTGGCGGCCTGCTCCAGGAGATCGGGGTGAGGGGTCTCGCCCGGGAGGACGCGTAGCTGCCACGCCGCGAGCGAGAAGACGCTCTCTGTGCGGGCAGCACGGGCTAACTCCTCCGTCAGCCGTAGCTCAAGGTACCAGAGGTGATACAGCCCCAGCTCGTCGCGGAGGGCGGCGTCGACTGGACTTGCCCCATTCGCGCCTGGCTGATCGACGGGCGTCTCTTGTTTGACTTTGCGCCTGAACACGATATTCGATCCTCTAAGTATGTTTCATCAGGAGTTGGCCTTCGCATAATAGGGGATTTGACCAATTTATCCCGATATCGTATCCGGCGCGTCGTTACTATTGAGAGGGAGAGGTGTTGTGGAGCAGAGGTTATCGCCGGATAGAGGCGGTAATGATAGGCTTCACTCGCACCTAGTCAAGCTCTTCGTCAGAGTCGCGGTCGACCGGTGGTGGGCTGTCCTCGCCTACGAGGTTGATTTGGCGAAGCGGCTGATATCGATCAGGGCGCGCTCGTGGAGGCCTTCGCCGATCTTCACGCCGTCTTCGTTCCAGCACTCCACATCGAAGATGTAGCGACGGCCGTTCACTTCGCGCAGCGCGACTTTTGCTGTCACCTGCTTGCCGACGGGCGTCGGCGCGAGGTGGCGGATGTCTATTCGATAGCCGACGGACTGCTCGCCGTCGTCTACGTAGCGAGAGAGCAGACGGACGCAGGTACCTTCGATGAGCGCGACCATCGAGGGGGTGGAGTACATGGAGGGGGCGTCGGGCCCCAGGTGGACGATCCCCATCTCCGGTGTGGTGGTGATGGTCTGCTCGTCGCTGACGCCGGGCTTCAACTCTGGTTTCATAGGGATACCTCCTTGCAGTGGGTGTCGCACGAGATAGTACCATATGTCTTTGCTACGCACAGAGCCCCTTCGGTGCGTTCGGATGACGGCAATACGCGGGCCATGCAGGGCGCAGTGAAGCAGCGGGGCAAAGCGATGGGGCGTCTTACCCTACGGGTTGCACTCCGCCAAGCGAGCAGCGTCGGGCCCTTTCTCCAGCGCTTGGGGAGCGCCCAGCTCTGGTGAATGGTTATTCAACAGCCCGAACGACGAGAAGGGCCAGTAGGTGAGCCACGACTGACCGATGATGTTGTCCTTGGGGACGGCACCCCAGCCGCGAGAGTCGGAGCTGTTATTCCGGTTGTCACCCATCACGAAGTAGCAATCTGGGGGCACGACCACTGGTCCAAAATCGGACGAAGGCCGAGCTTTGATGTACGGCTCGGTGAGCGGCTGATCGTCGATGTAGACGATGCCGCTGCGGACCTGCACAGTCTCTCCCGGCTCTCCGATCACGCGTTTGATGAAATCGCGTTGTTGTCCCGGCGCCTTAAAGACGATGACATCGCCGCGCCGCGGCCCCCGGAAGACGTAGCGGATTGGGTCGTCACCAGGTTCGACGAATGGGAGGAACTTGTTGACCGTCTCTACGTTGATCTCCCAGTAGACTGCCTTGTTGACCAGCAGGTACCAGCCGGTTTCTAGGGTGGGCTGCATGCTGCCGCCGTCCACCTGGAAGTTTTGCACGACTGCTCTCACCAGCAGAAAGATGAGCAGGGCGAGGATGATCGTCTCCACTATTTCGCGCAGGCCGCGAGCCGCGGATCGACCAAAGGAGCGACGCTCGAGGGGCGGTACCGTCGCGATAGCTTCGCCGTAGCCCGTCGCGCCCGGATAGCCGAACGAGGGGTTGACCTGCTGCGGGGGTCGCCACCGGCCGGCCGATGGCTCGGTAGGCAGCGTTCGTTCAGGAAGAGCCGATGGCGATGGGATCGGTACGGATGGTTGCTGCGGTTCGCTCGAAACGGGAAGCCCCGGTCGATCGAACGCAGGCGTTGGTGTCGCGGCGATGCCTTCGCTGCTCGCTGGCGTGAAGGGGGCCGGCGGCGTGGGCACGGAGGCGGATGGAGTGTCCGACGCAGAAGAAGCGGGCGTCGCCTCTTCGGGCGGCTCCGATTGGGGAAGGCGCGCTTGCGGGGGAACTTCTGGCATGGTTTGTACGTCTGTAGAGTATAGCATGGGGCGAAGGCGCCCTTTATGCAACGTCTCTCTGAGAAGTGTCGGCTCTCTCTGGGGAGCTGGCCAGGGGCCGATAGCGTGGAGGTGCGAAAGATGAGCAAAAAGACGATAGGCCTGCTGCTGGCTCTCAGCCTGGGGCTGCTGGCGCTGGGCTGTACCACCAACAACACCACAACGATACTGCCGCCGGAGCAACAGCCGCCCGGCATCGCCGTCAGCGGCTCTGGCTCCGCCTTCGGCGAGCCGGACATCGCCGTGCTCTCGCTCGGCGTCGAGGCGCAGGCGACGGGCGTGGCGGAGGCGCGTTCGCAGGCGGCGGAGGCGATGGACGCGATGCTGGATGCGCTGAAGGAGGGAGGCGTGGCCTCGGAGGATATCCAGACCACTCGCTTCTCTGTCCAGCCTCGCTACGATTTCACCGAGCGCCGCCAGATACTGGTGGGGTTCACGGTCACCAACATGGTGACGGCGAAGATCCGAAACATCGACGACACCGGCGATCTCATCGATGCCGCGATCGAGGCCGGCGGCGACCTCGCCCGCATCAACAACCTGCGCTTCACCATCGACGACCCGTCGGCGCTTGAGGACGAAGCACGGCTGGAGGCGATGGCGGAGGCGCGCAGCAAGGCGGAGACGCTGGCTCAGGCCGCGGGCGTCGTTCTGGGCGCGCCTCGCTCCATCTCTGAAGACGGCGGGCCGGTGCCGATCCAGTTCGAGAGAATTGCGTTTTCGGATGCTGCCTACGCGACGGAACTTGTGGGCACGTCGATCGAGCTGGGCGAGCTGGAGGTGCGAGTGAACGTGCAGCTGGTCTACGGGCTCGAATTGGAGTAGCGCCGGTCGGGTCGAGAACGCCTCGTCCCGCACTCGCTAGCCTACCTTTCCGAAGGTGCTGCGGCGGTACCGCAGCACCTTGACGACGGCGTGTAGTGTGTCCAATCGTGTGGTGATCGAATATAATTCGTTCGGCGGCAGCCAGACTGGGGGAGTGATGCTATGCGCTATACCATTCTTTTCCTCGCTGCGGCGCTCTTAGCCCTGGCGGCCCTCGCCCAGGGACACGCTCAGGAACCGCCGGTTCAACTGTCGCCGGTACAGCTACCCGGCAGCGGCACAGGCAGTATTTCCGGCCGTATCGTCTTTCAATTGCATCCCTTCCCCAGCGCAACGTTTAGGCTTTATGTCGTCCCCGCAGAAACTCCCCAGCCGTTCAACGCTAGTCTGGCCGGAGGCTTTAGCGTCAATACTGATCGACAGGGCAATTTTATCCGTGATGGATTGAAGGAAGGCGACTATTATGTGATTCAGGGGCGTAGTCTGGTAGAACTCGCCGTGACGCTGCCGGACAGCGTGCGCTGGGTTACCGCTGGTGTAGAAATCACGCGGCCCGCCCTGCGAGTCACCCTTGCCGACGGCCAGGCCCTGTCCGGTATCGAGATCGTTATCAGGTCGATCGTACCGATCCCCATTATCGACGATTTCAGGCAGCCTCTCTCGCCCCCGGCGGCCATAGCTCCCGCCACCGGCGCGGGCCCCGGCGGCGCGGACGACACGGTCGGTCGCATCGTGGCGGGGCTGGCCATGGCGGCGGCGCTGCTGCTCGCCGGCGGTGTGGCGCTGTGGGGGCTAGGTTCCCGCACTCGCTAGCCTACCTTTCCGAAGGTGCTGCGGCAGTACCGCAGCACCTTGACGACGGCGTGTTGTCAAGCTTATACTGAAGTGCGGTATCCCCGACGTGTCGGGGTCGTACTTTTTTGGGCACCGGGAGATGGAAGGTAAGCCCGCGTGGCGCAACGGTAGCGCAACCGATTTGTAATCGGTAGGTTAGTGGGTTCGAATCCCCTCGCGGGCTCCACCCTGAGGGAGGGGTGGGTGAGTGGCTAAAACCGGCGGTCTGTAAAATCGCTGCCCTGACGGGCTACGCAGGTTCGAATCCTGCCCCCTCCACCAATGACAGTTGACGCCAGATGCAGAACGCGCCATGATCTCAGTGTGCAGGTGTCTGGCACCCGGGGCGCCCACATAGCTCAGTTGGCAGAGCACGCCCTTGGTAAGGGCGAGGTCAGCGGTTCGAATCCGCTTGTGGGCTCCATTCTGTAACGGAGACGATCCCCGATTCCCTCCTGTCCCGTGAGACGCGGGACGCCAAATCCAATCACCATCGACCGCTACCGGCGACGCTGGCAGGTCGGCAGCGACTAGCCGGAGCGCCCGCCGTGTGCGCCCGTGCCCGGCGAGATGCTGGTCCCCGTAGTCGCGCGGGGGTCTGCGGCAGGCTAGAGTTTCTGCTCTAGGTTCGATGCCTATTCCTCTTCAACCGGCTCGTCTCTGCCGGCCTCACGCTGCCATACGCTACATCGTTCTTTCGCTGTTCCTCCGACCATAGGCGCCAACGTCGAAGCAACACATTCGCGCATCACAGAATAAGGGCCTCGCGGTCGATACTGGCCTTGGGAAGGCCTGGCAGTCCCGAAACCGAAGCGGAATTCGCCGACATAGAAACGTTCGGCTCCGCTAAGAAAGGAGGGATTGCAATGTTCAGATTACTCATATTGGTAGCGCTGGCGGGAGCGGGGCTACTCGCTCTACCGGCCTTCGCAGCAGTTGTCACCACTTTTTCCCTGGATACGAACGACCCGTCGAATGATGATACCTTTTCAGGGCCGGTGTTCACGTCAACTCTCGAACTCGGCCAGCCGTATCTCATCACGATATCGGGCACGTGGAGTTACTGGGGCGCCGCTGGCTGGGGGACGTGGACGGGAACGAACGCCAGCGACGTATGCGCGGGTCAAGCAGAGGAGTTGCCACAGATTCTATCTCCGGGAGTTACAAACGGTCCGGTAGGCATGGACCCGGAGTATGCTTTTGCCTGGATCAATGGCACTGGCACGCTTTGTCCGGGAGGCAGCCCCATTGGCTCTCCTCCGTTGCACCTCGCTTCCCTGCAGATAAGTCTTGACGGTGGATCGACTTGGCAGCACCTTGAGCCGATCGACAAAGCCTACAATCCGGAACACTCGTACCAGTATCTCGTCGTGGGGCTGGGATCTCCCGCCGCCATCGGGATGCGCCTTCTGGATTTCCCTACCTCTGATAACTACGGGGTGTTTACAGCCACAGTAGAAGCGACGGACGCGGGCGCATTTGCCGTAGGTAACGGCAAGATCGTAGACGTCAGCGGCAACGAGGCGTACTTGCGGCTCGTCAATAACAACCGGAGAGGTCCGAGCCGTGGGCTACTAAAGTATGAGGATGAGACCGGCATGAAGATTCGCGCAGATTCGTTCACAGCCGTACTCGTCCTGAAGTCCACCAATACCGCGTATCTTACAGGGAATGCCTTTGTGAACAACGAGCCGGGGCATTCGTTTCTGCTGATCGTGCAGGACAACGGCAACCCAGGCGCAGGCAACGATACGTTTCGCCTGGATGTTGACGGCGTCACGATAGCTAACGGTACGCTCACCAGCGGGAACTTCCAGATACGCGGAAGGTAGCTCAGTAAGGACGCGCCATCTGGTCTGCCTCTCCACCCATACCGCCCGCTAAAAAGCGGGCGTTGCTGTTTCGCGTCCCTCTCGGCTCCGACAGGGTACGAGCCTCTGCCCGTGGGCTGCTACTGGCGGAGCGTTGCTGGGGCGCACCGGAAGACAGGCTGGAGCGCGAGCCTTCCCACAGTGCCGGTCGCAAGGTAGACTAAAGCCGTGCCTTTCCGCTACAATGCTCTAGGTGCCCAGGGCATTCGTGGATGGGGCAGGAGATCGCGTATCTGATATTGCGGTCTGATATGCACCGCGTCCGATTCCATTGATAAGGGCGAGGTCAGCGATTCGAGCCCGCTTGTGGGCTCCACCAATGAGCTGCCAATAGGGCGTAACAGCTACCCCACTAGCACGGGAGCAATCCGTAACGGCGGACGAGAAAAGGGAGGAACTTAGGATATGGCAAAGCAGAAATTTGAGCGCACCAAGCCCCACGTCAACGTTGGCACGATTGGCCACGTGGACCATGGGAAAACGACGCTCACCTCCGCGATCACCAAGGTGCTCGCCATGAAAAACATGGCGGAATATCGCGACTTCGGCAGCATCGACAACGCGCCGGAAGAGCGCGAGCGGGGCATCACCATCGCCATCCAGCACGTCGAATACGAGACGGAGAACCGCCACTACGCGCACGTGGACTGCCCTGGTCACGCCGACTACATCAAGAACATGATTACCGGCGCGGCCCAGATGGACGGCGCCATTCTGGTCGTAGCCGCACCGGACGGCCCCATGCCCCAGACGAAGGAGCACATCCTCCTCGCCCGGCAGGTGCAGGTGCCCAGCATCGTCGTCTTCCTCAACAAGGTGGACATGATGGACGACCCCGAACTGCTGGAATTGGTGGAGCTGGAGCTACGCGAATACCTCTCAAGCCAGGAGTTTCCCGGCGATGAGATCCCCATCATCAGGGGAAGCGCCCTCAAGGCCATGGAGAGCGAGAGCGATGACCCGGATGCCCCCGAGTATGTCTGCATCTGGGAGTTGATGAAGCAGATTGATGAGTACATCCCGCTACCGGAACGGGCGAAAGACCAGCCGTTCCTCATGCCTGTGGAGGACGTCTTCGGCATCAAGGGCCGGGGCACTGTCGTCACGGGCCGGATCGAGCGCGGCGTCATCAAGGTAGGCGAGGAAATAGAGATCATCGGTCTCAGGGAGACCAGGAAGAGCGTCGTGACCGGCGTTGAGATGTTCAAGAAGCTCTTGGACGAAGGCGAGGCGGGCGATAACGTCGGCTGTCTCCTGCGAGGCGTCGAGCGCGATGATATCGAGCGGGGCCAGGTGCTGGCCGTCCCTGGCAGCATCACACCCCATGCCTTCTTCGAAGGCGAGGTCTACGTCCTGTCCAAGGAAGAGGGTGGACGCCACACGCCGTTCTTCAACGGCTATCGCCCCCAGTTTTACGTCCGCACGACCGATGTGACAGGCAACATTGAAGAGCTCGAATCGGGCGTGGAGATGGTGATGCCCGGCGACCACACGAAGATGAAGATTCGCCTCATCCAGCCGGTCGCGATGGAAGAGGGGCTGCGCTTCGCTATCCGTGAGGGTGGCCGCACGGTGGGCGCCGGCGTGATCACCGCGATCTTGGAGTAGCGAGTGGCGAAGAAAGAAGATCGCGTTGTCGTCACGTTGGCCTGCGGTGAGTGTCGCGAGCGGACGTACACAACGACGAAGAACCGTCGCAACGATCCCGACCGGCTAGAGCTGAACAAATTCTGTCCACGCTGCCGCCGCCATCATCTGCATCGAGAGGTGCGCTAACGGCCGCTGGCCGGGTGCGAAGATGAGTCGAGCGCTAAGGCGGCGTCCCGCGGGAGGCAAGCGTGGCCGGCAGAAGCCGGTGCGGCCAACTGCGCCGGGATCGGGACGTGGCTCCCAGCGGGAGGCGAAAGAAAAGCGCAGTTTGGCCTCGCGGGTGCGGCCACGCTGGGCGGAAGACATCGTGAGTGAATTGCGTAAGGTGACCTGGCCCAGCCGCGAGGAAACCTGGAACCTCACGGTGGTCGTACTGGTCGTAGCAACAGCCTTCGGGTTTTTCCTTGGTGGGGTAGATATGTTCTTCAACTGGCTTATCGATAACACGCTCTTCCGTTAGCGCTAAAGATCGAAGATGGTAACGCAATCTGACGACGCCAAGATCGCTGCCGCTGAGAAGGTGGCGGACAAAGAGGATACCCACCCAGGGGTACCCACGGAGGAGACGGCGTTCCAAGAGGGGCGGGTCTGGTACGTCATCCACACCTATTCAGGCCACGAGAACAAAGTGAAGACCAATTTAGAGCACAGAACCGCCTCCATGGACGCGGAGGACCTGGTCTTCCAGGTCGTCGTCCCAACCGAAGACGAGATCGAGATCCGCGATGGGCAACGGCGTACCGTGGCCAAGAAGATCTTCCCAGGCTACATCTTGGTGCAGATGGTGGAGCTTCTGGAAGAGAACGCAGATTCGACTCGCGCCTGGTTCGTGGTGCGCAATACGCCGGGGGTGACCGGCTTCGTAGGCTCCGGCACGCGGCCCGTCCCGCTGGAAAAAGAAGAGGTGCAGCGCATTTTGCACCAGATGCGGGTGGAAGAGCCGAAGATCAAGGTTGGCTTTACCCTCGGCCAGAGCGTACGCATCGTGGATGGGCCGTTCCAGGACTTCGCCGGCCTGGTGGACGAGATCAATGTCGACAAGGGCAAGGTGAAAGTGCTGGTCTCCTTCTTTGGCCGGGAGACGCCCGTAGAGCTAGATTTCCTTCAAGTGGAGCGTCTCTAACATGGCGAAGAAAGTACGAGCCATCATCAAGCTCCAGATCGAAGCTGGGAAGGCCAATCCAGCGCCGCCGGTGGGCCCCGCGCTGGGTCAGCACGGCGTCAACATCATGGCCTTTTGCAAGGACTACAATGAGAAGACATCCCGACAGCAAGGCACGATCGTGCCGGTGGAGATCATGGTCTTCGAGGATCGATCGTTCACGTTCATCCTCAAGACACCGCCTGCTTCCGACCTGCTCAAGCGAGCGGCCGGGATCGAAAAAGGGAGCGCTGTCCAGCTTCGCGAGAAGGCAGGTCAGGTAACGCGCGATCAGGTTCGCCAGATCGCCGAGACGAAGATGCGCGACCTGAACGCGCACGATGTCGAGGCGGCGATGCAGCAGATCGAAGGTACCGCCCGGAGCATGGGCATCGAGGTGATGTAGGCACGATGGTAAAACGCGGCAAGAACTATCGGGAGAAGGAAGCGCTGATCGACGCGAACCGCGCTTACCCGCCGGACGAAGCGGTGCGGCTGGCCAAGCAGTGCGCCTTCGCTCGATTCGACGAGACGGTGGAGCTGCACGTGCGCACCGCCCTCGACCCTCGCAACGCAGAGCAGCAGCTTCGCGGCACGGCCCTCCTTCCGCACGGCTTGGGCAAGAAGATACGCATCCTGGTCTTCGCTGAGGGCGAGGCCGCCCGCGTGGCCCAGGAGCAGGGCGCGGAGTACGTCGGCGGCGACGAGATGATCAAGAAAGTCGAGGACGGCTGGACGGACTTCGATGTCGCCCTCGCCCAGCGAGAGCTGATGGGAAAGGTAGGCAAGCTGGGGCGCATCTTAGGCCCACGCGGCCTCATGCCCAGCCCGCGCGCCGGTACCGTCGTCGATGGGGCGGACATCGCCAAGGCCGTTCAGGACGCCGCTCACGGGAAAGTAGAGTTTCGCCTGGACCGCACCTCAATCCTCCACGTGCCCATCGGCAAGGCGAGCTTCACGGAAGAGCATCTGCTGGAAAACCTGGCGACGCTGGTGCACGAAGTCGAGAAGGCAAGGCCTTCCGGCGCCAAAGGCCAGTTCATCCGCAGCATCACCCTCACCACGACGATGGGCCCCAGCATCAAGCTGGATCCAACGCCTACTATGGCGCTCACCCCCAACTAACCGGCTCCAACGCCTACTATGGCGCTCACCCCTAGCTAACCGGCTCCAACGCCTACTATGGCGCTCACCTCCAGCAAGTCGGTAGCACTCAGTTTGCAACTCTTGCATTCGGTAGCCGAGCCTTTCCAGGCCCGGCGGCGGCGAGGCTAGAAAACCTCGCCTGCGGAGAAGCACGCGGCGTATTCAAACTGACCTACTGCCAGCTAGCCGGCTCGCTTGCGCCCCAACCCTCGGTCTGCCATCATGAGGAGCGCTGAAGACAGCGGGTTCCTTCCCTTCGAAGGACTTCAGGGAAGGACTAAAGCGTGAGCGCCCGCCGAGGCCTGTCGAGTGAATCGATACCGCGATAGTTTCGCGGTAAGAAGCTCGCGCTCTGTTCTTCGGTTGGACAGGGCGCGTTTTGTTGCTTCGGGAGAAGATATGCCCACGCAAAAGAAGATCGAGTTAGTCCGGGAGCTGCGCGATCGCATTGAACGCTGCGTGATTGCCGTTGCCACCGATTTTCGCGGGGTGACGGTGTCGGAGATGGTTCAGATCCGCCGCATCATGCGCGAGGCGGGCGTGGAGATGCGCGTGGTGAAAAACCGGCTGTTCCTGCTCGCGGCGAAGGAGGCGAAGCAACCGGAGATGGCGGAGCTGGTGGACGGGCCGACAGCCGTCCTCTTCAGCTACGACGACGTCACCGCGCCGGCGCGAGCGGTGACGGAGTACGTTCGCTCGTCCCGCAACGAGTTCCCCATGCGCAAGGGCGTGTTGGACGGACAAGTGCTCAGTTCGAGCGATCTTCGCGAGTTGGCGGATCTGCCACCGCGCGAGGTCTTGCTCGGCCAAGTGGCAGGGGCTCTCCAGGCGCCGGTAGTAGGCCTGATTGGGCTGCTCAACGCGATGCTGGCGAATCCTGCCGGCCGGCTGCTGAACGATAGTGTGAACACATTCGCCGGGCTGCTGGAAAGCCGGGCGAAACAGTTGGAAGAAGGAGCGTGAACAATGGCCGCAGAAGAAACCGCGACAGCCGAAACAGACGAGGCAACCCCCGAGGAGAAGGAAGAGAAGCCGAAGGCAAAAGCAGGCAAGGCGAAGGGCTCTAAGAAGGTCGACCAGGCGTTCGATACCATCAAGGAGATGACCGTCCTGGAGCTGCGCGACCTGAACAAGCTCATCGAGGAGGAGTTCGGCGTGACCGCCGCGGCTCCGGTGGCCGTCGCTGTCGCCCCGGGCGCGGCGCCGGGCGCGCCTGCGGCTGCGGCCGAAGAGGAGCAGGCGTCCTTTAGCGTGCTGCTCAAGGACTTCGGCAGCAACAAGATCAATGTCATTAAGGCCGTCCGCGAAGTGACCACCTTGGGTCTGAAAGAGGCGAAAGACTTGGTGGAATCGGCTCCGGTGGCCGTCAAAGAAGACGTGTCGAAAGAGGACGCGGAGGCGGTCAAGAAGAAGCTGGATGAGGCAGGCGCCACCACCGAGGTTAAGTAAGCGAGCGCTTTCGCGCCTAGCTCCGCGCCTCCCGACCTGGTATAGTCCCGTCCAATGGAATGCTACGCTTGCGATAACTCGGCTACGCGGCAGTGTCGCCGCTGTGCTCGAGTCTACTGTGAAATACACGGGGGCGAGCTGTGCGCGGAGTGCCTCAACCCGGCCAGCGCTCTCCCTTCGTTCAACCTCTACCGCGGCTCGCTCCTCGCGCTGCTCGTGGGCACCGCCGTCGCCCTCTGGCTGCTGGTGCAGCCCATCGGCGGCGATAGCGAACCTATCGTCGTGATCGCAGACCTCACCCCAACGACGGAGGTGACCGTCGTCCCGCGCACGCCGACGAACACGCCGGTCGTCACCTCAACGCCGGAACCTTCGGCTACGTCGGCTACGGTCACGCCGGAGGAGACCGCCACGCCGGCAGTCACGTCGTACACGGTCGAGCCCGGAGACAGCCTGCAAAGCATCGCCGAGCGATTCGCGCCTGAGGGCGTCGCTACCTTCGACTACGCCGGGCAGATCGCCTCCGCCAATGGCATCTCTGTCGGCGATGTCATCACGGTGGGGCAGGTGCTGGAGCTTCCTTAGGGAGGCTTGGCATGGCGGCAGCGGGCCCTTCGGCCCGGGCGACGATTCTTCGCAGCCTCTTTCTCTTTATCCCGTTTCTGCTCGTTGTGCTGGTAGCGCTGGCGTTCCTTCTCCGGAGCACGGCCGACGAGGGGGCAAGCGGCGGTCGCATCGTCGCGTTGGTGTTGATGGGCTCAGTAGGGCTCTTGCTGGCGTACCAGGTGGTCCAGTCGGTGCGAGACCTCTTCTCGCGCACGGTGGAGACGGTCGGCCGGGTGGAGCGACGCTGGAGCCGCAGCAATTTCTTCCTCTTTCGCAACAGCTACATCTTCGTCGGGCGGGACGTGTTTCGTCTGCGGCCGGAGCAGTTCGCGGAGATCGGTCTCGGCGATACCGTGCGCATCGTCCACTACCCGCACACGGCTGCTGTCGAGGCGATCGAGGTGGTCGTCCGCAAGGGAGAAGGAGCGAGCGATGGCTGAGGAACGCGGACTAATGGCTGTGAAGCAAGACCTGCACGCTTTTCGTAACTCAGTGCAGCCCGCACTGGAGAGGGTGTTCAGATATCCCATAGTATTCCCGAACGTCTTTCCCGACACAATGAGAGCCAGGCTGATCTTGGAGTGTTCCGTCTTCGCGTTGGATCAACGACGGTTTGAAGCCATATCAAGAGCGGCGGAAGCTATTGGTGACGATTTTCTTCTCTTAACCTTGCTCTCCGACTACACGTTGGGTCCCGGCGAGACCGCGAACATTTCGTGGAAGGTGCCGTTGAACGATTTTCCGGGCTACGAAAATGCTCCTTACGACGATACTGAGGTCGAGGAAGTATTCGGCATTCCGCTATACAGGATTCTCCATTCCCCTGGTGGTCATTGGGGCATCCTTTTCGATGACAACTTTGCCGTCCTCGGTGGTTCTGCTTCCTTCGTTCGCCACTTCAAGCGCGAGTACCCACGATGTAATGAGGATATAGACTCCTTCATTCAACGCCGATTGTTCGCAGCCCGTGAGCGGAAAGCTGACATGAACTGGGTTCGGCCGCTGCTCGTGCACATCTACGGCGATAACGCTCCTGAATTTGAACCCTAGCGTGTGAGGCTACGGAAACCCGCAGGCGCTCAACCGCTACAGCTACCTGCTCACAACCCGCTGCGGTACACGGATCATGCTTCCACAGCTTGAGGTAGGCATCGCGACACGGCTACAATTGCCGCACTTAATGGCACGATAGTCTAAGTGATGCCCCAGCGGGAGAGGGAGCGAGCGATGGCTGACGGCGAACGCGAGGTGCGATACCATGCCCGCATCCGCGATCTGCCCGCGAGCGCCCGGCCGCGAGAGCGGCTGCGCGATGCCGGGCCGGGCGCGCTCGCGGACCAGGAGCTGCTGGCCATCCTGCTGCGCACCGGCACGGCGCAGGAGAACGCTGTCGCCGTCGCCTCGCGGCTGCTCAGCCGGTTCGATGGGCTGGTGGGCCTCGCCCGAAGCAGCTTCCCGGAGCTCTGCGCTGAGCGGGGCCTGGGCGAGGCGAAGGCCGCCCAGGTGCAGGCGGCGCTGGAGCTGGGCCGGCGGCTCGTCGCCACCCAGCCGCAGGAGCGCGCCGTCATCCGCTATCCGCAAGATGTCGCCAACCTGCTGCAAGGCGAGCTCGGCCTCCTGGATCAGGAGCACATGCGAGTGCTGCTGCTCAACACGCGCAACCAGGTGCTGGGGACATCCGATGTCTACCGCGGCAGCGTCCACACCGCGGTGGTGCGCATCGGCGAGCTCTTCCGCGACGCGCTGCGCCAGAACGCCCCAGCCATCATCCTGGTGCACAACCATCCCTCCGGAGACCCGACTCCGTCCTCGGAGGATATCGCCATGACCAAGCAGGCGATCGAAGCGGGCGAACTGCTGGATGTGGACGTGCTGGACCACGTCGTGCTCGCCCAAGGGCGGTTCGAGAGCATGAAAACGATGAAGCTGGCGTTTCTCTGAGTCTGCGCATCGCTCTGTAGGGCGCGCTTCTCGATCCGATACGCCACATAAATCTTAGAATTCGACCCCGCGTACCATCGAAGCTGGAGCGGCTTTTATTGAGTCTGCTGACGGCCACGCAATTACCAAGATTATGCTTGACATATTGTGTGCAGTGTAGTTTAATCCGCGAGTACCTAAAAATTTGGGTACTTGCTAATACGCATGGATGCAACAAGAGCAAGGAACGCTATCTCCCAAAACGGGGAGCTGCGACGCTGGATAAGCCGGGCGTTTATCGTCAGTATCCTCGTCTACTTCGTCGTCCTCGGATATTTGATTGCCGAGGCCGTGACCGGCGCTAGCAGATGGGCGCCATACGGCGTCAACATCCCCATCTTCGTCGCCCTCATCATCGCCTCAGAGCTGGTCATGGTTCTGACCGCCATCCATATCTTCAGGGAAGATTCTGGGATCTGGCCCCCTACCATTTCCGAAGGTTGGACCGCCGTTCGGAGCGGCTCTGTCATCCGGGGCTTGAAGCAGATGATGGCGGGCGCTTGGGACATCTCGCTCATCGACCTGAGGCTGCGGACGACATCGGCGATCTTTATGGGACGGGCCAACCGAGTCGCGGCGCTTGTACCGCTCGTCTACGCGCTCGCGGCGAGCGCGGGCGGAGCTCCGTGGGGGCTTCGAGGTAGCGCTCTCTTCGACATCGGGCTAACGATGGTGGTCTGGGCGTTCATGGAGCTCGTGATGGTGCGGCCCGGGGAGCAGCTGTCCACCGCGCCGGCTGCGGGCCTCAGCGAGATGCGCTCTGCGATCGCTCTTGGCGCTAAGGCGGCCCAGAATGGCGCAAAGAGCACTTCCGCTCTCAAGCAGTCTCGATACATCGTGAGAAAAGTTGAGCTTAGCGACCTCGATAGGATCGAGGAGATCGAGCGGGCGAAATGGAAGGATCAAGCGGCCACCCGCGAGATTATCGAGCGAAGGATCAACACCTATCCCGAGGGGCAGATCGCCGCGGTCCACGTTACGGAGGCGAACGGCGTTCCCGTCCGGAGCAAGGTAGCCGCGTGGTGCACCGTGATGCTGGCCAGCGAGGCCCAGGTCAGGTCCTTTACCTCTTGGGATGAAGTGACGTCAAACGGCACGATCAGCGGGTGCGACCAAGACGGCGACGTGGTCGTTGGCGTGAATCTCACTTCGGTGACGGAAGGCGCGACGTACATCTTGCTGGCGGAGATTCTGGCGGCTGTTGTCAGCGGCGGCAAAGCCAAGTTCATTGGAGGGAGCCGCCTCAACGGCTTCGTTGCGTTCAACGAGCGCAGACGATCCGAAGGCAAACAGCCACATTCCGCCGATGCGTACGCCAGACTGCGAGAAATTCGCAGCTTCCGGATCAATGAGTTACGCCGTGATGAAGGCCTTGAGCCTCTGCCGGACGACGAGTACCGAGTGGTGGCTGACTGCATCCGCCGTGAACGAGGCGCCTCACCGCTTACTGACGAAGACACTCCCGACTACGTCTGCTCTAATCTTCGAGGGTATATGAGCATTCCGGGCGCGCGTATGGTGGATGTCGTCCCGAACTACTTCCGCGACCCCGCCAGCGCCGACTATGGCGTCGTGTTGGAGTGGGCCAATCCAATACCTCGGCCGATCAGGCACATCCCGGCCGTGAGGAACTTCGTGGTGAGAAAAATTCGCCAGGAGATTCTGGCTGAATGGGAGCAGCGCAAGCTCCGCCTGCAGGCGAAGCGCCGGGCGATGGAGCGAGCGCCTGAATATCTGCGCAAGAGCCGCGGCGAGGACGCAAGCGTAGAAGAGCCCTCGACCCACACCCAAGCAACGGCGTCAGAGAGAAACGCAAGCGAACGGACCTCTGTTCCGCCACGCTGACACGCGAGGCCTGCGTCAATGTCGGAGAACCCGCCTGCGTTGCCGTGCTATGCGGCGGCCTGATGTTGAGTATCTGCCCCCAGCGGCAGCGCTCCACGCTCATGGAGGCGCACGAGCGCTTCGACTACCCGTGGGTTGAACTGTTTGCCGGACCAGGCGACGATCTCTTTCAGCGCCTCCTCAGGGGGGCGCCCGGAGCGATAGGGGCGGTCGCTTGTAATCGCATCGAAGCTGTCAGCGACGGTAGTGATGGCGGCAGCTTCGGAGATCTCCTCGCCCTTGAGGCCGGACGGGTAGCCACCTCCGTCCCACCGCTCATGGTGGGAATGCGCCACGATTTCAGCTAGCGCGAATCCCCGGCGGCCACGAAGGAACTCCGCGCCCCAGATGGTGTGCTGCTTCATGATCGCCCACTCTTGCTCCGAAAGCTTCTCGGAGCTGCGCAGCACCGTTCGGCACTTGAATCTTTCCGATGTCATGCAACACGGCTGCGAGTCCCATCTCGTTAGCCTCTTCGTCGCTATATCCGAGATCTCTCGCCAGGGCCTCGGTGATCGCGCGTACCCGCTGAAGGTGCCGTCCGGTCGTATTGTCGTTCGCTTCAGCCACCGCCGCGAGCATCATGACCGTCTCGGCGTGGGCCTGCCGAATGTTGTCGGACGCAGATTGCAGCTCCTCCACGAGCGTCGTCATGAAGACGATCGCCGTCACTTGGCTGGCAACCGCAGTGAGGAATTGGGCGTCCCAGCTATGGAACGCCGTCTCCTTGTTGCTCCCTACGGAGAGCATGCCCACGATTCCATCTTGCCAGATCATTGGAACAACCAACCCCGACTGTATCCCTGATGCTGCAAGCAGTTCGCGTTCCTTGTCTGTCAGCCGGTCGTCCGTGGCTACCCTATCGATGAAGATCGGGCGGCGTGTTTGCTCGAGGATTTGTCCAAGCGGGTGGTCGTTGCTGTTCTGACTCTGTTCGCGCATCCAGGCGTCGACAAGGTCCTTCGGCGCTCGGACAAACGTGCTCTGCCACTCGGGGGGCTCAGGCACGTCACCGGTCACCTCGAAATTGACAGCGTCGTAGCCGGCGCCGACCGAAAGATGGTGCGCGACTTGCTTAAGCTTTTCTTCTCTCGTGCCGGCCCTCGTGAGGAGTGGAACGATCTCGGCGACGAGTCTCGCCGCCCGCTCCTTGCCCAAGAGCCGTCGCCGGCCGTTAGCGGAAGGCGAGCCGGACTTCTCCTGACGAGAGGTGTACATCGCGCTATCGGCAAGGCGGAGCGCGTCTTTGATGGTGTCCGCCTCGTCTGGATACGTCGCTAATCCCATGCTCACGTAGATCGGGACACGGACAGCGTCGTTCTCTCCTTGCACCGTTGTGCTGGAGAGCGTGGCCAGGACCTCGTTGCGGTACTGTTCTGCGGTATCGCGATCTGCGCCGCGCAACAGCACGACGAATTCGTCGCCGCCGTAGCGCCCCACCAGGACGTCATCTCTGGCGAGCCCGTTCGCCACCGCCACGAGCACCGCATCCCCTACCTGGTGACCGTACGTGTCATTCGTCGCTTTCAGTCCGTCCACATCGACCATCGCTATCGTATGGCAAACGTCTGCTTCGTCCGGCATGTTGTACAGCTCTTCGACGATAGCGCGGTGGTTAAGAGCGCCGGTCAACGCATCACGTGTCGTCTGATCGCGCAGTGCATCCTCGGCCCGCTTGCGCTCGGTGATGTCGCGTGCCACGCTGACGAACCCGGTCGGGTTCCCCGCTGCGTCCTTGAGGAGCGTTACGGTCGTCCACGTCAGAAACGGCGTCCCATCCCGTGTCACGTGGCCTATTTCATCGTGGTGCGCGCCAGTGCTCCTGCTCCGCTCGATGAGAGGCAGCACGCCCGCTTTCATCTGCTCTTCTGTGTGGAATACGCTCAGGTGTTGGCCCGTGAAATCCGCCGAGTCATAGCCGTGTAGCTTCGCCCAAGCCGGGTTGGCAAACTGGATCACGCCGTCCAGGTTAGTGATGGCGATGCTATCAACGGACTGCCGAATGGCCGCGATGAGCTGCTGGGTATCTT
Organism: Chloroflexota bacterium; assembly: GCA_022570885.1. Lineage (GTDB taxonomy): Bacteria > Chloroflexota > Dehalococcoidia > DSTF01 > RBG-16-68-14 > JACZTE01. The sequence goes on along the minus strand of JACZYW010000009.1, from coordinate 2,487 downwards.
CTGGCGGTAGATTGTGTTCGCTGTTGTTCACTTGCATCTCCCGAGACTCCTAATTATGTATCGGCGTATCGGAGGCTCACATTTGATGGGGAAGGCAAATGGTCAGTTGTTTTATGCGCTGGCCGGCGGGTTCGGCACGAATGTGAGGACTGGGAATCAGGTCCGCTACGATTTCGTCCTTGCGCGATGTTTACTCAAGCCGTACTATGCGGCGTGCCCGCTAAAGGCCTCGCATGAGGAAAAAGAAGGTGGCATTTTCGTGATCCGGCTCATCGCGCTCGACCTCGACGGTACCCTCCTCGGCTCCGATTGGCGCGTGTCGGCGATCGATGGCGAGGCAGTGGCCGAGGCGCGAGACCGCGGCGTCCAGATCGTGCTCAACACCGCGCGCTGGTACGGGATCGCCCTACGCACGGCCCAGCGGCTGGAGCTACATACGCCGCTCATCTGTCACAACGGCGCGCACATCAAGCAGCCGGACGATGGCGCTGAGCTGCTTCACCTGCGCATCGCCAAGGAGCACGCTCGGGAGATCGCCGCCTTCTGCGACGAGGGCGGGTTCGAGACGATGACCACCATCGACGGCATGACCTACCTGCGCACGCCGGCCGAGGCAGCGATCGATCCGCAGCGTTTGCCCAAGGATATGCGCGTCGCCAAGACGCACGCCGAGTTCGTCACGGCGCCCGCGACGGGCATCCTGGTCTTCGGAGACGATGCAGTGCAGGCGGTCACCGATGCCTTCGCCGAGCGGTACGCCGGCGTGATCGGCTTCCCGGTGGGCTGGAGCGAGGCGCTCCGGCCCTACGTCACGATCACCGACGCCGGCGCCGACAAAGGTCGGGCGCTTCGCCTGGTCTGCGAGCAGCTGGGCGTGCCGCCGGAGGAGACGATGGCGGTGGGCGATGCGGCGCCCGACGTCGCGATGTTCGACGTGGCTAAGGTCGGCGTGGCGATGGGCAACGCGCCGGAGGACGTGAAGGCCCGCGCGGACGCCGTCGCGCCGTCCAACGTGGAAGGCGGCGTGGCCTGGGCCATCCGCCGCTTCGTGTTCGAGGAGACGAGCTAGCTCAGCTCCGGCCGGACGAAGCCGTCAATCCGCTCCAACTGCTCGATCTTCGTCTTCGGCGCGTCGAAGAACTCGCCGATGGCGGAACGGAACGTCCCCATGTGGGGCGTCTGCATGTGGGCCTGGAGGGCGGCATCGTCCGCGTAAGCCTCGAAAAAGACGATCTCCAGGGGGTTGTCCTTGGGGCGGTGGATAACGTACGCGAGCGCGCCCGGCTCCTCCGATTGCACGGCGGCCGCCATCGTGCGCAGCACTTCCAGCGCCTCCGTCTCTTTCCCCTCTTGCATGGTCAGTCGCGCGATGATCGTAGGCATCTGTTCCTCCTCGTTTCGCTTCTTATGTGGCGTGGTGTTCTGAGCAGTATAGCAGCGACCCGGCACGGTGTGGGCAGCTATGTGCGGCCGTCCAGCAGGGCCAGCGCCTCCGCCTGGACGATGCGATAGACCTCGGCTCGTGGCAAGCCGTGCTCGCCGTCGAGCACTTCGGCGACGGCATAGCCTGCCCAGTCGCCCGCCTGGTGGTTCTCTCTGGCGTCCTTGCCATCAAGCGCCCGCTGCACCCGAAGAAGGTCATTCAGGGTCACGCCACCGAACGGGTCTGCGGGCTTGCACGGCTCCACCAGACAGGTCGTCACAGGATCACCGTCTTGGTCTCGCCCAAGCTCGACCTCAGTGAGCCGGTAGGCAAACACCTTGCCCGTCGGCATGTCTCTCTGTTTCGTGGTCCTTGCTTCGATGATCTCCTGCCCGTCCTCCCTGGTCAGTTCGATTTCGGTGTCCACTGCCGCCCTGAGCGAGCTATGCCCCCGCGCGCCTCGGGCACCGTCTTTGCCGCAATGGTGGATGATCATGATGTGCGCGCCGGTGCGTTTCCGGATCAGGTCAATCGCCTGCAAAAATTCGCCCATGTCCTTTGACGCGTTCTCATCTGCCGCGCCCATGCTCTTGGCCAAGGTGTCAATGATGATCAGCCCGAGCCCTTCCTTGAGGCCTTCGACTTGCTCCAGAGCATCGCAGAGCGGGCCTGCGTCATGCTTGCCACCGGCGAACACGACGGATTCCGGAAGAACCCAGATATCGGGATCGTCGAGTGCCGCGATCCTGTTGTTCAATCCCGACCCACCCTCGACGCCGATATAGAGCACGGGTGATTTGCGGACCCGGCACCCAGCCCAGGCCGCCCCCCGCGCGACGTGATAAGCGATGTCCAGGGCGGCGAACGTTTTGCCAACATTGGACGGCCCATAGATCAGGCTGATCGCATCCCGGTCGAGCCATCCTTTCACCACGTAGGGCGAATCAAGCACCGCCTTCATGTGGCTGGAATGGGTGAGCCCGGCGAAGATCGTTTCCGCCCGTTGGCCCAGCTTTTGTTTCTTGCCCTCCGCGCTCCGCAGAGCCGCCTCGCCTAGCTCTTAC
>JACZYW010000124.1 GCA_022570885.1 Chloroflexota bacterium | reverse complement strand
ACGTGTGAAGCCGAGCGTCTTGGTCTTCTGACTTACTGGGTTTCGCTGCCGAGAATGGTGCTGGCGTGGCGAAATCGGTAAACGCTATAGTTTCGCAAGCTGTTGGGCGCAGGCCCTTGTGGGTTCGAATCCCACCGCCAGCACCGCCGCTCTGTTGATTCTTCGTAACCGTTGCTGTAAGTTGAGATTTCAGCTTGCGAAGCTGCGTAACGATTTCGCTACGTAGAGAAGTCGGGGGGCATAACGCTCCTCGGCTTTGTCTTTTCCCCGAGTGAGCCAGAGCACGCCACATCCCCCCCCCGCCCAGTTCCCGATCAATGCGGTAGCAGGCGGCGAGGGCGGTGGAGAGTCTTTGCGTGATCTCGGACATGGTATTACAGGACGGCCTGAGACGGACAAAGACGTCGACGGTTCAAAATCGTCTTGGACCGTCCTCGACCGTCCTTGACCGTCCTCGACCGTCTTCAATTGTCCACCTTCGCCTTCAACTCCTCGAACTAGTCATTCATTGCCCGCATTGCCCGCGCGTGTTTTAGCGGCTGAGAGCCGCGGACTCGGCTGGTCTGTCGCTGACAGCGACTGAGTTAGCTGGCCGCTGGCAGCGGGTAGCCAGCAGCTGCTTTCCGCGAGGGCTGTCGAGAGCCGGGCGATGATCTCGCTCATGGGGCTAAGATGGCCCCGTTTACCTGGGTTTGGCGAGGCTTCGAGAGGGCCAGGCGGGCAAGGCCGGAACACTTCCCGTCGCTTGGTCCAGGATAAAGATTGTAAGACCGTGTCACCATGGTCTTAATATCGCACTCCCAAGGAGCTTGCATGTGACGAAATCACCCACCAACCGTGGCGCCGTGGTCATCACCGGTGCCTCTCGCGGCATCGGTCGGACGCTCGCGCTCGACCTCAACGCGAACGGCTTTGATGTGTTTGCGGGCGTGCGTAAGGAGGCCGACGGCGAAGCCCTTAAGGAGCGGAGCGATGGGCACATCACCCCCGTACACCTCGAGGTGACCGACGACGATAGCATCCGCGGCGCCGCCGATCAAATCGCCAAGGCCACTGACGGAGCGGGTATCACCGGAATCGTGAACAATGCGGCGGTATTTTCTATGGGCCCGGTGGAACAGTGTCCGTTATCGGACATTGAGTACGACTTCGGCGTCAACGTCTTCGGCGCCATAGCCGTAATCCAACATTTTATGCCGCAGCTGCGGGCACGATCAGGGCGCATCGTCAACGTCAGCTCCAGTGCCCACACGCGTGGCGCCATCGACTTCGACGGCTTGCACGGCGAGCGCAAGTATTCTGGCATCGCTGCGTATGGTCAGTCCAAGCTCGCTAACGTGCTGTTTACCAACGAATTAGCGCGGCGCCTGGACGGCACCGGCGTAACCGCGAACAGCCTGCATCCGGGCGTCATAAGGACGGGATTCGGCCGCAACAACAGCGGCATCTGGGGCGCGCTCTTCCGTGTGTTCCACGTAGTTGCCCGGCCATTCTTGCTCACGCCTGAGCAGGGCGCGCAGACATCGATCTATCTCGCGTCCTCGCCGGACGTCGAAGGCGTAACGGGCGAGTATTTTGCGAAGAGCAAGCAGACCCAATCGAGCGACCGCTCTCACGATACCGGCTTGGCGCAGCGGCTCTGGCAGGTGAGCGAAGAGCTCACGAAGTAGGCCAGGGCGCTCGGTACCTGGACGGCTGGCGTCCGCAGGCAACACCCGTTCTGATGTCCCTGCGTGCGGCCCGATAGGGTGTCGGCCGCTCGGTGGCGGGCTTCCGCTGTGCCTGTGCATTGCTGCGACAGACTCCTCCTGTGGTACAATCCGCCCGCTAACCAGATCGCGATTGCAGTTCAGCAGATGAGGTGCCGATATGGTCGATTTCTCCCTCTCGCCCGAAATCAAGGAGCTCCGCCGGAAGACCACCGACTTCATGGAGGAGCATATCTACCCGAACGAATCCATCTTTCACGAAGGCGGGGCTGAGGCCGGGGAGCTGATGAAGGAGCTCCAGGCGAAGACGAAGGCGATGGGCATGTGGGCGCCCCACCTTCCTGCGGAGGCGGACGGCATGGACATCGGCTTCCTGGCATATGCCTATATCAACGAGATCCTGGGCCGCAGCCCGTACGCTCCTCGCGCGTTCGGGGCGCAGGCGCCCGACTCCGGCAACGCCGAGATCCTCCACCAGTTCGGCACGCCGGAGCAGAAGGAGCGCTGGCTCAAGCCGCTCGTCGCCGGCGAAATCCGCTCCTGCTTCTCGATGACCGAACCCGAAGTCTCCGGCGCTGACCCGACGGGGCTGCGGACCCGCGCCGTCCGCGACGGCGACGAGTGGGTGATCGATGGCCACAAGTGGTTCACCAGCGGCGCTATCGGCGCCAGCTTCGCCATCGTCATGTGCGTGAGCGATCCCGACGCTGAGCCCCACAGTCGCATGAGCCAGATCATCGTTCCCACCGATACACCGGGCTTCGAGATCGTGCGGCCGGTGCCGGTGATGGGCGAGACGAGGGGCGCGCACTGCGAGATTCGCTACACCGACTGCCGCGTGCCCGTTACCAACACGCTCGGCGAGCCCGGCGATGGTTTTCGCATCGCCCAGAAGCGGCTCGGGCCCGGCCGTATCCACCACTGCATGCGCTGGCTGGGCCAGTCGCAGCGCGCCTTCGAGCTGATGTGCCGGCGGGCGCTCTCCCGCGAAGCCTTCGGCAGCACCCTGGCCGAGAAGCAGACGATCCAGAACTGGATCGCCGATTCAGCCGCCGAGATCCAGGCGGCTCGCCTCCTTACGATGCACGCCGCCCACAAGGTCGATCAGGGCAGCGAAGCGCGCGTGGAGATCTCGATCATCAAGTTCTGGGGCGCGAAGGTGCTCCACGACGTTATCGACCGGGCGATCCAGGTGCACGGCGCCCTCGGCGTCTCCGGCGACACGCCGCTCGAGTCGATGTACCGTGAGGCGCGCGCGGCCCGCATCTACGACGGCCCGGACGAGGTGCACCGCATGGTGGTCGCGCGTCGCATCCTGCGCGTGTTCAAGGACGGCGCTACCTGGGACTTCGAGTAGTCAGCCGTCGCGCCGAGGTGCGGGGCTGACCAGACCGTCGAGCAGCCGCTGCGACGCCTCGCTGATCTCGTCGACGGCGGCGTCGAACGTCGGAGCGTTCGCCCGCGAAGGCTGGCGGTAGCCGCTCACCTTGCGCACGAACTGGAGCGCCGCCGCCCGAATCTCCTCCTCGGTCGCAGCTTCCCCAGCGCGACGAAGCGTCTTAATACTGCGGCACATGGCGATATCGTAGCACAGCCCACCAGCGCGGCATGGTGCGGACGGCTGCTGGGTAGTGTAAGATTTGCCTGCCATGGAACCTCGCATCCAGTACGCCAAGACAAGCGATGGCGTCAGCATCGCCTACGCCACCGAAGGCGAAGGGCCGCCCCTGCTGCTGCTCCCGATGGCACCGGCAGCCCATGTCCAGCGGGCATGGGAGATGTTTCCGAACATTTTCCCCGCGCTAGCGCGGACCTTCCGTCTCATTATGTACGACCCCCGTGGCACGGGTCTCTCCGATCGCGATGCGATCGAGTATTCCATGGAGGCGATGATGCGCGACCTCGACGCCGTTGTCGGGCGCACCGGCCTCCAGTCGTTCGCCGTGGTGGCGTTCTTAGGCTCCGTGCCCGTTGCGGTGACCTACGCTGCCACATTCCCGGACCGCGTATCGCATCTCATCCTGATCGACGGCTTCACGAACTCGTCCGACTTCGCCGGCATGCCCGCCTGGGAGGCCCTTGAGGCCCTCATCGACAAAGACTGGACGCTGTTCACGGAGACGATGGCACGCGTGTTGATTGGGCTTGATGACCCACAACTCATCGTAGGCCTTGGCGAGTACACCCGGGCCTGTATCGAGCCGGAGGCCTTCCGCGCGTTCGTTGCGGCCGAGCAGAGCTGGGACGTAGCTGACCTCCTGCCTGCCGTCAAGGCCCAAACGCTGGTGTTGCACAATAACGACGCTCGATTCGCTCCAATCCGCGCCGGGCAGAAGCTGGCAGCGGGCATTCCGGACGCCCGCTTCCTAGCCATCGACGACATGAACTATGAGCGCGTGGCAGCTCTCGTCGAGGACTTTGCGGGCACCGCAGGGAAGACCCAGCCAGTCGAACACAGCGGCGTACACACCATCCTCTTCACCGACATGGAGAGCTCCACCGCTCTCACCCAGCGCCTCGGCGACGCTGGGGCGCAGGAGCTGGTGCGGGCGCACAACACCATAGTTCGCGAGGCCCTTGCCGCCAATGGAGGCTCCGAGATCAAGCATACCGGCGACGGTATCATGGCGTCGTTTCCGTCCGCGTCCGGCACCCTCGAGTGCGCCGTCGCGATCCAGCGAGCCGTGGCCGCCCTTCGACAGGCTCAGGACGACCAGGCTGAGCCTGTCGGGGATCATGCTGAGCAAGTCGAAGCACGCCTCAACGTCCGCATCGGCCTGAACGCAGGCGAGCCTATCGTTGAGGACCAAGACCTCTTCGGCACCGCCGTGCAGCTAGCGCGTCGCATCTGCGACCAGGCAGCGCCAGGCGAGATCCTCGCGTCGAACGTAGTGCGCGAGCTGGCGGCGGGCAAGGGCTTCCTCTTCTCGGATAGGGGAGAGGTGGTGCCGAAGGGCTTCGACGAGGCGGTGCGGCTGTATGAGGTACAGTGGCGAGAAGACTCGGGACAGTCGTAGGGAAGGGAGCATCAACGTGGCGGGAGAGCCAACGGATAGAATACGCGCGGCCGTCATCACCGGCGCATCGACCGGCATCGGCGAAGCGTGCGCGCTCCGTCTCGATAGGCACGGCTGGCGCGTCTTCGCCGGCGTGCGCAAGGAGGCCGACGGCGAACGGCTGAAGCAGCAGGCGTCCGATCGCCTCGTGCCCATCACGATCGACGTGACCGACCAGGCTTCGATCAAGTCGGCGGCCGAGGTAGTCGCGAGCGCGGTGGGCGAGGCGGGGCTGGCCGGGCTCGTCAACAACGCCGGCATCACCGTACACGGCGCGATCGAGTTCCTCCCGATCGAAGAGCTGCGCCACATACTCGAGGTGAACACGATCGGGCAGATCGCTGTGACGCAGGCGTTCTTGGCGTTGATCCGGAAGGGGCATGGGCGCATCGTCAACATGGGTTCTATCGGCGGGAGAATGGCCACGCCGTTCATCGGCGCCTACTGCGCCTCGAAGTTTGCCCTGGAGGCGCTCACTGACTCGCTGCGCCAGGAGCTGCGACCGTGGGACATCGGTGTTTCGATCGTCGAACCGGGCAGCATCGCCACGCCTATTTGGGAGAAGGGCCGAGCCACGGGGAACGAGCTGGAGGAGCAGCTACCCCAGGCCGCGCGCGACCTCTACGGCGACGCGATCGAGGCTATGCAGCGAGCCGTGGACAAGCGAACGGGCGCCGGCATTCCGCCCGAAGAAGTGGCCAAGGCCGTGGAGCACGCGCTCACCGCGAAGCGGCCGAAGACCCGCTACCTGGTCGGCATGGATGCTCGGCTGCCCGCGATATTCGCCAAGGTGGTGCCAGACCGTGCGCGCGACGGCTTGATCGCTCGAGGCTTGAAGCTGCCCGGGCCACCATAAGCCCCGCCGTCGCGCTTGCGAAGCAACGAAGCATACTAGGAGGTGACTCATGCTAGGTAGACCGCAGTCAGCGAAGATGGATCTGCTCAAGGCAGTGCCGCTCTTTAGCGGACTTAGCCGTCGCCACTTGACCTTGATCGCCAAGGCGGCCGACGAGACAACGGCCGCTGAAGGCGATATCCTGGCCCGGCAAGACAAGCTGGGTCGCGAGTTTGCCCTCATCCTGGACGGTCGCGTTCGAGTCGAGCGGGACGGAAAGCGCCTCGCCTGGCTGGGCGTGGGCGACTTCTTCGGAGAGATGTCGATCATCGACGGCCTGCCGCGCAGCGCGACCGTCGTCGCCGAGACCGCCACTGCGCTCCTAGTGATCGAAACGCGGGCGTTCAGTGCTCTGCTGGACACCACGCCCGGCCTCCAGCGGAAGATTATGGTTGGCCTCTGCGAGCGTCTGCGCGCCGCGGACGCCGCCCTCGCGTCGGTGAACTGATGGAAGTCCTGCATCGACAGCTAAGCAGGTACGCCATCTTCGAAGTAGAAAGCGAGGCCGAGGCGCTGGCCGTGCTGAGCCGCGCCAATGCGGACATGTACGAGTCGCCGCCAGACCTCGTCGAATTCAATGACGATGGTTTCCTGGTGAGCATGCAGTCTCCGGACGAGGGGGAGGGGCTGGGCGGACAGGGAGCTCCCGTGGAGTATGAGGACGAGTCGGTGCACCTGACCATGTTCGCGAAGGACCGCCACGTGCTCACGATCGAGCTGTTCGACGACATGGCGGACATGGCCGATCCTCTGCACGTAGACAACATCATGCTCGCGAAGCATCTGGAGCGGCTGTGCGAGGAGTCGCGGAAGGGCGAGTAGTGGAGCCGCGCATCCAGTACACAAAGACCAGCGATGGGGTGGACATCGCCTTCTGGACGCTCGGCGAAGGCTCCCCGGCGACGCTTGTCCTCGCTCCTCTTGCCTATAGCCACATTAGCCTGGAGTGCGCGATACCGGAGCTCGTGGCCTGGTACGAGCGGCTGGCGGCCCACGGCATGCTCATCCGCTACGACCCAAGAGGGCAGGGCATGTCGCAGCGCGATTGCCAAGACCTCACGCCGGAGCTTCTCGACATCGAGGCGGTGATCGATGAGCTTGGGCTGGAGCGGGTCAACCTGGTCGGCCACACCGGCCCCGGCGCAGTGCTGATCGAATATGCCGCCCGGCACGCCAATATGGTGGACAAGCTCGTCCTCTGGTCTCCGACCCTTCGCGGCTCGGACTTAGTCAACCACCCGCGGATGCAGGCGGTGCTGCCGCTGCTGGAGACAGACTACGACCTCTTCGTCGAGACCTGGGCTCATATACAGCTCGGCTGGTCGGCGCGTAGCCGCGGTCACGGCTGGGCTTCATTCATCCAAGAGAGCGTCACGCAGGACGATCACACCCGCATGTGGCCCCTCTGGGGCGAGCGAAATCTCGAACCGTTCTTGGCCGGCGTT
>JACZYW010000237.1 GCA_022570885.1 Chloroflexota bacterium | reverse complement strand
GTGGCCCAGCTCGCCGCCGCGGCCCTCGAAGCCCGCTCGCGGGTCGGCCAGCAGCACATCGTTGCGTTCGGCGGCCTCGGCGATGACATTGTTCAGCAGGCCGAACGCAACCTCGGGCGCCCCCTCGCGGACGATGATGCCGGAGAGGTTCACCTCCCCGGTGCCCGAGAAGAGGTTCGGATAGAGCTGGATCACGATGATCGCCCGTGGCGAGGCAGCGCGTAGCTCTCCCAGGATGCGGTCCAGCCGCTCTGCCACCCTGCAGCACGTCTTGCAGCGGGCAGTCCGGGTCGGCGGGGGCGTCGATGCAGACAGGGGAGCTCGAGTACTGGAACAGGTCGTTCCCGCCGATGGTGATGGTCACCACGCGGACGTCGCCCTGCTCCAGCAGCTCGACGGCCTGCGAGAGATACTTGTCGATCAGGAGTTGCGTTGTGTCGCCACCCTCCGCCAGCGACCGCAGCTCCAGCGCCGGGCCTAAGCGCGCCCGCAGCGCCTCGGCTACCAGCGCGACGTAGCCGGTGCTGTCGGCGTCGGAAGCGCCGGTGCCGGCGGCGATCGAGTCGCCCAGCGCCAGGTAGACGCCGCCTTCCAGCTCGCTCTGGACTTCGGTGGGCGGCGGCGTGGCGGTGGGATCGACGCTCGACTCGCTGTTGCAGGCGAGGGCGGCGAGCGCCAGCGCGGCGAGGGCGAGCAGGCCGGCGAAGCGGCGATAGTGATCGCGCATGGGGCGAGTATAGCAGCTTGAGGGGGCTTTCTCGCGCGTGGTAGAATCCCTTCGGAGGGATCGCATAGAGGTCTAGTGCGGCCGCCTGCTAAGCGGTTACCTGGGGAAACTTGGGTCATGGGTTCGAATCCCATTCCCTCCGCCATCTTCGACATCCCTGCCATGCGAGGAGTGGTTATGCGCTACCACATTTGGACCGTCGGCTGCCAGATGAACGTCGCGGACTCCCAGAAGCTGGCCGCCGGGCTCGACAAGCTCGGCTGGGCCGAGGTGGGCGAGCCGGAGGAGGCGGATCTGGTGGTGCTCAACACCTGCTCGATCCGCGACCACGCCGAGCATCGTGCGATCAGTAAGCTGGGCACGCTGAAGAAGATGCGCGGCGCGGGCAGCGACTTCAAGATCGCCGTCATGGGCTGCATGGTGGGGCCGAAGACGGACGAGCTTCGGCGTCGCTTCCCCTTCGTCGACGCCTTCGCTCAACCACAGAACTTCGAGCCGATCCTGAAGGCCGTGGGCTACGAAGAGCTGGGCGGCGAGTTCTGGCCCGCCACCTTCGCGACGCCGGACAGCCCCAGCGCCTACGTCCCCGTCGTCCACGGCTGCGACAAGTTCTGCACCTACTGCATCGTCCCCTATCGCCGGGGCCGTGAGCGCAGCCGCACCATCGACGACGTGCAGGACGAGGTCGCGCACCTGGCCGCTCGCGGCGTGCGCGAGGTGACGCTGCTGGGGCAGACCGTCGAGGCCTACGGCCACGACCTGCCCGGCCGGCCCGATCTGGGCGATCTCCTCGGCGCGCTCCACGCCGTCGAGGGCATCCAGCGCTTTCGCTTCCTCACCTCCTACCCGAAGGATATGACGGAGCGGATCGTCGCCGCCGTCGCCGAGCTGCCCAAGGTCTGCGAGTACTTCAACATCCCCGTCCAGTCCGGCGACAACGCCGTGCTGGAGCGCATGCGCCGAGGCTACACCATCGAGGAGTATCGGGAGAAGGTGGAGCTGATCCGGCGCTTCATGCCCGACGCCTCCATCACCACCGATGTCATCGTCGGCTTCTGCGGCGAGACCGAGGAGGAGTTCCGCCACACCTACGATCTGCTGGCGGAGCTTGAGTACGACAAGGTGCACGTGGCCGCCTATTCGCCCAGGCCGGGCACCATCGCCTATCGCAAGCTGGCGGACGACGTGCCGCAGGAGGTGAAGAAGGCACGGCTCCACGCCGTCGAGCAGCTTGAGGCCGGGATCAGCGGCCGCATCAACGAGCGGTTGGTGGGCACGGAGGTGGAGGTGCTGGTCGAGGGGCAGAAGACGAAATCGAACAGCGAGCCGGCCTGGTACGGCCGCACGCGGGGGAACAAGCTGG
>JACZYW010000236.1 GCA_022570885.1 Chloroflexota bacterium | reverse complement strand
CGCCGAGGCCTGCACGCTGCACCTCGACCTCTCGCTCCCGACGCTGCTCGACGACATGGAGAACAGCACGGACGAGGCGTACGCCGCCCTCCCTGACCGGCTCTACCTCGTGGGCATGGACGGGAAGATCGTCTACCGCAGCGGCCCCGGCCCCTGGGGCTTCCGCCCGGACGAGCTAGAAGCCGCCATCGAGCAGCACCTGGCCTCGTAATCGGCGGCGCAGGACGATACCATCGTCCTGCATGGCCCACACAATAGGATCCCTGATAGAACGCATTGATCCTCGTCCTGCCGCCTGTGAGCGGGCGGGGCGAAGAGTCGGAGAGCGTGTGCGAAATGACTGACGCTGGCGAACGGCCAGAGGCCGGGGAGCCGGGCTGGGGCTGGATCAGGCGACCGATCATCTCGCTGACATACCCGCAGTTCAGGCTGTTCTGGCTGAGCAACCTCGTCGTCGCGGTCGGGCTCATGGTCGAGTTCACGGCGCGGGGGTGGCTGATCGTGCAGCTCACCGACTCGGCGCTGCTGCTGGGCGCGGTCGAGGGGACGTGGGGCGTCACCTTTGCGCTGGGGTCGATACCGATGGGGATACTGGCGGATCGAGTGAACCGGCGGAACCTGCTGGCGCTGGGCAATGGCGCGGCACTCTTGGCAGCACTGGTCGTCGGAGTGCTGGTGGCGACGGATGCGATAGCGATATGGCACCTGCTCGTTGCGGCGGCGATCGGCGGAGTGTTGTTCGCGATGCGCATTCCGGCGGGCCAGTCGATCACGGCTAGGTTGGTGCCCGAGTCTCACCTGATGAATGCCATCTCCCTGAATACGGCCAGCCATAGTCTGCCGAGCGTCGCCGGTCCGGCGGTCGGTGGTGTGTTGATCGCTGCGGTCGGCATCGCGGCCGCCTACTTCGTCACGACCGGGGCGCTGGCGCTGGCCCTTGTGATGCTGCTGCTCGGGGTGTCGGCCTCCTTCGGACACGTCGAACGCACGACGGAGAAGGGTCTCACGCACGACCTGCGTGAGGCGGTCGAGTACGTGCGCGCCCACGGAGACCTGCTACAGCTCACCGCGGCGATGCTGATCCCCTTCATCTTGGGCCAGTCATACGTGCTGCTGCTGCCGTTGTTCGTGGAGCAGGAGCTGGGCGGCGGGCCCGAAGTGTTCGGAGCTCTCAGCGCCAGCCTGGGTGCCGGGGCCGTGGTCGGCGCGATGGCCGTGGCCACGTTCGGCAAGCAGCGCCAGATCGGCCTGCTCATGTTCGCTGGCGTGCTGGGAACGGGAGCGTGCGGTATCGCCTACGGGCTTTCGCCTTGGGTGCCGGCGACCGCCGCCGTGCTCTTCGTGGCGGGCGCAGCGCAGAGCTCCCTCTTCGCGGCCTACGAAACGCTTTTGCTGATCCGCCTGCCAGACGAGATGAGGGGGCGCGTCATGGGGCTGATGTTCACGCTGGTGGCCGTCTTCCCCGTCGGTGCGGTCGTGGCGGGGGCGATCGCCGATGTGATCGGCCTCAGGGCCGTGGCGATTATCGAAGGGGCGATCATCCTGGCGCTGGCAACTGTAGCGTGGAGGCTGGTGCTGCGTCACGTCGTGACGGCGGCTGAGTAGGCCCCACTACTCCCCACCAGCAACCAGCAACCAGCGACCCGGCGGGGCGCGCCGCAGCGGCCCCGGCCCCTGGAGGAGTTGTCGCGGCGGCGGCAGTAGGGGAGTGCCTTCAGGCCTCCCGCTATCCCTTTCCGCGCACCATCTCGACTCGTAATCGGCGCCGCCGTACCAGCGACCAGCAACCAGCAACCAGCGACCCGGCGGGGCGCGCCGCAGCGGCCCCGGCCCCTGGGGCTTCCGTCCGGACGAGCTAGAAGCCGCCATCGCGCAGCACCTGGCCTCGTAATCAGCGCCGCCGCCCTCACCCCCGTCCCCTCTCCCACTGGGAGAGGGGCGAACGGGCACCACGCCGTTCAGGGGAATAACACCTGGGGTGAGGGCGCGCCGCAGCGGCCCCGGCCCCTGGAGGAGCTGTCGCGGCGGCGGCAGTAGGGGAGGGCCTTCAGGCCTCCCGCTATCCCTTTCCGCGCAGCACCTGGCCTCGTAATCGCCCGCGGCGGACGATACCGTCGTCCTGCCG
>JACZYW010000123.1 GCA_022570885.1 Chloroflexota bacterium | reverse complement strand
ACCCCCGTAGGGGCGACCATCTGGTTGCCCTGGGCGGGCAGCCGCCCCTACTCTGGCTGTGCACTATGCTGTAGGAGATCGCCACCCCAGCCTGAAGGCTGGGGCATGAGTACCCGAATCGATGCCCCCGCCTTTAGGCGGGGGTCGAGAATCCACTCTGTCCTGGGCCCCGACCCGTCGGGGTCCCTAGGAGTATGGACGACCATCTGGTCGCCCTGGGCGGGCAGCCGCCCGCCCCTACGAAAACTCTGGCTGTGCACTATGGCTGTAGGAGATCGCCACCCCAGCCTGAAGGCTGGGGCATGAGTACCCGAATCGATGCTCCCGCCTTTAGGCGGGGGTCGAGAATCCACTCTGTCCTGGGCCCCGACCCGTCGGGGTCCCTAGGAGTCGCCCTGGGCGGGCAGCCGCCCGCCCCTACGAAAACTCTGGCTGCTGTACTATAGACGCAGAGACAAGCTCCGGCCCGTCTGGGCCCCTACGGGAGAGGTGAACAAGCCATGGAAGAGCTCAAGGAACGGCTGCTGGGACTGACCAAGCGCATCACCCACGTACTGATGCGTCTTTGACGTCGCCTCACTCGAATCTGAGGCGCGACAGCTCGAGCAAGAATCGGCTCAGAGCGGCTTCTGGGACGACGGCCAGTCGGCCCAGGCCACCATGCGACGCCTATCCGAAGTAAACACCACCATCGAGACCTGGCGCGGCCTGGAGCAGCAGACCGGCGACCTGCGAGAGCTGATCGAGCTGGCGCAGGCGGAGGATGACGCCTCGCTCGGCCAGGACCTGGAGCGCGATGTCGCCTCCCTCGCCGAACGGCTCGAGCAGCTAGAGCTGGAGCTCACCTTCGCCGGCCCCTACGACGCCCGCGACGCCATCCTCGCCATCCACGCCGGCGCCGGCGGCACGGAGTCGCAGGACTGGGCGGAGATGCTCCTCCGCATGTACCTGCGCTGGGCGGAGCGACGCGGCTTCCGAACGCAGATCCTGGACCAGACCTCGGGCGAAGAGGCGGGACTGAAGAGCGTGACCGTGGAGCTGAGCGGCGCGCTCGCTTACGGCTACCTCAAGGCGGAGCGGGGCGTCCACCGGCTCGTGCGCCTCTCCCCGTTCGACTCCGACCACGCCCGCCACACCTCCTTCGCCCTCGTCGAAGTGCTGCCCGAGGCGGAGGGCGCGGCCGAGGTGAAGATCGACCCGGATGAGCTGCGCATCGACATCTTTCGCGCCAGCGGCCACGGTGGCCAGAACGTGCAGAAGAACTCCACCGCCATACGCATCACCCACCTGCCCACAGGTCTCGTCGTCATCTGCCAGAACGAGCGCTCCCAGCGTCGCAACAAGGAGAGCGCCATGCGCGTGCTGGAGGCCCGCCTGCTGGAGAAGGAGGTCGAACGACAGGACGAGGCGCGCGCCCGCCTGAAGGGCGAGCATGTGGCCGCCGGCTGGGGCAACCAGATCCGCAGCTATGTCCTCCACCCCTACAAGATGGTGAAGGACCATCGCACCAACTTCGAGACCAGCGACGCTGAATCCGTGCTGGACGGCGACCTCGACCCGATCATGCGCGAGTACCTGAGATCGACCATGGGCGAGGACGGAGCATGAGAGCGACCCTAGCCTTCCTCCTAGCGGCCCTGCTCGCCGCCTTCGCCTCGATCGGCCCGGCCGGCGCCCAGAGCGACGTCGACGTGCGCGAAAGCAGCGCCCGCAGCGACTTCCCCAACGGCATCGTCTTCACGCTGGAGGCCGCCTCCAGCGCCGGCTTCGACGACGTGCGCCTCGTCTACGAGATCGCGCCGGACGGCGTGCGCGCCACCGCGACGGCCGATTGCACCGGCGGCACCCTGGTAAGCTGCACGTACGATCTGGGGCGCAGCCAGCGCAACCTGCTCATCCCCGGCGCTGAGGTGACCTACTTCTGGCGCATCACCACTGCGGGCGAGACCCAGGCGACCGAACCACAGCTCATCGTCTACGAGGACGACCGCTTCGAGTGGCGAACCGTGAGCGACGGCAACCTCACGCTCTGGTGGTACAGCGGCAGCCAGGATGCTGCAGAGCGGGTACTGGCCGCCGGCCGCGAGACCCTGGACGGCATCGGAGCGCTGCTGCAGACCGACGTCGGCTTTCCGGTCAAGATCTTCTACTACGCCTCCGCCAGCGATATGGAAGCTGCGATTATCCCCAGTAGCGTGGAGGGGATCGTCACCGCCGGCCTGGTGTCCTTCTCGGACACGGCGATGGTCTCGGGCTCTGTGCCGGACGAGATCGCCCGCCACGAGATCGCCCACATCGTCATCAGAGAGGCGGTGCGCGGCCCCTTGGGCGGCGTGCCCGATTGGCTGAACGAAGGCACGTCCGTCTTCGCCCAGAACCAGCCCCTATCCGGCCAGAGCCGCGCGCTGGAGGCGGCCATCCAGAGCGGCGACGTGTTCTCCGTGCGCAGCCTGAGCTCGTCCAGCAGCGGCGCCCGGCCGGAGAACGTCTCGCTCTTCTACGGCCAATCGTACAGCCTGGTAGCGTTTCTGGTAGAGCGCTACGGGCCGGAGCAGTTCGCAGAGCTCTTCCAGACCTTCAAGGCTGGCGCCACCACCGCCGGAGCGCTGGAGCAGGTCTACGGATTCGACCAGGACGGCCTGGAGAACGCCTGGCGTGATAGCGTCGGGCTGGGGCCCAGACAGGCGCCCACGCTCGAGCCTGACCGGACAGATCCCGCGCCCGGCTCCGGCGACGACAGCGCCTCAACAACGGTCATAATCGCCGTCGTTGCGCTGGCGGCGCTCTTCGCGGTGGTGTTGCTGGGCGCCGGGGCGATCGTCCTCCGCCGCGGGCGCTAACGAGCGATGGGTGCGGCTCCCTCGCCAAGCGGCGGCTCATCGAGGGCGAGCTCCAGCTCGACCGGCGTCTTCAGCCCAAACGTCTCCTCGATACGGTAGCCGAACAGCGCCAGGGTGCGCCGCGCCGCATCAGCGGTGAAGTAGACGAAGTTCCCTTCTCGAATGAGCTGCTTGAGTTGGTCGCTGTCCAGCAGCGAGACGTATTCGACTGACCCGAAAACGTCGCACGAGGAGTCGCACGCGTGCCCCGGATCGGAGAGCGGGCTGATCGCCTCCCGGTCGTCCTCGTCCAGAACGACGATCTCCAGCTCGTCCTGAAAGAGCACGACCAGCTCAGGATAGATCGACCCAACCACCACCAGGGCAGGCAACTCCAGCTTCCCGCCTGCGGTGATCTCACGCAGCTCTCGCGCGTAATCCAGCCGATCCTGGCGCGTATCGAGGTCGGTGAAGAGCATCCCATCGCCCAGCCGCGCGCTCGTAACCGTGTTCGTCCCGATGTCGAGCGTGTCGTCGGACGAGTGCAAGTCGACGAAGCCGGCCAGCACCACGACAACGAGCGTCGGCAGCAGCAGCCACCGGCCCACGTATCGCGACAGCAGGAAGAAGCCGAAGGGGAAGATCGGGATCAGGTAGGCGACTTCGTGGGGCAGGCGGGCGTAGAGAGCGGCGAAGACCAGCACGGCCGTCGTCCACGTCAGCACCTGGGGATCGCGCAGCAGGTCGCCGGGGAAGCGCCGGAGCCGCCAGATCGAGAGCGTCAGCGCCGCCAGCACCGCCAGCGCGCCGATCACGCCCAGGCCGTCCTTCCCCACCTGCCTCACCACCACCTCCCACGGCACGCTCTCGTCGTAGAAGTTCAGCAGCGTGAAGCCGTACTCCATCAGCACCGGTAGGTAGGCGAACAACGCGATAACTGCGCTCATCCTCGTCAGCGAATAGATCTCTCCCCTCCGTCCCGTCCTCGCCAGCAGCAGCCAGAACGGCAGCAGCATCGCCAGCGACGTGAGGCGAAAGCCAGCCGCGATACCTAGGCAGACGCCCGCAAGCGTCGGCGATCGTCGCAGTAGCGCCAGGTACGCCGCCAGCAGGAAGGTCAGCGCCCACATGTAGTCGATCGTCATCACGCTGTTGATCCAGAGGAACGGGGTAAAGGCGAAGCCCAGCGTGAGGATGCCACGGTTGGGCAGCTCCATCTCTCGCGCCACCCGGGCGAAGAGGTATACCCCGGCCAACGAGATCAGGACGGTGCTGAGGTTCGTCCAGACCCAGCCCTGTTCCCAGGCTGCCGCGGTGACCAGCTCGTGCAGGGGAAAGCCGGGGAGACGCGAGGGCAGATACTCGCCCTCCGACCAGAAGTGCTGGGTCGAGAGCGCCACCCGCCAGGCGTCAGGGTCGCTGCCGTAGCCCTGGTCGAGCCAGGGTATGCGGGACGCAACGTAGACGACGGCGAGGACGGCGAAGGCGAGCGGAGAGGTGAACTCCAGCTCGGCGAAGCGGTCGAAGGGCCAGCGCAGGCGCGCCCCGAGAGACGCGCCCTTGCGCTTCGAGGCAGAGGGCTCGAACGCTCCCATTCCTAGTGAGGGAGGATGAGCCCGCTGCTGGGCGAAGGGCCGCTCGGCGCTGCCGCCTCTGAGGTCGCGCCACCGTGCGTGGGCGGAGCGCCCAGGGCGCCGCCTTCCGCCTCCTTGAGCACCTGCTCGGCCAGCGCCTCTTCGTCCACCGCGCCGGCGATACTAGTTCGACCGTTGAGCACCGTCAGCGGCACGGCGCGCACGCCCACCTGCTGCGCCAAACGAGGGAACTCGCCGATCTCCACCGCCGACGCCTCGATGTGCGCGCTCGCCAGCGCCAGCCCGTAGGCGGCGCGCACCACGCCGGGGCAGTGCGGGCAGGTTGGCGTCACGTAGACGGTGATCGAGACCTTCTCCTTCAGCTTCTTCAGATGCTTGGCCGCCTGTTTGCCCACCTGCGTCTTCTGCTTCGATGCGGCGATGATCGCTTCGACGAAATTGGGGAACTCGTTGCCGCCGGGCATGCCGAAGAAGCGGAGCGCTCGGTTGGCCGGGCCGCGCATGACGATGCCCGGCACCTTATCGACGCCGAGCTTCTTCGCCTCCTCTTGCGCCTGAGCGAGCTCGTGCACGGTGAGGGAGATCTTGTCGCTGAGGCCGGCCAGCTCCACCAGCATCTGCTGGGTGTCCTGGCAGTGGGCGCACTCCTCGCGCCCCGGCACGAAGATGGACGAGGCCTTCTGGGTGAAGTAGTCGAACTTCACCTTCCCCTCCAGCTCTCGCTCGAACCGGTCGCGGATGTAGTCCTGCTCTCGAAGCGGGATCACGGTTCTTCCTCCTCGTCTGCTCGGTCGTCCCGGAGCCCGCCCCAGGCAACGTACAGCCGCTGTACCACGGTGGCGTAGCTCATGATGGCCAGGATCCAGAGGATGATGCGAAGTATCGGACTTATGATAAGGCCTCCGCCCAGAAGAAGCACCCTCTCGGCGCGGGTGAACAGCCCATCCCGCAGGTCCAGGCCGTTGGCCAGCGCCTGCGCCCGCACGTAGCTGACCACGATCGAGCCGGTGATGGCAACGAAGCAGAGCACCACCTCCTCGCGATCGCCACGGCTGGCGTAGTAGAAGATCAGTCCGCCCAGCACGGCAGCCTCCGAGAGGCGGTCGAGCGTCGAATCGAGGACGGCGCCGAAGGCGCTGGCGCGACCGGTGGCCCGCGCCAGCGCGCCATCGAGCAGGTCCAGCGAGGCGAACGCCAACATCACCAGCCCCGCCGCCAGGAACTCGCCTCGAGCGGCCAGCACGCCGGCGCCCACGTTGCCCAGGAAGCCGAGCACCGTTAGCTGGTTCGGCGAAACACCCGTGCGGGCGAGGACCCCGACGATCGGGTCGGTGATGCGACGAGGAACGGTGTGGGGGAGCAGCGTGAACCACTTGGGCATGGCCATCGCTCGCTACTTGGCTCCCGCCGGCTCCGTCTGGAGGCCGGTCAATTCGCGTTCGTGAAGCAGCCGTTCATAGTAGGAGAGGATCTGTTGGCTCACGCGCTGCCAGCTAAACTCCTCGGCCCGCTGGCGGCCTCGCTCCGCCATGGCTTGCCGCCGGGGAGCGTCGTCCACCAGCGACAGCAGCGCCTCAGCCAGCTCCTCGCTCTCCTTCGGCAGCACCAGCAGCCCTTCCACTCCATGCGTGAAGACGCCGGCATACCCTTCGATATTGCTGGCCACCACGGGCAGCCCCGAAGCCATCGCCTCCAGCAGCACGATCCCCTGGCTCTCGAAGCCGGTGGCCGGCGCGCAGAAGATGTCCGCCGAGTGGTGATAGCGCGGCAGATCGTCGTCCGAGACGTAGCCGCAGAAGACGATGTCCTTGATCTTCATCGACTGCACGCTGCGCTTGAAGCGGTCGAACTTGCCCGCCCCCACGATGATCAGGCGCGTGTCTGGCCGCTGCGCCTTCACCTGGCCAAAGGCGCGAATCAGGTAGGTCAGCCCCTTACGCTTCTCCGGCCGGCCGACGAAGAGGATGTTCACCTTGCCGTCCCTGTACTCGGCCAGCGGCGGCGATCCCTCGGAGAACCGAGCGATATCGACGCCGTTGGGAATCGTATTGTAGTAGCCCGGGAAGTACTGCTCGACGAAGTGCGCGGCCGCTGGCGAGACGGCGATCTTGCCATCGAGCCGGCGGAACCAGCGACGCAGATGACGGCGCCCCCAGGTGTAGTAGAAGAAGTGCCCTCTCCCTCGGTTGGCGTGGAACGTCGCCACGTTCACCGCCTCCGAGTAGCGCAGGAAGTTGATGGTCAGCATCGGCATGAACGGCTCGTGGACGTGGACGATGTCGAACCGCTCCTCGGCCAGGAGCTGCCGCACCGGCTTCGCCAAGGTGAGCGAGAGCGAGATGCGCGCCAGCGAGCCGCTGGCCGGCACGCTCAGCGGCCGCTTGCCGATCGTGACCACGTCCTCCTGCTCGATCGGGCGCGAGGAGGGCGCGACGATGCGTACCTGGTGGCCGCGCTCGACGAACTGCTCTCGCAGGTGCGTGCAGTGGCTGTTCACGCCGCCGGGCACCGTCCAGTCGTACGGCGAGACGAGCGCGATCTTCACGGCTTCACCCGCCAGAAGAAGCTCCTGATCGTGGGCAGCCAGCCCATCTGGCGCGGCGTGGCCCGCAGGCCCCGCCACTGCTGCCGCACTACCTGCCCCAGGCCGAGCTGACGCCACGAGGGATAGCGGCCGGAGAAGGCGCTCGTCTTGCCCGCCAGGATCGCCTGTCGCAGCTCATCCGCGGAGGTTCCGTCGAAGACCGTGTAGGCCGTGCCCAGCGCCAGGAGAAAGTGGGCATCGCTACCGCCCACCTCTGCCAGGTGGTAGCGCTCGCGATTCAGCCGCTGCGCCTTCGCCTGGCCGACGCGGCCTGCTGGGCCCCCGCCCGCCACGTCGATGCCATCGAACGAGACGCCTTCGCCGCCGTCGCGCAGGATCCGCTCGATCGTGCGCCAGCCGATGCTG
>JACZYW010000235.1 GCA_022570885.1 Chloroflexota bacterium | reverse complement strand
GACGAAGACTCGGTCGCCCTTCTGCACGCCGAGCTTCTGCAGCACGTTGGCGAACTGGTTCGAGAGGCGGGCCATCCGGTCGTAGCTGTAGATCTCGGAGCGGCCGTCCTTGCTTTCCCAGAGGATACAGGGCTTCTCGCCTCGGCCCGCCAGGACGTGGCGGTCGAGCGATTCGTGAGCGATGTTGAGGCCACCGCCCGGCAGGCCGTCCAGCTCGTCGACGATCCGCTCGTAGTCGAACGAGGCGCGTATGCCCTCATAGTCGTCCAGGTTTGGCCGGACGGCGAACTCCTCCGGCTTCGGCTTGGCGATAGGTTCGTAGTCCATGCGGCGGGCTCCCTTCGCGTTCGGTTTCGCGCTACGGAGCTTAGCCCAAGGTGGGGGAGGGCGTCAATACGTCGAGGCTCATCTACGTGCCGCCGATGTCAGCGCCGTGTTGAAAAGGCGGGCGGAGTTTCTGCTACACTGACTTCGCTAACGAGGAAACAAATCACACTGACGAGAGGAAATCGCCATGCCGACCAAGGACGCCCAGGAGCCGTTCTACCGAATCACCGTCGAAGAAGCGAAGCAGATGCTGGAGGACGGCGCGCACATCGTCGACGTGCGGGAGCCCCACGAGTATCAGGACGGCCACGTGCCCGGCGCCTCGCTCATCCCCGTGAACAGCGTCTTCGACCGGCGCGAGGAGCTGCCCAAGGAGGGGAAGCTCATCTTCGTCTGCGCCGTCGGCCAGCGTAGCGCGCTCGCCTGCGAGATGGCCGCGGCCGGCGGCTTCGCCGCGGACGTCCTCCACAACCTGGAGGGCGGCACCGAGGCCTGGATCAAGGCCGGCGAGCCGGTCGAGCAGTAAGCGAGCTGGTTGCAGGCCGGTTGACAGCCCCGCTCGCTCCGTGTTACGAACGTACCGCCTGAAAGCGTTGAGTCCAAGGAGGGAGACCGATCGCCTACACCATAGCGTGCCGTGACGCCGGGTTCGATTGTGATGCGGTGCTGCGTGCAGACACCACGGAGGAGTTGCAGCAGAAGATCGCTGAGCACGGCAAGCAAGAGTACAACCTGGACATCGCCACCATGCCGGAAGAGCAGAAGCAAAGGGTGATGTCCCTCATCCGGCAGCAGTAGCTGTTGCGCCTCGGGTGGGCACCTACACTAGGGCAGGGGAGGCGGAGAGACCTTTCGAAGCGTGGCTGCGGGTGTAGCGGCTCGCTAGAGAATCCAGACCTGGAATCCTTCGTCCACCAGGGAAGCGAGGCTGGGGTGGTTCATGTACTGTCCCACCAGGGGCTCGTCCCTGGCAACCAGCTTGTCCCGCACCTGGAATGCCCCGGCGCAGAAGTCGCAGACGGAGTAGACCAAGCCGGCCTGCTTTACCTCTTGGAAGAAGCCTGCGAGCTGCCCGTCTTGACCCTCCTGGGGTTCGGTCCAGCGGGCCAACCACTCGGTGCCGGCACCGTCGAACACCAGGCGCACTTCATTTCCTCGTTCCTGAAGCTCCTTCGCGTAGAGCAGACTGTGAAGGGCCCGGGCCGTCTGTTCATGATTGCCCGTACCAGCATGCAAGACGATCGCTACCTTTGATTGAGTCACGCTCTCACCTCCTGTGACGACTATTAGCCAGCAAATGGGCCTATAGCTACGCTAACATGCACTCGTGGCGCAACGATGTGATCGTCCTCACCGCGTGCGGCCGGTAGCGCCCTTCGGTCCCTCTCTACTACCAACCCCACTAGGCCCCCTATACGCTACACTCTCTCCGATATGGCGAGGGAGCGCTGGCAGCTCGAGATGGGCGCCCGGGTCATCGAAGGCGGCCGGGTGCGCTTTCGCGTCTGGGCGCCGGCCGCAAGCACCGTCGAGGTCGAGGTCTACCCGCCGCCGGAGGGCACCGTCCGCCACCCGCTGGCGCGCGACGACGATGGCGTCTGGAGCGCCGAAGTCGCCCTCCCGCCGGACACGCTCTACCGCTATCACCTGAACGAGGAGTGGGGCTACCCCGACCCGTATTCGCGCAGCCAGCCGGAGGGCGTGCACGGCCCTTCGCAGGTCGTCGACCCGGCCGCGTTCCGCTGGAGCGACGGCGGCTGGCGCGGCCTCGATCCGGAGGCGCTGGTCATCTACGAGTGCCACGTCGGCACGTGTACCGCAGAGGGC
>JACZYW010000122.1 GCA_022570885.1 Chloroflexota bacterium | reverse complement strand
GAATTTCGTTACGTTTTTCGACCCCATCGACAAGGTGATCCGCATCGAACTTCGGCTCCCTGAGGGGACAACGCAGCCGAATACGTTAGACATCCTCGGGGCGGTGCAGAACCGGGTACGGGCTCAGTTGCAAGGCAGAGCCGCTACGGTAGATGCACTTAACCTCGAACTGACCGTGATCACAGGCTCTGGCCCGATCATCACGAACAACCATAGCCGAGGCTGAAACTGGCTTCGCAATGATGGGGTCAGGGACTGGACTACGCGGCTAGCCCTGGCGGGACTGTCATAAAGACTGGACCAGTTTTCGGGGGCAGGTCAGCCGCTTACCGAGGGACTGCCCGGCCCGAACAGCTACCAGAGCGTCTATCGCGAGGGGCTGGACACAGACGGCCTCGATCCGGAAGGCGTATACGTCGGCACGAGCAACGGCCAGCTCTTCGCCAGCGCGGACGGCGGCGATCACTGGCAACGCCTTCCCGGCGACCTCCCGCCAGTGCTGTCCGTCACCTGCACGGTGTACTAGTCCGTCTGAAGAGTGGAGAGGAGACCCGCGATGAAAGCCGCCGTACTGCGAGCAGTGAACCAGCCGATGGCGATCGAAGAGGTGACGCTGGACGACCCGGGGCCAGGCCAACTGCTGGTGAAGACCGCTGCCTCCGGCGTCTGCCACAGCGACCTCCATTTCATCGAGGGTCTCTGGCCTAGCCCCCTGCCCGTTGTGCTCGGGCACGAGGCGGCAGGCGTCGTCGAGCAGGTCGGCCCCGGCGTCACCCACGCGGGGCCGGGCGACCACGTGGTGCTCCTCTTCGTCCCCTTCTGCGGGAGCTGCCGCTACTGCAACACCGGACGGCCCTACCTCTGCGGACGGGGCCGCACCGGCGGCCAAACGCTGCACATCGGCGAGCAGGCGGTCGCTCCCTTCGCCTCGATCTCCTCTTTCGCCGAATACATGATGGTGCCGGAAGGTGGCGTCGTGAAGATCAAGAAAGAGGTGCCGCTGGACAAGGCGGCGCTGGTGGGCTGTGGCGTGATGACCGGCGTCGGCGCCGCGATCAACACCGCCAAGGTACAACCTGGCGCCTCCTGCGCCGTCATCGGTGCCGGCGGCGTCGGCCTCAACGTCATCCAGGGCTGCGCCCTTGCCGGCGCCGAGCGCATCATCGCCATCGACATCCATGCCAACAAGCTGGAGATGGCGCGCGAGTTCGGCGCGACCCACGTCATCGACGCCTCGAACGAGGACGCGGTGGCGAAAGTGCAGGAGTTGACCAACGGCGGCGCGGACTACGCGTTCGAGGTGATCGGCCTGCCAGAGGCGATCACCCAGGCCTTCGATATGGTGCGGCGCGGTGGCGAGGCGATCGTCGTCGGCATGGCGCCCATCGGCTCGGAGGTGACGATCAGCGCCCCTGCGTTCATGGCGGAAAAGGTGCTGCGAGGCTGCGTCTACGGCTCCTCACGGCCGCGCTATGACATGCCGCGCCTCCTCGATCTCTACATGGCCGGCAAGCTCAAGCTGGACGAACTCGTCTCGCGCACCTATCCGCTCGAGGGGATCAACGAGGCCTTCGCCGCCATGAAGAACGGCGAAGTGGCGCGGAGCGTCATCGTATTCTAGAGGAGCAAAGGCGTCGTCAGATGAAATTATGCGTGGTTCTGCTGGCAACCGTCGCGGCGGTAGCTGTCGCATGTGGCGGGGGCAGCAGCGACGAGCACGAGATCGGCAGGACGATGGAGACCTTCTTCAGCGCGCTGGGTGACAACCCCGCCGAGGCCTACGATCTCCTCGCTCAGGAGTGCCGGCAAACGATCAGCTACGGCGACTTCACCGAAACAACGGTCGCGCTGGGAGCCTTCCTGGGCGTAAACCAGATCAAGATTCGCAACGTCGAGATCGTCGGGCGGAAAGGTAACATGGTCCTAGCCGACTTAGATATCGTCCTCCTACTGCCCGGCGAAGAGCTGCCCTTCAGCGGCGACGCGCTTGGTCAGGGGTGGTTCGTCAAGGAGAACGACGGCTGGCGGCTGGCAGACTGCGAGAACTTCCTGCCGCCGGAGGCGAACGGTGGAGCAGAAGGTTCGACCGCCGTGCTCTACGCCGCTGGGTGCCAACGCTTGAGAGGAGACGACCGATGAAGTGGTGTGCACTGCTGCTGGCAGCCCTCGCGGCGATACTCATCGCCTGCGGAGAGGACAAGAACGAGGCCGATATCAGAGACACCATCGAAGGCTTCTACCAGGCCATCAACAGCGATCCCCCCAAGGCCTACACCTACCTCGCCCAGAAGTGCAAGGACGAGATCAACTTCATCGAATTCGCCACCGGACTCACCTTCTTCGAAGGCTTCCTCGGCGAGAGCGAGCTGGAGGTGAGGAACCTGGAGATCCTCGATCGCGAGGACGATGAGATCGAGGCTGCCTTCGACGTGGTGCTCATCTCGGACGGCGAGGAGATCCCGTTATCGGAAGAGTTTGGGGACGAAGGCCCCACGCCCTTCGTGAAGGAGAACGGCCGCTGGCGTTTGGCTAACTGCGCCGGCTTCGGCGCGCCCGGGGACGCAGAGGCGCTGCCGACGCCGGCCAACGGCATAAACGCGCGGTTGATCGTCGCGCGGGCGGCCGAGGCCGATAGCAACCCCCTCCTGCCCGGCGACCACGTGGACCTGCCCGCGATCTACGGTGGCCCTTACTCCAACACGGCCAAGCACGTCAGGAGAGCCGTCGCCTACGAGGCCGACGGCAACAGCAACCCACCCGCCGGCGGCCCACACTGGGGCAGCGGCCCCTGCCCGGCCGATCCCGCGCGCGCGCCCGACTTCTGCGCGCCCGTGCCCTGGGGCATCTACCGCCTACCCTGGCAGGCCGAAAGCCTGGTTCACAATATGGAGCACGCCGGTGTCGTCCTCTGGTACAACACAGACGACCAAGCGATCATCGACGAGCTGGAGAGCCTGATCTTGGAGCGGCTCAACGCCGGCCAACTGCTCGTGATGACGCCGTACCCCGAGATGGAGGCCGAGCATATCGCCCTCACCGGCTGGTCGCGCATCGACAAGTTCCCCATCGAGGAGTACAGCCGCGAGCGCGTCGAGCAGTTCATCGACGTCCACGAGCGGCGCTTCAACCCTGAGGACTTCTAACGCCGCGATTGACCTGTAGGGGCGACCGTCTGGTCGCCCAGGGCGAGCGGCGGCTCGCCCCTACATTGTCACTGGAGGATTGACGGGCGATACCCCCAGCGGGTATGATCCAATACGCTGTACCGAATACACCGCAAACATATGAAAGACCTCATCTACCTCGATTACGCCTCCACTACGCCGCTCCATCCCCAGGTGCGGGAAGCGATGCTGCCCTACCTGGAGGAGCGCTTCGGCAACCCATCGGCCACCTACGGCCTCGCCCGGCAGGCCGCCGCAGCCGTCGCCGCAGCTCGCGACAGCGTCGCCGGCCTGCTCGGCTGCCGCAGCACCGAGGTGAGCTTCTGCAGTGGCGGAACGGAGTCGATCAACACCGCGATCAAGGGCGTCGCCTTCGCCCAGCAGTTGGCACGGATGGGCAACCACATCATCACCTCCGCTATCGAGCACCACGCCGTCCTCCATAGCTGCCAGTACCTAGAGAAGTTCGGCTTCGAGATTACCTACCTGCCGGTCGACAGCGACGGCATGGTCGATCCTGCCGATGCCGCAGGGGCGGTGAACGAGCGCACGGTCCTGGTAAGCGTGATGACGGCGAACAACGAGATCGGCGTCGTCGAGCCGATAGCGGAGATCGCCCAAGCGGTGCGCGAGCGCGCCCGCCAGATCGGCCGGCGCATCCCCTTTCACACCGATGCCGTGCAAGCGGCCAACGCCCTCAGCCTTAACGTCGACGAGCTTGGAATCGACCTGCT
The DNA here is from genome assembly GCA_022570885.1 of Chloroflexota bacterium. GTDB lineage: Bacteria > Chloroflexota > Dehalococcoidia > DSTF01 > RBG-16-68-14 > JACZTE01. The sequence goes on along the minus strand of JACZYW010000122.1, from coordinate 3,537 downwards.
CAGCCTCTCCTCACACAAATTCTACGGCCCCAAGGGCTCGGGCGTTCTCTACCTGCGCCGGGGCACGCCCTTCCTGACCCAGCAATCGGGCGGCGGCCAGGAGCGCCAGCGACGCGCCGGTACCGAGAACGTCGCTGCCATCGTCGGCACGGCTCGCGCGCTGGAGCTAGCCCAGCAGAACCGAGCGGCGTACGCGGAGGCCTGCTGCCAATTGCGAGACCGCCTGCTAGACGGCATCCTCACCCGCTTCCCGGACGCGACCTGCAACGGCTGCCGGGAGCGACGCCTGCCGAACAACGTCAACGTCAGCTTCCCAGGCACAGACGCCCGCGACATGCTCCGCCGCCTGGACGAAGCCGGTATCGCCGCCAGCGCGGGCTCCGCCTGCAACGAGGAGACGCTGGAGCCCTCCCACGTCCTGCTGGCGATGGATGTCCCGCTGCAACGCGCCGTCGGCACGCTGCGCCTCACCGTCAGCCCCCATACCACGGAGGCGGAGATCGACCGGCTGCTGGCGCTGCTGCCAGAGGTGGTCGAGGGGGCGCGGACGCCGGAAGGCGTGGCCGCCAGCTAACGCACCGGCCGTTACCAGACAGACCCTCTTTCCCATCATGGCCGAGCCAGCGGAGAAGCCCGCCTCGTGGTATCATCGAGCCGTGCCCGAGCGACGATTGCCCTTCACTGTCAAGGATGACGCGGGGGCTTCCCACTCCGGGGAGCTCCTCATCGTCCGCACGTGGCACCCCGGCCTCGAGCTGAACCCCAGCGCGGCCTTCACCATCGTCCTCGTCGAGCAGCCGCTACAGGAAGCCAGCCCGCCGCCAACGGCCGGCGCCGTCGTCGTCTGCGCGCCCGCCACGCCGGTGCGGCTGCCTGCCACCGTCGCCGAGACGGCCATCGCGGACGAGACCGGAGACGCCTCGCCGACGCCGCCTCTGCGACTACCTCGGTCTGCGCTCGCCGCCTACGCGGAAGGCGCGTTGCTGGCGGCGCTGCCGCTCTCGACCAGCGCCCAGGAGGTGTTCGGCGCGGGAACCCGCCAGCCGCGACTAGCGCCACTGATCGACCACGTACTGGCCGCCGCCCGCCTCGCTGACGCCTGCTGGCGCAGCATCGACCAGCTGCTCTCCTCGCCTCGCCCGCCGGCCAGAGTGGCCCAGCCGCAACGGCTGCGCGATCGCCTCAGCGCCGCGCTCGCGGAGCTGCCTGCCGCGACATCCGACGCGGCCGGCGAAGCCGCGATCGCCCGGCTGGGCGAGATCGCGAACGGCGCGGCGCCCGAGACTGTCGTCGCGTCTCCCGCGACGCTCGCGGACGACGTCGCCCTCGTCCGCTGCCTGAAAGAGCAGCCGCGACCGGCGGCGGAGCTGGCTTCCATGCTCGCCTACCTTGAAGCAGCCAAGCCCGGCCCGCAGCAGCGCAGGCTGCTCGTCGACCGGGCGGCGACACGAGAGCAGCTCTCCTTCGTCACGCTGCTCTCGGAGCCCCACCGGCTGGATGGCATGCGCGCCACCTTCGAGATCTTCCGCAACGACTACCTAGCCGCCTATACCGAGCATCACCGGCAGTACTGGCAGGCCTGGGCTCGCCTGCGCGATGTCCTGGACGAAGCCGCGCCCATCGCGCAGACGCTCGCGCGGCTAAATACCTTGTCGGCGCTAGGCCAGCCGCTCGGCCGCACCGCGCTGGCGGCATACCGGCGGCTAACCCGCGAACCACGCTCCTGCTCGCCGCAAGACCTGGAAGCGGCGCTACGGGAACGGCCGGGCTGCCAGGGCTGCCAGGTCACGCTGGAGATCGGCGTGCCGAGCGAGGAGACAGAGGAGGTGCTGCGCCGCCTGCAGGCAGCGCTCGCCCGGCAGCAGGCCCGCCTCGCCAAGCAGGCGGTGCGCCGCATCCTAGCGCGCGGCGGCGAGCGCATCGAGCAGTTCCTCCAGATCGTGCAGGCCTCGGACCTGACGGGCCTCGCACAGGTGCTGGACGACGAGCTGCTCGCCTTCCTGAGCGAGCTGCTCGCCCAGCCGGTCTCGCCCGCGCCGGCTGCGCTCGACCTGCTCCAGGAGCTGATCCGCGCCCATCCCACCGTGAGCGAGGAGCAGGTGGAGGCGGTCACCCAGACGCTGCGCCAGCTCCTTATCGAGCAGCTCGCCTCGCAGCAGGCCGCCGACCCGTCGCGGGAGGCCGCGATCCGCCTGGCCGCGACGCAGAGCCCCCCTTCGTCATGAGCGAGCGCGGCGGCCTCTGGCAGCGCCTGCGACGGATCGTCACGCCGGAGCGAGCGCCCGACGAAGACGCTGCGCCTTCGTACCGCGTGCGATTCGTCGTTGGCCTGGGCAACCCGGGCGGCGAGTACGCCATGACCCGCCATAACATCGGCTTCTGGACGGTGAACCGCCTGGCCCGACGCCACAACATCGAGCTCAAGACCAGCGGACAGGCGGCGCTGGGCCAGGGCCGCATCGGCGGGCGCGAGGTGGCCTTGGCGAAGCCGCGCACCTTCGTCAACAAGAGCGGGATCGCCGTCTGGAACCTGGTGAAACGTCTGAAGCTGGACGACGCCCGCGAGCTGCTGGTTGTGCACGACGACCTGGACCTCCCTGTCGGCAAGGTGCGGCTGCGCGCCCGCGGCGGCCACGGCGGCAACAACGGCATCCGTTCGATCATCGAGACGACGGGCAGCGACGAGTTCCGCCGCCTACGCATCGGCATCGGACGGCCCGTGGTGAACGGCAAGCCGTCGCACGAGCCCGACGTCGTCGCCGACTACGTCCTCTCCGACCCGCCGCCGGACGAGCGCGATCTGCTGGACGAAGCTGTCGAGCGGGCGATCGAGGCGATCGAGGTGGCGCTGGCAGAGGACATCGACCAGGCGATGGCGCGATTTAACTAGGCCCACTCGTGCTACAATGCCTTGGAAGGGCTGGTCTACGGAGGCCAGCCCGTTTCGGCGTGCCCCGGAGCGCGATGAACCTCTCAAACCTGCTGCCGACCATCGAAGCCGCCTGCGGCCTCAGCGCGCTGCGCCCGTCTGGCGGAGACCCGCGCGAACCGCTCGTCCTGGGCGTGAGCGACGCGGGGAAAGCGCCCGTGGTCGCCGGCCTCGCCCGCGCGGCGGACGCGCCGACGCTGGTCATCGTGCCGAAGCCGCCCCAAGCGCTGACGCTGATCGAGGAGCTGGCCGCCTGGCTGGGCGAGGCGCTCCCCGTCCTCGCCTTCCCCGAACGCGACGCCTTCCCCTACGAACGCATCCTCCCCGACCCGGAGGCGCTCCGCGACCGGCTGCGCGCGCTCCAGGCGCTCCGCTCCGGGCAGCCCTGCATCGTCGTCGCTTCCGGCGTCGCCATCGCCCAGCGCACGTTGCCGGCGGGCGCGCCGCAAGAGACGCAGGTCGAGCTGCGAACCGGCGGCCACAGCAGCCCGGAAGCGCTGCTGGCGTCGCTGCTGCGGTTGGGCTATCGCACCACGCCGCTGGTGACGCTGCCGGGCGAGACCGCCCGCCGTGGCGGCATCGTCGACGTCTTCCCGGCGACGGACGAC
>JACZYW010000234.1 GCA_022570885.1 Chloroflexota bacterium | reverse complement strand
GGCGTACGGCTCCTCGGCACGGAGGGCGGCGTCACCACGAACCCGCCGGCGCTGTACCACCTCCGGAACGGCGTGCTCGCCGACGAGGAGTTTAAGAACGTGCAGACGCGAAGCACCTACGAGGCGCAGGCGCGCGCGTTCCTTCAGGCGGTCCGAGGCGAACGCGATCCGCCGGTGAAGGAAGACGAAACCCTCAACGTCCAGCGAATCCTGAACGCCGCGTATCAGTCCGCGGAAGAAGGGCGAGAGGTAGCGGTGGAGGGCTGACCCTAGGGCTGCCAAGTCCCTTGGGCGACGGCCGGGACGAAGTGCTCCAGCTCTGGGGCGGGAAACCGCACGACACGTTCCTGCTCCGCCGAAAGGTAGCAGGCCATCAGCACCTCGGTAACGGCGAGGCCGTCGGCCCAGGTTTCGTCGGGTTCGCGGCCCGCTAAGAATGCCCTGACCATGTGCCGGTTCTCGGCCACGTAGCCGTAGGTGGCTGCCTCGTCGGGCACGACGGGCATCAGCCCCTGCTCCGCGTTCTGCTTCTCGACCAGGTCCTCCCCCTCCGATCCGGTCACCCGCCGGCTGAGGAAGACCTGGAGCTCGCTGTTAAGCGTGTCGACTTGCATCGAGTACTCCGGCCCCAGCAGCTCCATGCGTAGGCGTAGCCCGGCGCCGACGAAGGTCCACGATGTCGTCGCTTCGACCATGACCGGCACGCCCTCAGCGGTCTCCAGCCGCACCGTGGCGTGGGCGAAGTCCTCGGCGGGCGCGCGCGCATAGTCGATCAGCCCTTGCGTCTGCTCCCGCAGCGCCTCGCTGTACTCCTTGCGAGTCCACTTCAGCGATGCGATCTGGGCGCTCACCTTCGTCACGGTCAGGGCGTCTCGAGGCTCGTCGGGGGCCGTCAGGAGGAAGCGGCCGGCCTCGTAGCTGTGGCAGAGCATGTCGTTGAGCACGCCGCCGCCCTGCCGGACACCGGACCAAAACCAGGGCGTATGCGGGCCGCTGTGCTCCTCCGCCGCGCGGGCGAGATACGGCCGGCCCGCGATGGGCACGGCGCGCTTCCAGATGATCTCTTTTCCGCGGACGAGACTGGGCGCGAATATCTGGTTCTCTAGGTAGCCGTGCAGCAGCTTGACGCGCGCCGCCAGGTCGAGCATCCGTTTCGCCTCGGCTACGTTCCTCGCGAGCGGCTTCTCGCATGCGACGCCTGCGATCTCGGCGCCGCGTTCGATCGCGTCGACGATCTCCTCGACAACCGCCAGCCGGGTGTCGTTCGGCGAACAGATCCAGATCGCATCGACGGCTGGGTCGCGCACCATCTCGGCCACGCTGGAGTGCACCTGCGGCGAGCCTACGGAGAGGCTGCGAGCGAGCTGCGCGGCCTCTTCGGCGTGCGCTCGCGTCGGGCTGGTGATGGCGGCTAGATCCGCATCTCGCACGCTGACCAGGCTCTGAATGTGGAACTTGGCTACGAAGCCCGAGCCGACGATTCCGATCCCGAGACGCTCGCTGCTCATCGTTCACTCCTTCGTCAGGATGCGATGCGTGCCGGCCTGAGTATACTGGCAGGGCGAATCACGGGCCACCTTCGGGCCTCAGTGGTAGTGGGTCAGTTCGCAACTTTTCAATGTCGTAGCCGAGCCTTTCCAGGCTCGGCGGCGGCGAGGTTAGGAAGCCTCGCCTACGGAGGAGCGCATGGCGTATTCAAATGTCCATTACTACCGCCTCAGTGCCCTCGTCCATTCCCTTGCGCCCGATACTGCCGCCGTAGTATGACGGAGGCGTTCGGAGATCGATCGAAGGTTGGTATCACAATGGCCGGACCTCTCGCCATCGACGGTGGCACGAAGCTGCGCCGCGAGCCCTTCCCAGCCTGGCCCGTGCACGATGAGCGCGAGGTACAGGCGCTCCGCGAGGTGGTCGAGAGCGGCAACTGGGGCGGCTTTCCATCGCCAAACGAGCGCGCCGCCGGGTTTGCGGAGCAGTTCGCGGCCTATCACACAGCCCGCTTCGGTTGCTGCACGGCCAGCGGCACAACAGCGCTGGAGGTCGCTCTCAAGGCGGCCGGCGTTCGGCCCGGAGATGAGGTGATCGTCCCTGCGCTCACCTTCGTCGCCACGGGAGCCGCGCCGCTCTACCTCGGAGCCGTCCCGATCTTCGTCGACATCGACCCGGACACGTGGTGCATCGACGC
>JACZYW010000233.1 GCA_022570885.1 Chloroflexota bacterium | reverse complement strand
GGCTAACGGCAGGAAGGCAGTGGCAAGAACTGAACTGATGCTTGTGCTGGACAAAACTTTAATAGACACCGGCTACCTGCTGCCTGGAAACGCGTTCGCCATCTACCAGAAGCGACTCTAAAATTCAGGGCCGAGCCCCGGCCGCTCGCCGCCTAGGGTACCCGCTCCACGCTGACCCAGAGCCGCTCGCCGTCCGTCGATAGCCGCACAGTGCCGTGCTGGTCCGTGCGCAGGACGAGGGCGTCGCCCAGCCGGTCGAGCGCGGCGGCCGAAGGGTGGCCGAAGCGGTTGTCCTCGCCCACGGAGACGACGGCGACGGCCGGCTGCACGGCGCGCAGGAACGCCTCGCTGCTGGAGGTGGCGGCGCCGTGGTGCGGCACCTTCAGCACCACCGACCGCAGGCCACCGTCCCCGCCGTCGGCGGCCAGCAGCGCCTCCTCGCCGTCGATCTCGATGTCGCCGGTGAGCAGGAAGCTCGCCTCGCCCCAGGTGAGCTTGAGCACCAGCGAGGCGTCGTTGGGCTCCGCTGAGCGGAGCGCCTCCTCGCCCGGCCCCAGCACCCAGAGCGCCACCCCGTCGCCCAGGTCGATCCACTGGCCCGGGCGCGCCACGCGATAGGCGATGCCCTGGCGTCGGATCGCCTCGCGCCACTCCCGGTAGGCGGCCGTCTCCGCGACGCTTGGCGTCGCCAGCACCTGGCGCACGTCGTAGCGCTCCAGCACTTCGATCAGCCCGGCCAGGTGGTCCTCCTGGGGATGGGTGAGCACGACGAGATCGAGCGTTCGCTCCCAGAACGGCAGCTCGCGCCCTAGCGCCTCGGTCACCGCCTGGCCGCTGGGGCCGCCGTCGATGAGCACATGCCGGCCGTCCGGCGTCTCCACCAGGATGGCGTCGCCCTGGCCTACGTCCAGGACGCTGATCGTGAGGCGATCGCCGCCGCCGGCCAGCGCCGCCCACCAGGTGAATGCAGCGGCGATGGCGAACCCGCCGGCCAGCAGCCAGGCCGGCCGTAGCTGGATCGAGCGCGAGGCCGGTCGCGCGGGCGGCGGCTCTGCCGCTGGGCGTCGACGGGCCAGCCACCAGGCGAAGGCGGCCAGCGCCAGATAGAGGCCCGCCGCGTGCCCCGCGCCGAAGCCGTCGACGCCGAACGAGGCGAGCGGCACGTCGGCGAAGAAGCGGGCCAGCTCGATCATGTAGGTGAGGGAGGCCCAGGCGAACCAGCCGGTCGCCTGGCCGAGCGGCGTCCAGATGGCGCCGGCGGCCGCGGTGAGGGCGGAGGCGCCCAGGATGAGGGCGAAGGCGGGTACCAGCAGCAGGTTCGAGAGCGGCGCTATGGCGGAGATCCGGCCGAAGTTGAGCGCGATGAGCGGCAGCGTGGCCGCGACCGCCCCCGCCGTCGTCGCGGTGCTCTCGAGGAGGAAGCCTGCGACGCCGCCTTCGCTCGCCTCGATGCCCCAGCGGCGGAGCAGCTCGACGCCTCGGGCCTGGAGGGCGGGCGTCAGGTAGACGAGGCCGAGGATGGCGGCGAAGCTGAGCTGAAACGAGACATCGTGCACCACCAGCGGCTCCCAGCCGACCATGAGCGCGGCGGCGAGCGCGATGGCCGTGGGCGCGCTGGTCGGGCGTCCCAGCAGCGTCGCCAGCACGAACAGCCCGCCCATGATCGCCGCCCGCACCACGGTGGGCGAGGCGCCCGTAAGCAGCGTGTAGCCCGCGATGGCGACCAGCGCCAGCAGCGCCGCCTGCCGCCGTCCGATGATCCAGGCCAGGCTGCTGATGATCAGCGCGGCCACCAGGCTGACGTTGTGGCCAGAGACGGCGATCAGGTGCGAGGTGCCCGTCGCGTTGAGGTCGTCGGTCAGCTCTGGCGGGATAGACGACCGCTGGCCGAGGAAGATGCCCTGGGCCAGCGCCGCCTGCGGCTCGGGCAGGGCGCGGGCCAGCGCGTCGCCCAGGTGGCGTCGCAGGGCGTGCAGCGCCGTCTGCACCCGGCCGCCCTGGCCGGTGGCGATGGTGCGCGTCTCCTCCGGATAGGCGATGAGGGCGACGATACCCTGGCGGGCCAGGTACTCGCGGTAATCGAAGTCGGGGAGCGAGGGCGGCGTCTCCAGCTCGCCCTCCAGCTCCAGCAGGTCGCCGTACTGGTAGCGCGGGAAGAGGCCGCGCCGCAGCAGGACGCCGCCCGACATCGGCTGCCACTGCTCATCGTCGAACACCTCCCGCAC
>JACZYW010000232.1 GCA_022570885.1 Chloroflexota bacterium | reverse complement strand
GAAGAGCGTGTGATGCTGGCCGTCCGGCGTGGCGGCATCGACGAGGGGCGAGCCGCTCGTCTCCAGTAGGCCGCCGATGCGCCGTTCGGGGTCGCGGTACAGCAAGAAGAGTGGGCTGACGTTGGCGTGCAGATGGCGGAAGAGCTGGAGCCGGTCCTCCTTCGGCGCGGCTCCGGTCTTCTCGTGGGGCCGGACGATTCCCGCCTCCCACGGCTCCAGCCGCAGGCGCGCCAGCAGCGCCGTGCGCGTAAGCTTGCGGCCCTCGTGCTCGAACTGTTGCGAATAGATGTAGAGCGCAGGCTGGGCCTCCTGTTCCAGCGCCCCGGACTCGCGCCAGCCGCGCAGCGTGGCGGCGGCTCGCGTGTAGCGATTCTCCTGCGGCCCGTCGTCGGGGCGCTCCTCGCTCAGCTCCAGCCGGACGATGTTGTGCGGGCTGCGCTCTTGCAGCGACCGCTGCGCCTCAGCGTCGATCACGTCGAAGGGCGGCGACAGCACCGCGCCGAGGTCGCCGACGACATCCGGCTGGTAGCGCAGGCCGCGGAACGGCCGGACGTCAGCCATGGGCCGCCCTGCGATGAGGAAGAGCTGGTGTCGTTGAGGAACGCATTGTAGCAAGGCGACTATAGCACGGCTCGGACAAGCAATCGAGCGTTAGGTTAGCCTTCGTGCGCCCCGACGCGTAGGACTTATGTATGGCGATTGGGCACGAGGGGTTGACACTAGTGATAGATTCGCGTATCACTGGTTCGCAGTGGAACGGATATCCGTCGCCTTCGCGGGCGGCAGCTTTAAGGAGGGAACCATGATCAACGTAAGAAGCTGGTTGGTGCTGGGAGCGGTCGTCATGATCCTGATCGGTCTGGCCGTGAACATGTCAGCCACAACCGTCAACGCAGATGTATGTCCGCCCGATCCCCTGTCTGATCCGAACGGCGTGTCTCCGCCTGCGAAGGTGTGCGATGAGCCGACGGAGGAGCCGACGGAAGAGCCGGCCGCCGAGCCAACGGCCGTGCCGGGAGTATCGAGCTTCGTAGGCACATTCGCGGAAGCCGATGACTGCGGGCCTGGTGACGTTGTCTTCACCGTAAGCCCGGATGGCTCGGAGATCGTTGCCGTAGACGTGACGAATTTCGTGTTTGCCGGGAACCCCGTTGACCTGGCGATCCCCTTCGATCCAGGCATTCCTATCGATGCCACCGATGGCACCTTCTCGAACTCGGGGCCGTTGCCGGCGCCCTTCGACGCGATTAGCGCGGATATCGTCGGGACGTTCGATTTCAGCGCGGACCCACCGACGGTGGCCGGCACACTGACCATCACATCTCCGGCTGGCGTCGCCGTCTGTGACGCGACGGCGTTCACCGCGGAGCAGACAGATGAGGCTCCGGAGCCTGACGCTGTGGGTGCGCCTGGCACTGGTAGCGGCCCGGGCGCTGGCTCCAGCAGCGAGGCGTTGCTCTTGACGCTGCTCGCCGCGGGCGTTGGCGCCGTCGCGCTCGGCGTGACCGGCATGGCCGTCGTCCGCCGCCGCGACGCTTAGGAGAGCGACCTAACGCAGTTTGTAATTCGGATAGCTAGGTAAGCGCACAGCCAGCCGCCTTCATGGCGGCTGGCTGTCGTATGCCTAGGACTCGTCAGCGAACGCCGGCGGGTTTGACCTCGCTTAGTACCGTTCCTAGAATGGGCAACGACTCCAACGATGCAATCCTGCACCTTCTGCCGAATCGTCGCCCGCGAGGAGCCGGCCGAGATCCTCTACGAGGACGACGAAGTGCTCGCGTTCCGTAACCGGCTGCGCTGGGTGCCCGTCATGCTGTTGGTGGTGCCGAAGGAGCACATCAGCCAAGAAGAGCTGTGGCGGCGGCTGGGCCGCGTGGGCGAGGTGGCGGTGGAGCTCGGCTCGGAGCACTGCCCGAACGGGTTTCGGCTGCTCTCCAACGTCGGCTTTGACGCGATGCAGAGCCAGTCCCACGGCCACGTCCACGTGTTGGGCGGTATCTTCCTGGGCGAGTACGCCTGAGCCCCCGTCACCCTGAGCGAACGCGAAGGGTCTCTGTGCGCTGCTGCACTGTCGTAGGGACAGACCTTCAGCTCTGTCCGGCCAGAGCGTGGTCTCTGACACCCTGAGCTTGTCGAAGGGTTCCCATGCCCCAGCCTTCAGGCTGGGGTGGCGGATACCCCCGCGCGGTCTCTGACACCTAGTTCCCATGCCCCAGCCTTCAGGC
>JACZYW010000121.1 GCA_022570885.1 Chloroflexota bacterium | reverse complement strand
GGTCTTCCGACGCGAATCCGGATGTCCAATCCGCCCACTTCACAGAGCCGTTCTGTCAGATCGGGACGGAGCGGGTGCAGCATGTCCTGTCCGCCTCGTTCGGGGGGAACGTACTCGTTGTGGCAGCCGTGCTCCGTGAACCGCTCATCGCACAGATACTGTGCGGGGCACGTGTCACAGTGCGCCGTTGGCTCCAACCGGAGTTGTCGGCCTTCCCCCATCGTCGTGGCTAGCCGCTCTCTCTCCCTAGCTCAACCTCGAAGCGTCCCGCCGAGACGCGAGTTACGCGCCCCAAGTAGCTCTCGCCTTCCTCAAGACACCGCGTCACAACTGCCCTGTCGGGACGGATCGCCGACACCGCCACTACGCGGTTCTCCACCACCAACTGAGGGCGGCCATCGGCGAGTGTCAGTGAGGCCCGCTGGCCTACGCTGACCGCCTCGCTAACCCCCTCGACCGCCACGGCGTCGGGACAGCCTTCCCGCGCAGCGCCAGCTGCGCCGCCCATATCGATCTTCGGCTTTCTAACTTGTGGCTGTGTTGGCGACGGCTTCTTTCGGATTCGGACTCCCATGTCTCCTACTCCTTTCTCCCCCCTGGCGTCCGGCCACGGGGTATTGATCGTAAGGATCGCCTCGCGTTAGAAATACGTGAAGGGCTGGCCCATAACCACACCGGCCTTTCTCCTATTGCCCTCGCAGACGGCTCACAACCCTGCGGGGGCTCTACTCTTGCCATCAGAAAACGAAGCGGGACTCGCCGTAGGTGGCGAGTCCCTGGTCGGGCCCTTAACAGGCTAAGCCCGTTAGGGCCGCTCAGGGCGGTGAGTTCCGCTCAGTCCGTAGGGACTCGCCCCGTGTTTGATGTCTTCCCCGACTCCCTTCGCTGCCCGAAGCGCGGCTTTCCTCGATTGTACGCTCTTTCTTTGCGGCTGGCACTCTCCCTGGATGAGTGCTAACTTAGCTACATTATAGAACGCATATCCGGAAAGTCAAGCGGAGCCTGCCGCGCCTCTGCGTTAGGGCGCTCGCAATCACTCGACCGCGACCCCTGACCCACGACCCTCCGACCCGTGACCCGCCACCCCCGACCCGCTACACTGCCGCTGTGAATCAGATCATCCTGTTCGACGTGGATCAGACGCTGCTCAACAGCGGCGGCGCCGGTAGCCTGGCGATGGGCCGCGCGTTCCACCAGCTCTACGGCATCGAGGACGGCTTCCGGCGCGTGGAGTTCTCCGGCCGCACCGATTGGGGGATCCTGCGAAACGCGATGCAGCAGCACGGGCTCGGCGGCAGCGCCGACGAGGACTTCCGCGAGGAGATGCGTCGCTTCCAGGAGACGTACCTTCGACTGCTGGAGCCGGCCCTGCGCGAAGTCGAGAGCGGCCGCGTGATGCCCGGCGTCGCCGAGCTGCTGGAGGCGCTCGCGGGGCGTGAGGGCGTGCGCCTGGGCCTGGGCACCGGGAACTTCCGTCCGGCGGCCTTTCTGAAGCTGCGCCACTTCGGCCTGGACGGCTACCTCTCCGAAGGCGGCTTCGGCGACGATGCCGAGGATCGGGGCGAGCTGATCGGTATCGCTATCGAGCGGGTGGGCGGCGGCGAACGGGTAGATTCGCGTTCGATCTGGGTGATCGGCGACACGCCGCTCGACATCGCCGCGGCGCAGGCGAACGGCGCGCGTTCGCTGGGCGTCGCGACCGGCAAGGATTCGGTCGATGAGCTGCTGGCGGCGGGCGCGGACGTGGCGTTGGCCGATCTGCGAGACACCGAGGCGGTGCTGGCGGCGCTGCTGGGGTAGGAGCCTGAGCCTGGCGTTACTGCGCTAGCGGCACGATATCAGCCGCGTCCCGCTCCTGCTGGATGAAGCGCGCAACCTCAGGCTCGAACCGCTGTTCTACAGCCAGTTGCCTCTTGGCCGCAATTATCGCTTCAGCGTCTAGGCCTTCGCTCGCCCGCGCGAGCTGCTGCGCATCGCCGATGGTGTCGGGCGAAACGCCAGTCAGTTCCGCGACCGCCAGCCGCTCCAACAGGAAGTTGCGCATGTTGATCGTCGTTTTCGCTAAGTGACCGTACTCGAGCACATCCGCATTGGCGGCGATGTTGCTGGTGGGCAGCCCTTGGTCAATGAGGACAGCGTGTACCTCTCGGCGCTGCTCTTCACTCAGCTTGTCCCAGCTGGCCTCCAGGCCGCGGACGTACTCGGCTGCCTCCTCGTCGGTCGCCTCCAGCCCCAGGCGGCGGGCCGCCTGAACCATCAGGATCTGTTCGATACCCAGGTTGATGGCCGCAGCCCGGCTCCCCCCGTTCGCTTCATAAATCGCCACGAACTTGCCGCTGAGCGGCTCGCCGTTGACGGTCACCGGATCGGGCCCTATATTCTCCGGGTTAAGGACGATGTCCGACTTCTCCTGGCTTGTCGCACGCAGGGCAAAGACGCCACCTGTGATCGCAGCGACGACAGCTACGACGGCCAGGGCGCCGAGCAACCGTTGCTTCCTCATCGGTCTCCCTCGGTATTCATGTTATCTCAGGTGGTACATTCTGGCCTTCCGTGGGGATGAGCTTCGCGGTCCGAGCTATCGACTGCCCCGCCGCCGTTGGGCGAGCCAGGCCGTCGCGCCGAGCATGATCGCGCCCGCTGAGGCGGCGGCGATGCCAGTCAGCACGACCCAACTGTCGCTTGCCGAGGCGGGCGTCTCCAACTCCGTCCTGTCTGTCTCCGGCAGCTCGGCGATGCCGCCAACGGGTTCTGGCGTGGCTGTTGCCGTGGGCGTGGCGGCGGGAATTGGCGTGGCCGTAGCGCTCAGCGGGCCGGTGCAGGCATCGGGCTCGCTATCGCCGTCACCGTCGAAGGTGAGGTAATCGACCGTCGTCGCCAGCATCGCCTTCGTCACGTTGGTGAGAAATGGCAAGTCGAGCGTATCGATCGTGTCGGTGGCCAGATGGTAGTTCGGATTGCGGGCGGGCCCGCCGTCGGTGACGATCACGGCTTGGTAGCCGGCGTCCCAGAAGGGAGCGTGGTCGCTACGGCGGACGGCCGGCGTAGCTTCGCCGTTCCCCGGCACCATACCGGTCACCCCTGGAAGGTAGGTGGCATGCACGCGAATGAACGACTCCACCAGCCGTATCGAGGCCTCGTTCCCGAGCACGATGACCGGGTCCTCTGTCGCAGTCGTGTATCCGATCATCTCCAGCGAGAGCATCCCGACCACCTCAGTGCCTGCCGCGGCCTCTTGCTGGGCCATGTGTTTGCTGCCCAACAGTCCATTCTCCTCCAGGGTGAAGCCGGTGAACCAGACCGTGGCGGGGAGCGGCGTACCGGCCAGAACGCGGGCGATCTCAAGCATCGCAGCGGTCCCGCTGGCGTCGTCATCGGCGCCGGGTGTGGTCGATACTGAGTCGTAGTGGGCGCCGACGATGAACACGCGTTCCGGGCAGACGGTCCCCTGCTGAACGCCGATGACGTTAGGGAACGTGGTGGCGTTGAACGCGACAGGGTCCAGCGTGACGGGATAGCCGAAGCTGCTCAGTTGGGCTTCCAGGTAGTCGGCCGTCGTTAGTAGCTGCGCGGGCTGGCCGAGCGCATTGCGAGGCTCGTCGATGGCGGCGACATGATCGGTGATCCGCTGCTGGTCGACGCTGTTGACGAGGGCGGTGATGTCCGGTGTCTGGGCGACTGGAGCCGCCACGGAGGAATCCAGCGAGAGCGCGGCGATTACCGTTGCGATGAGCGCGAGCGCTGCTAACGTCCCGATGCGCCGTCGATAGCTGCTCATGGGGCTCCCTCCTATCGCGCGCCTTGCTGGAAGGCGTCCACCGCCTCCTGGACGGCAGCCATGCTGCTGACGCCATCGGCGACGAGGCGTTCGAGGAACGCCTCGCGAGTGGCCAGCTTTTCGTCGAGCGCCCCCTCCTCCATGCCGAGCCGGGCAGCTAGGGCGGCCGTCGCGTCGCCGTCCTCCAGGATCGAGAACGTATCGCGCTGTTCGTCCCAGGTGGCGATGCGGCGCACGGCTAGGCCTCTCTCGCCGGGGCCCTCTTCGCCGGGGCCGCCCTGGCTTGGTCCAAGCAATCCCACGTCGCGCACCCGGCGCAGCGTGCGGCCGTCTTGCTGGACGATGGCCAGCGGCACGATGAACGTGAGCTGCGCCAGATGCTCGCGCGGCACGCCCACCTCCTCTTCGAGCTGCTCGATCACCTCTTCGACCGTATCGGCGTGCACGGTGGTGCAGAGGGAGTAGTCCTCCGTCAGCAGCTCGAAGACGCGGATCACGTAGGGGCCCCAGGAGTAGACCGGCAGGTGGTCGCTCATCTCGTTCACCATCAGGTAGGTGGGGTAGCTCTCGTCGGGCGGCGGCAGGTCGAACGTCTCGCCCCAGCCGCGAGTGAAGTAGGCGACGGTATCGGGCGGGGCCAGGGCGAGGAGGGCGGTGAGGACGGTGGTCTTGCCCGAGCCCGGCGGGTCGGCCGCGAAGATGAACGAGGCGCCCTGCTCCAGCCCGAGCCAGAAGACCGCGGCGAGCCGGGGCGGCATCGTCCCCGCCTGGATGATCTGGACGATCGAGAGGGGCTCCGGCTGGTTCCCGCCGTGCCAGCCCCACCAGCTTTCCGGTTGGTTGACGGCACGCATCGCTGAGCGTCATGATAGCATGGCCTGGTTACGAGGCCGAGGCGCTAATCTGTGTTCATCTGTGAGCATCGGTGGCAATCGACGGCGGGGCGCTAATCTGTGTTCATCTGTGAGCATCGGTGGCAATCAACGGCGGGGCGCTAATCTGTGTTCATCTGTGAGCATCGGTGGCAATCAACGGCGAACGGTTGATATTGACATAAGGAGGCGAAGATGACGACGATGCAAGCGGCCACCTACTCGGGTGGCCAGCGCTTCGAGGTGACGAAGGTGGAGACGCCGGAGGTGCAACCGGGCGGCGTGCTGGTTCGCGTACGCAACTGTGGCATCTGCGGCAGCGACCTCCACATGTATCGCGGCGAGTTCCCGGCCGCGCCCGACATGCGCATGGGCCACGAGATAGCGGGCGAGGTGGCCGCGGTAGGCGAGGGCGTAAGCGGCCTCGAGATCGGCCAGACGGTGGCGATCGAGCCCGTCGAGGTCTGTCGCCAGTGCGATTTCTGCGTGTCGGGGAGGTATCAGCTCTGCCCGGAGCGAAAGTTTCTGGGCATCATGCTACCCGGCGCCTTCGCCGAGTACGTCCACGTGCCGGCGTATACCGTCCACCCGCTGCCCGATGGCGTCGACACGGAGGTGGGGTCGCTGGTGGAGCCGCTGGCCGTCTCGGTGCACGGGCTTCGCCAGGTGGGCCTCTCCTTCGGCGAGCGAGTCCTCGTGCTCGGGTCGGGCACGATCGGGCTGATGGCGCTGGTGGCCGCGCGCGCTCTGGGCGCCTCCGATGTCTTCGTTACCGCTCGCTATCCGCACCAGGCCGAGGCCGCGCTCGCATTGGGTGCCGCCAAGGCCATCGAGGCGGGCGATAACGCGGTGCAGGAGCTCACCGCCGCCTTCGCGGGGCGGCCGCCGGAGGTGGTGGTGGAGACCGTCGGCGGCCACGCCGATACTCTGGGCAAGGCGGTGGAGCTGGTCGCGATGGGCGGCCGCATCTCTATCCTGGGTGTCTTCTCGCAGCCGGTGACCATCAACGCGATGGTCGCGGTGTTGAAGGAGGTCACGATGGTGGGCGGCATCGTCTACGGCCGCCCTAACTCCCGCTCCGATTTCGAGGTGGCGCTCGAGATCGCCGCGCGACACGTGGACGAGCTGCGACGGCTGATCACCCACCGCGTCGCCCTCGCCGACATCGGGCAGGGGTTCGCGACTGCGGCGGACAAGTCGCAGCGCTCGATCAAGGTGACGGTGGAGGTGTAGCGCCCTAGCGCACTCCTCCGCCCGCTAGTTCAGCCCGCCGCCCGCGAAGCGCTTGCGCTGCTGCTCCTCCCAGCGCTCGGTCAGCTTGCGAATGATCTCGCCCAGCAGCTCCGCCTCTCGTCGCAGCCGAAGGGGCACGGAGAGCGTCTCCAGCAGCTCCTGCTTCGTCTCCGGCGGCGCCTCGATGCCCGCGGCGACGAAGTTGGCCAGCGCGTCCGGCTCGCCCGGCAGGCTGAGGCTGCGCACCCACTGGCCCGTGACCGAGAGCACCAGTCGAAACTGCTCGCCGTAGAGTGCGGCCACCTTCTGCGACTCCCCCTCCGTCTCCGGCGTGTGGCGGTCCTTGCTGGGGAGAATGGCTACCTCGCCGGTCAGATACGGTTCGCTCCGGTCGAGGCGGTCGATGCGGAAGCGGCGCTCGCCTTGGGCGACCAGGTTGATGCGGCCGTCCTCCAGCCGTTCGAGCTTGGTGATGCGGGCGATGGTGCCCACGTCGTGCGGCTCGGCGGGAGCGCCCACCTCTTCGCCGGAGCGGATCAGCACCACGCCGAAGGGGGCTCGCTGCTCTACGCAGCGGTCGATCATGAGCTTGTAGCGCTCCTCGAAGATGTGCAGGGGCAGCGACATGCCGGGGAAGAGCACGGTCTTCAGCAGGAAGAGGGGTAGACGGTCTGTCATTGGCTCTGGCATAGGCTCTGGCCAGTCGAGGATAGCATGGCAGGCGGGCGCTGCCAACGCCGGTCTCGATCTGTAGGCCGGGGCCTTCAGCCCGACGGTGTTCTGTCCCTACGAGGTTATCTATCGTGTTGGGTCAGGCGTGTTGGGTCAGGTCTTCTTCGATAGCCTGACGCGTGGCACAGCGGTCGAGCCGTTCTCCTGCGGCAGCAGCGCGCCCACGGCCCCGCCGTCGTAGTAGGAGGAGACGAAGACCGCGCCCCGTGGCACGGTTGTCGTGAGGATGGCCTTGAGCCCCAGCTCGCTCGTGCCGTTCTGGAGCGCTACCTCGTCGCCCATGGCGATGCCCAGCTCCGTCGCGTCGTACTGGTTGATCAGCACGCCCTGCTCCCGGCCCAGCTTGTCGGCTTCCGGCGAGCGGAGGGCGGCGCCTTCCAGGCTGGTGTAGAGCGTGCGTCCGGTGAGCAGCGCGACCTCGCCGTTCGGGCTCGGCGGCTCTGGGATGGCCGCGACGTGTTGCAGCGCTACCTGCTCCGGCAGGGTGTCGCTGACGGCGCGCTCCTTGCCCCAGCCGAAGAAGCCGTAGGCGCGGAAGCGCCCGTAGCCGCGAACCTTGTCGGCGATCTCGTCGGTGACGTCGGTCGCCTCCTGGTAGGGGAAGGAGACCTTCGCGCCGAGGCGCTCGCCAAGCCGTCGCGCCAGCTCGCTCAGCGACTGCCAGGCGGGCCGCGCCTCGCCGGGCACCGCCTGGGCGGCGCGCAGCCGCTGCACCCGGCGGTCGGCGTTGGTGAAGGTGCCGTCTTTGCTGTAGGTGGGCGCGTCGGCCAGCACCACGTGGGCCTGCTGCGCGGTGTCGGTGAGCAGCTGGTCGATCACCAGCAGGAAGTCGAGCTTGCTGAGCGCCTCCTGCACGATGCCGCGAGCCGGCGCGAACATGAGCGGGTTATCGCCCATGACCACCAGCGCCTTGATCTCGCCCTGGCGCGCCCCCTCGATGATGCCGTTGAAGTCGAGGCCGGTCTCGCCCTCGACGGGCGCGCGTCCGGGTCCAGCATCGGGCGAGACGCCCATGTCGCGCGCGCC
>JACZYW010000120.1 GCA_022570885.1 Chloroflexota bacterium | reverse complement strand
GGCGGGCTGACGCCTCGCAGTCCACGGATTCGACGGTTCGCGGCTGCCGGGCAAGCCGCGGCCGCTGGCCGCGATGGTGGGCGAGGGCGTCGATATCCTTCTACCGCCCTCCGCGCCGCGAAGAACTGATTCAGCCATCGCCGGCCCGGAGCCGACGATTACCTGGGAAGGGAAGCACGACTGCACGGCACGGAGCTGCGGCCCGGCGGCTCACCGAGCAGCGCAGCGCGGCGGGGAGAATCCGCAGTGACCGACTTCCAGCAGCCATCCGAGTGGTCGAAGCAGCTCACCGAGCGGTGGGTCGGCGGCATGTCGGATGCCGAGCTCCTCGAAGAACTGGCCGACCTCGTTCGGAAGACGCTGAGCGAGTGGCGAGCCGGGCTTCCCAGGGACGCCGCCGTCGACGACGACGACCTGGGACAGGAGATCGCGATCGTGATCTTGGATGAAGCCCGACGCTTCGACCCCGGCAAGGGGAAGCAACTGGTCAGCTGGTTGACCGAGCGGCTGCACGACGCCCGGGTCGACCTGGTCCGCCGGTACGACGCCGAGAAGCGGAGGCCGACCGTCGAGGACCGCGAAGGCAACCGTGCGCCGCGGGCGGTCTCGCTCGAGGGGATGACCGAGGGTGATTCCGAGAATGGGGAAGCGAGGCCGGCGTTCGAGGTGCCCGACGCCGAACCCGCTGTGGTCGACCGGCTGACCGAGACGGAAGAAGAGCTCGAGGCCGACGCAAAATGGCAGCACGATCAGGAAATCTTCCGCTCCCTGTGGTGGCTGGTCTCGACTGAGGACCGGTACCGACAACAACGGCGAATGGCGAAGCGCGTGCTTGCCGGACAGGCCGAGCCGGACCGCGCGCGCCGGAGCCGTCGGAGCGAAGTGGTGATGACCGCGCTCAACGAGAACCGCGACTTCTACGGCGCCGTGTTCAAGTACTTCTGGCCGGGCGACCCGAACGTGTGGTTCCGCGACGGCGACCGCGACACCAGCCACGATGCCAGCGTCGGTGCCGGACGAGCCGGTCGCGTCCAGCGGCGTCCCCGCTACCTCCGCCAGCTCGGCGATGCCGCCGACCGATGGGTCTGGTGTTGGTGTGGGTGACGAAATCGGCGTAGCGGTTGGCGTGGCGGTGGGCGGCCCGCCTGTGATGGTGATCGACAGGCTCGTCACGCAGATATCCTGTGGCAGGATCGGAATGAGGGGCACGCATGAGGTCGGTATCGCCGCGTACGTCACGCCTAGGGGCGGCCAGTCGCTGATCGAGACCTTGCTACCGCCCGATATAGGTACCAGGTGCAGCGGTACCTCGTTGCGACGCGTCACCGTGGCCGTCGGGCTGGCGGGCACGGTGACGACGATGAAGGCGTCGAAGAAGCTGGAGGCCGGGAACTTGGCTGGCGCGGCCACGAGGCTGCGGATCTCTCCTGGCGAGACCAGCGTCGAACTCTCCACGACCGCGATGGCCCCTGTGACGCTCGTGCCCGCCAGGTCCATGGCGATGATCTCCGCGTCGATGACGTACAAGCCGCTCTGAATCTGAGCGCTGCTCCGCTGGAAGGTGACCGTGCCGCTCAAGGGGATCGTCTCCGAGCCCAGGAGGCTGGTCACGCTCACCTGTCCGCTCACGTCGAGGACGTCCGTCCCAGCCGTCAGGTTGGCGCTCGCGACCGACGTGGCTACTAGCAGCAGGCCGAGTCCGGCGAGCCCGAGCAGCGCCAGCCCTGCCAGGGTCTGCCGGGTGCGTGCGGCCGGGCGCAAAGATGTAGACATGCACGTTCCCTTCTGGGGCGTGGAGGCGTGAGCGGGCCAAGGTTGGGCGGGGTTGCTTGTGTTTCCGGACGCTCTCAGTGTAGCTTGCAGGTAGAAGATGTCAAGCGACGAAACGAGAGACTACCCGGGGCTATCCTTCCGAGGGGTACGCGAGTAGTGTGCTGCCGTAGGTCGGGTCCGGGCCGAGCTCCTCCATCGTCTGGGCCGCGGCCTCTGTTGGGGTCTGCCCGTCGAGCAGCAGCAGCTCGAGCAGGCGCTCGCTGGCGGCGTCCGTGTGGCTGGCGGAGACGGTTTCGTCCCAACTGATGTAGGTGCTCGCGCCCTTATTGATGAAGGCCTGGGCGGTGCGGTCGGAGAGCAGCCCTTCGCAGCCCATCATGATGATCTTCGTGTCGTCGAAGCGGCCGACCATAGTGTCCTCGATAAAGTCCGCCGCGATGCCGAAGTAGGGATCGCCGCCCTCGTAGTAGCGGGCGATGGTGAGCCGTGCTGTCGAACGATCTTCCAGATACTTCCGCTCGCTGTACGGCTCCCCTGTGAACAGGATGACCTCATCGATCTCCCTGCCGTTCAACGTCGCCTGGAGTCGGTCCGCATGGACTCGGAACAAGATCACGTCATAGTCGTTGGCTGGGAGTTGCCGATAGAACTCGACGTTGACCTCCTCGCCGGGGAAGTAGTCCACGACGTAGCCGGCCTGCTCCAGGGTAGCGGTCGCGTTCCGGATGAAGTCCTCGTTGGGGAAGGTCAGGCTGAGCTGATCGACGATCGCCGCCTTCAGTGGCCCCGGCGGTTCGCTCGACGAGCCCACCGCGAGCCAGATCCCAACCCCGGCTATCACGGCGACGACGGCCAGGCCGGCGATCGCTCTCCAGCTCCGGCCGGCGCGTGGCAAGCGCCCTCTCCCGTGCGCGCGCCGGTTAGCCATCGTCGCGACTCCCTATCTGCAGCCGCCGCCTTCGCGCGTGCCAGCCGCCGCCCAGCGCGACGAGTGCGCCGCCCGTCGCCGCCAGCGCGGCCGGCGTCCACCACGCTCCGGAGGAGCCCTCTTGCGGCCCCGCTCCCGTGATGGGCGAGCCGATCGTGGTGGTCGCTACGGGCGTCGAGGTTGGCGACGTCCCATCGCCGGGGGTGGCCGTCGCGGCTGTAACCGGCGTGGGCGGAGCCGTTGTGGGCGGGGGGCCGCCCTGCACGATGATCTGGCCTCGCATCGTGAAGGGGTGTATCTCGCAGAGATAGAGATAGGTGCCAGGCTCGGTGAAGGTGTACTCGTATGTTCCGCCCCCGCCCGCAATGAAGCCTGAGTCCCAGGCGGGTGAACTCGTGGGGGTGTCGCAGGAGTCGCCGCACGCTGTGGCGGTGTGTGGGAGCTGGGCGTCGTTGAAGTCCCAGACAACGGTGTCGCCCACGTCGATCACCGTGTCGCAGACGCCGCCTTGGAACGACGCGTCGCAGAACCAGATGTCACCGACGGCCACGCTGACCGTTTCCTGTGCGGCAGCCGTCCCCGATATGGCGAAGAGCGCCAGGGGTAGCATGATGAGCACGGCCAATCGCGCTGTTAGTGAAATGTCGGCCTCCCAGTGATCACTACGCCAAAATGACGGCGGATAGAGTGTCTACCCTTAGGCAGACATTGTACCGTGATCATCCTTACGCCAGCGAGGCCAGATCGAGGTTCTTACCCCGTTCGGTACTTCTGTGACGCCTAGCGTTGCTTATGCCGGGCGTCTCCGCACATACCAGGCTGCGCCGCCCAGCGCGACTGCGCCCGCGACGACCGCGGCGATAAGCCCCGCGAAGAGTCCCGCGTTGCTATCCGACGAGCCGGTCGCTTGCAGCGGCGTTCCGGCCACCTCCGGCAGCTCGGCGACACCGCCGACGCCACCGCCGCCAAGTAAGACCTGGCCACGGATCTCGCCGCCGGGAGAGTTCGAGCTATGCACGTTGACGTACCAGTCACCCGCAATCAGGTCCGCCTTTTGCAGGTCGGTGATCGTGGCGCTGCCAAAATTGGGCGACTTCAGGGCGCCGGTCGAGATGTCGATCTCTATCGGGCCAGCTACGCCGACTGCGCCTTTGTGAAAGTGTGCCGCTATTGCCGATTGCGAACCGTCCACGAGACCGCTAAACGCCAGGTCCCACTCTATCGTGTTCGTATCAGGATCGAGGGTGACCCTGACACTACCGGACCCGGAAGCGCCGGTTTGCGCAGTCGTCGCCTGGGCAACGTCCATGTTGGCTTCGAAAAAGATGTTGTCGGCTGCTGCTGGGCTGGATCCCAGGGCCAAGGCGAGTGCCATGGCGACGACAGCCAGCGCCAGCGGTGCAAAGGTGCGATGTAGCATCGCGGGGCTCCTTCTCTATCGCGATCCTAGCGGAGAGCGAGGATCGACAGCGGGGAGTGGGCTGCCACCACTCCACAGCTTACTGCATCCTGACCGCTTGTCAAGAGATCGCACAGTACATTGCCTGCCGGGATAGCAACGTTCCCTCTGCTACAATCGCCTTTGTATGGCGCTGACCATCAGACCCTTCGAGGAGCGGCACGTAGAGGCCGCCGCCGCGCTGCTGGCGGCGCGCCACGCCCGCGACCGCGCGCGAGAGGCTGTGCTGCCCGCCGCGTTCGAGTCGCCAGGCGACGTGCGACCCTACATCGAGCGGCTGGCGCAGCGCGCGGGCACGGCGGGCGTCGTCGCCGAGCGCGATGGGGAGCCGGTGGGCTTTTTGCTCGCCACCGCCATCCTGCCCGTGCCCACCCAGTTCTTAGCCCAGTTCTACCCGCCGCGCTCCATGTCGATGCCCTACGAGGGTCATGCCTTGGCGGCGGACGAGGAGCCCTCGCTCTATCGAGAGCTGTACGCCGCTCTGGCCGGCGACTGGGTGCGACGCGGCTTCTTCGATCACTTCGTCGATGTCCCCGCCGGCGACGCTGCCACCCGCGAGGCGTGGGACTCGCTTGGCTTCGCCCGCGAGATAACCTGCGCCGTGCGCGAGGTGGAGCGGCCCGTTGCCCAGGCCGGCCGGCAGGAGGCCGCGTCCGAGCTGGAGATCCACCAGGTCGACGCCGAGGAGATCGATACTGTCACGGCGCTGGCCGATGCGCTTTGGGAACATCACGTGCTCTCGCCCATCTTCGCCCCCTATCTGTCGGAGGTGGCGGCGGGTATCAGGGAGATGGCGCTTGGGCTGCTGGCGGAACCTGCCAACGCGCATTTCGTCGCCTACCGCGACGGGAAGCCGTTGGGCATGGACACCTTTGTCACCTCCGGCTTCTCCCCGCCGCTTGCGACGCCGGAGGCCTGCATCTACCTGTGGCAGGGCATCGTCTACCCGAACGCGCGCGGCGCGGGCGTAGGCCGAGCGTTGCTGTCGCACGCAATGAATTGGGCGCAGGAACAGGGGTACCGATGGTGCACGCTCCACTTCTACGCGGCGAATCTCGCAGGAGCGTCGTTCTGGCTGGCGAACGGCTTTCGCCCGCTGGAGCACCGTCTCCGCCGTCGCGTCGACGAACGGATCGCCTGGGACAGGGCGTGACGTACTGCGGAGCACCGCTGGATGATTCCGGCGGCATGGGTGACCGTGATCTGGAGCACCGCGTCCGTACGCGATAGATCATCGGCTTCGTACGCTTCGCTTGACGCATTTACCGTGGTATAATCGCCAGGAGTTCGCGCCGCCAGGCGCGTTCAAGGCCAGGAGAGCCCGATGTTCGAAGACTGGGAGTCCCTCCTCGCGGTTGGAGTTGCCGTCCTCATCGCCTATGGGGCCGTCCTCTGGCTGGGCATCATCGTCTGGATATACCGCGACATTCGTGAGCGGACGCGTGATACGGCGTCGCAGATCATGGCTGGGCTGCTGGTGGTGCTCTTCAACATCCCGGGCCTCTTCCTCTACCTGATCCTTCGCCCCCACGAGACGATGATCGAAGCCTACGAGCGTCGGTTGGAAGGCGAGGCGTTGATACGGGAGCTGGCCGAACAGCGGCGTTCCTGTCCAAGCTGCGATGCGCCGATACGGGAGGAGTTTCTCCTGTGCCCGCAGTGTCGCACCAGGCTGCAGGAGCCGTGCTCCGGCTGTGACCAGACGCTGGAGCTAACCTGGAGCGCCTGTCCGTACTGCGGTGCTGCGGGGCCGGGCAAGACCGTCGCTTCGGAGGTACCTGAGCTCTCAGGCACTGCGTTGTCGGAGACGGCTGGGCCGTCGGCGAAGCCGCCATCAGGCCAGCCGGATGGCCAGTCCTCTCGCAGCGAGGCGAGATCCTCGCGATAGCATTCCCGCCCTCTCTACATCACCCTCAGCCGAACGGCTCAGCATGACACGGGGCGAAGGGCTCGGCATGGCAGGCGTCGAGAGGGCTTGCCGCCGCGGGCTAGCGGAGCGCTTCGACGAGCTGCGGCAGGTCTAGCCGCTCGCGAAACAGCTCGACCGCGCGGTCCAGCTTGCGCCGGCCCGTAAAGCGCGTGCGGCCGTACAGATCGTCCAGCAGCTCGACGGTGCGCACGGTGCCCTCCGGCGAGAGGAGGACGGTGATATCGAGCTCGCTTCCCGCCAGCCGGTCGAGCAGGTACGGGCTGGGCGCCTGTCCGCCTGTGAGGATGAGGCAGTCGGGCTCTGTGGCCAGGGCGGCCAGGTGCAGGTCCATCTTGTCGAAGCGGTTGATCACCGCCTTGCGGCCATGCTGCAGGAAATAAGGCTGGCCGGGGTCGACGGAGATGGGGCCGAGCATGACGTACTCCAGCGCCTCTTCTTCCTCCCCTTCCTCCACCAGCCGCGAGGCGCGGAGCGTCTCCGCCATCTCGCGCACGTTGGGGCCCGCGAGCAGCCGGTCTTCGGGCAGGGCGGCCAGGCAGGCGAGCCCGCGCTCGCGTAGCAGGGCCTCAGCCGCGTCCAGCCGCCGTTCGGGCTGGCGCGTGGCGATGACCCCTAGGAACGTGTCGCCTAAGGTCTGGGCGGCTGCGGACAGGTCGCCCAGTCGCAGCTCGTCCACTCCCGCGCTCACCAGCACGACGCGGGCGGCGAGGCGAACCGCGAGTTCGTGCGGGATGCCGGACGGCGTCTCAATGATGCAGACGTCGCCCGCTGCGTTGGCGCTGTCCGCCTCGGTGTGCGCCTCCTGCTCGCTGACGGCGGCTCGGGGCGAGGCGCAGCCCGGCACGGCGGCCAGCGTGCGCGCGTCGTCCTCGGCGGCCGCGTCGGCCCCCTCCGGCGAGCGGACGCGCAGCAGGCGGACGTTGCGTCCTTCGGCGGCCAGGCGGGCGCCCAGCGCCGCCGCCGTCGTGGTGCGGCCCTCGCCGGGCCGGAGCGAAGCGATCAGAAGTGTCGACATCGGCGCCAGTATAGCGCTGCCGGCGGCTACGGGCTACGGGCGGTGCGGCGCTCGCCCTACGGCCGAGCCGGGCCTTCGACAGGTTCGCCCGTGGTCAAGGTCACGCCAGCTGTGTGAGCTCAGTCGTCGGCGACGCCGGCCAGGAGACGCTGGAGGTTTGTGATCGCCCCCGGAACGTGCTTGACGATCCGGCCGAGGACCTCGAGCTGAGCAGGGTCTGGCTCGCCATCCAAGCGGTCGTTGCTGAACGCGTCGAGACGGGAGCCTCTCAGCCAGGCAGGCAAATTGGGATCGCTGTTCCAACGCGTCGTGTTCAGCGCATTCGCGAGCGTTGTTCGCAGCCAGTCGATGTCGGAGTCGGGGTGGGGGACCACCGTGCAGAGCTCGTTCTTCTCCGCATCGTCCGAGCTGCTGGCCTCGACGTGGCCGATGAATGCCGCGCTGAACACCTGCTGGCAGGTTCGGACGCTCTGGAGTGTGATTCTGTCGCCGTCGAACACCGGAACCGCCGGCCGCCGCTCCAGCCCATCGGCCGTGCAGTCGACGTAGAGCGCATCCGGGCTCGTGGGGATCGCGCCGTTCTCTAAGACGATATCTT
>JACZYW010000119.1 GCA_022570885.1 Chloroflexota bacterium | reverse complement strand
GCTCCGAACAGCGTGCTGGGCCGGATCGATTTCGTCCAGGGCGAGCTGCTGACGCCGCTGCCAGGCCGGTTCGACCTGATCGTCGCCAACCTGCCCTATGTGCCCACCCGGCTCTACGCGAAGCTAGCGCCGGAGATCCGCGAACACGAGCCAGCGATGGCCCTCCACGCCGGCCGGCGTGGCACCGCGCTCATCGAGGCGTTGCTGGCGCAGGCGCAGGCGCGGCTCCACCCGGGCGGCCTGCTCCTGGCGGAGCACGCCTGGAACCAGGGGCGACGGCTGCGTGAAGCGGCCCGCGCTGCCTTCCCCGCCGCCGCCATCGAGACGCGACGCGATCTGGCGGGGCGGCAGCGGATGCTCGTGGTGCGCCAGAGCTAGCGCTGGTAGCCGGTTCCCTTGTGGTGGGTCGGTGGTTGAATGCTCAGTCGGTGAGCTTGTTTTCAGCCCTGCGGGATGAATCCCGCAGCTCCACAGGTTGTGAAGTACGAAGCCGCGGGTTTCAACCCGCGGGAGTGAATTCAGTCGTTAGCGCTGGGCCATCTGGATCTGCTTGCCTTCGGTCTTGATCGCCGGAGCGACCATCAGCTCCACCTTCTGGAAGTCGCGGATGGTGCGAACACCGCACATGCCCATGGCGGTGCGAAGAGCGCCGAGCAGATTCTCGGTGCCGTCGGTACGAGACGTTGGGCCGAAGAGCACCTTCTGTAGCGTCGTGCCCACGCCCACGGAGACGCGGACGCCGCGCGGCAGGTCGGCGTGGGGCGTCGCCATGCCCCAGTGGTGGCCGCGGCCGGACGCCTCCTCGCAGGCGGCCAGGATCGAGCCGAGCATGACGGCGTCGGCGCCGGATGCGAACGCCTTGCAGAAGTCGCCGCCGCTGCGGATGCCGCCGTCGGTGATGATCGGCACGTAGCGGCCGCTCTCGCGGTAGTACTGGTCGCGGGCCAGGGCGCAGTCCATCGTCGCCGTCACCTGCGGCACGCCGATGCCCAGCACTTCGCGAGAGGTGCATGCTGAGCCCGGCCCGATGCCTACGAGCACCGCGGCGATCCCCGTCTCCATCAGCTCCTTGCACGCGCTATAGCCCACGGTGTTCCCCACCACGACGGGCACGGGCGCCATCGCTTCGACCAGCTCTGGAAAGACAAGGCCCTTTGCGCTGGTCGAGATGTGGCGAGCGCTGGTAACGGTCGATTGGATGACGAAGATGTCCACGCCGGCCTCTTTCGCCAGCGGCGCGAACTGCTTGGTGTTGACAGGGGTACAGGAGACGGCGCAGATGGTGCCAGACTGCTGTATCTCCCGGATGCGCTCGCCGATAAGCTTCGTCTGGATCGGCTCGGCATAGGCCCTCTGGAGCAGAACGGTCGCCTTATCCGGCGGCGCCGCCGCGATCTCCTCGAGCACGGCGTCGGGCTGTTCGTAGCGAGTCTGAACACCCTCCAGGTTGAGCACCGGCAGGCCGCCTACCTTGGCGAAGCTCGCGGCGAAGCGCGGGTCGACCACGGCATCCATCGCCGCTGCCAGGATGGGCAGTGGAAACTCCAACTCGCCTAGGCGGAAGGAGGTCTCCGTCAGCGCCGGGTTTACGGTGACGTCGCCGGGCACGATGGCAACCTCATCGAAGCCGTAAGCGCGTCGCATCTGCTTCGCCTGGGGGATGGACATCGTGGGTTCTCCTCTCTGCTCGCCGGTCCCCGTGCGCGAGGTACGCGCATCGAGGCCAGCGGGAGCTTCCCTACTAGCGGCCGTGGTTTTCACCATCGTCTCACCGTATGAGCGAAAGGACCGGGGTTTCAGGTTTCCCGCACTGTAGCAAACCGCTACCTTGGGGTCAATGTTCGCTGGCCGCATCGTCGTGAACACTGTATACAAACGTATGCGGGTGGACGAGTATCCGGCCATTGTGTGGACTTGATGGGCACGCTCTACATCGTCGCCACGCCCATCGGCAACCTGGAGGACATCACCCTGCGCGCGATGCGTGTCCTGGGCGAAGTCCCGCTCATCGCCGCCGAGGACACCCGCTCGATTCGTCGGCTGCTCACGCACTACGAGATACGGCGGCCGCGCCTGCTCAGCTACACGGAGCGCAACCGCCGCGCTCGCACGCCGCGCATCCTCGCCGCGCTTGAGGAAGGCGATGTCGCGCTCGTGTCCGAGGCCGGCATGCCCGCCATCAGCGACCCCGGCCTGCACCTAGTCGAAGCAGCAATCGCCGCCGGCCATCGAGTGGCGCCGATCCCCGGCGCATCCGCGCTCACCGCCGCGCTGGCCGTCGCCGGGCTGCCCACTCGCCGATTCCACTACCAGGGCTTCCTGCCTCGCCGGGCGGGGCAGCGACGCCGCCTCCTGCGAGAGCTCGCTAGCCGGCAGGAGACGCTGGTCATGTTCGAGGCGCCCCACCGTCTGCGGCAGTCGCTGACCGATCTGCACGAGGCGCTCGGCGACCGGCAGGTTGCCGTCTGCCGTGAGATGACCAAACTCTACGAAGAGATCTTCCGCGGCACGCTCAGCGAGGCGCTCGATCACTTCACGGAGCCTCGCGGGGAGTGTACGCTCGTCATCGAAGGCGCAAGCGATGTGGAAGCTGCGGCAGCGCAGGAGGCGTCGTTCGACGTCGATGCTGAGCTGCGCCAGCTACGGGCGCAGGGTCTGCGCGCCCGCGAAGCGGTGCGGACGGTGGCGCAGCGGTCGGGTCTGCCGCACCGGGAGGTCTACCGTCGCTGGCTGGCCCTGTCGGCAAGCGACGAGCCTCCGCCGACTACCTCCTAGCTTCGCTGCGTGCTAAACTAACCGCGCTTGTCTTAGGAACATACCTCTATGGCTAAACCCATCCTCATCGGCGTCGCTTGGCCGTACGCTAACGGGCCACTGCACCAGGGGCAGATGGTCGGCTCCTTCCTGCCAGCCGACTGCTTCGCCCGATACCACCGGCTGCGTGGCGATCGCGTGCTGATGGTCTCGGGCAGCGATCAGCATGGCACGCCGATCACCGTTCGGGCCGCGCAGGAGGGGCGCTCCCCGCAGCAGGTAGTCGACGAATACCACAAGAGCTTCGTCGAATCGCTGGACTGGCTGGGCATCAGCATGGACCTCTACACGACGACAGGGACAGCGAACCACCAGGAGACGGTCCAGCGGATCTTCCTCAAGCTCCTGAAGCAAGGCGACATCTACAAGGACACGATGCTGCTCCCCTACTGCCCCCAAGACAAGCGATTCCTGCCCGACCGCTATGTCGAGGGCACCTGCCCCCATTGCGGCTTCGAACAGGCTCGCGGCGACGAGTGCGAGCGCTGCGATCACACCTTGGACGCGATCGATCTCCTCGAGGCGCGCTGCAAGCTCTGCGGCGCCACGCCCGAGCACCGCGAGTCCGAGCACTACTTCCTCCGCCTGAGCGCCTACAACGACCGTGTCCGCGAGTGGGTCTCGCGGCAGAGCCACTGGCGCAAGCACGTGATGAACTTCACCCTGGGCGTGCTCAAGGAGGGCCTGCGCGACCGCGCCATTACCCGCGACCTCGACTGGGGGATCCCGGTGCCCACCGAGGAGCTGGGCCCCGACAAGCGTATCTACGTCTGGTTCGAGAACGTCATCGGCTACCTCTCGGCGGCCAAGGAGTGGGCGCAGCAGCAGGGCGACCCCGAGGCCTGGCGAGAGTTCTGGCAGCAGCCGGACGGCCGCAGCTACTACTTCGTCGGCAAGGACAACATCTTCTTCCACACCATGAGCTGGCCGGCCACGCTGATGGCCTACGGCGACGATGAGGGCGGCGAGCTGAACCTGCCCTACGATGTGCCCGCCAACCACTACAACAACGTCGCCGGCCTCAAGGCATCGACGAGCCGCCGGAGCGCGGTGTTTATTCCCAGCATCATGGGGCGCTTCGACCCCGACCCGCTTCGCTACTACCTCGTCGCGACGATGCCTGAGACGTCCGACTCCGACTTCACCTGGAAAGACTTCGTCGCCCGCAACAACAACGAACTGGTCGCCACCTGGGGCAACCTGGCCCATCGCGCCCTCACCCTCACCTATCGCAACTTCGACGGCCGGGTGCCGGAGCCGGGCGAACTCGACGGCCGCTGCAAGAAGCTGATCGAGCGGGTGGAATCGACGCTCGATGAAGTAGCTGCCCAGCTTGGCGCGTGCCACTTCCGGGCGGGGCTGAGCGCGGCGATGAGCCTGGCCCAGGACGCAAACCGCTTCCTCGACGAGACTGCCCCCTGGAAAGCGCTGCCCGACGATCGCGCAGGGGCGGCGGCCAGCCTGTACACCGTCATCACCGCGATCAACGGTCTAAAAGTGGCGCTCTGGCCGTTCTTGCCGTTCAGCTCGGAGCGGCTCCACGGCTACCTCGGCTACGATACGCCACTGATGGAAGACGGCTGGGCGCTGGTGCGGCCGGCGCCGGGCCAGCCGCTGCGCAAGCCCGAACCGCTCTTCACCAAGCTGGACCCAGATATTGCCGAGGTGGAAGAGGAGCGTATGAGGTCCTAACCATGCGGCTCTTCGATACACACACACACATCCAGAGCTCGAAGTTCGACGGCGACCGCGACGCCATGCTCGCGCGGGCCCGCGAGGCGGGGCTGGCCGGCCAGCTCGTCCTCGGCTGGGACGTCGCCTCCTCCGAGCAGGCCATCGCCCTAGCCGAAGCGCAAACCGGCGTCCTCGCCGCATCGGGCTGCCATCCCCACGACGCCCGCGACATGGACGAGCCGTCCTGGGAGCGGCTGACCGAGCTCGCTCGCGATCCACGGGTGGCCGTGATCGGGGAGATCGGCCTCGACTTCTACCGCAACCTCTCGCCAAAGGAGACCCAGCTACAGGTGTTCAGCCGCCAACTCGATCTAGCCGCGGAGGTAGCCAAGCCTGTCGCGATCCACTGCCGCGAGGCGGAGGAGACGCTCTTCCCTCTCGTCGAAGCGTGGTCGCGCCGGCTGGACGGCCGCCTCGCCGATGGCCGGCCTCTGGGGGTGATGCACTACTTCAGCGGCGACATCGACCTTGCCGAGCGTTATGTGGAGTTAGGGTTCGCTATCTCCATCCATACTTCGGTAACCTATCCCAACGCTCAACGCCTGCAAGAGGTGGCGCGGCGTCTCGATCTCAGTACACTGGTGGTGGAGACGGACAGCCCCTACGGGCCTCCCCAATCGCACCGCGGCAAGCGAAACGAGCCGGCCTACGTCGCGGAGGCGGTGGCCAAGATTGCAGAGCTACGAGGAGAGCCCGCCCATCAGGTGGCGGAAGCGACGACCGAAAACGCTGAGCGGCTGTTCGCCATCGGGGCGGCGACGTCAGCCGCGGCGAGCATGCAAGCGCCGCGAAGCGTCTGAGCGGCAGAGAGGAGCGCGTCATGCCCGTGGTTTCCATACACGAGCCCGTGCAGGAAGAGCTAGCTAAAGTCCAGGCCGCGCTCGACGCCGTAAAGCGGAACGAGTTCAGCCTGCTGGAAGGGATGCTGGGCAACGTCCTCTCGGCGAGCGGCAAACGGCTGCGCCCCACCATCGCGCTGCTGGCCGGCCGCTTCGGCGAATATCGGCCGCATCTGCTCGTGCCGCTGGCCGCCTCCATCGAGCTGCTCCACACCGCCACGCTCGTCCACGACGACGTGATCGACGCCTCGGACACCCGCCGCGGCCGGCCCACGACCAACGCCCGCCACCACAACGCGGCGGCCGTGATGCTGGGCGACTACATGTTCGCCCACGCCGCCAACCTGATCTGCCAAACCGAGAGCATCGAAGTAGTGAAGCTCTTCTCGCGGACGCTCATGGCGATGGCCTCTGGCGAGCTGACGCAGGACATGAGCGCATACGAATACGGGCAGGACACGATGGCCTACTTCGGGCGCATCGAGGGGAAGACGGCGTCGCTCTTCACTACCTCGGCTGAAGGGGGAGCGATGGTGGCAACCGCGACGCCAGAGCATATCGCCGCCCTGCGCGCCTACGGCGACAACGTGGGGATGGCCTTCCAGGTCGTGGACGATATCCTGGACTTCTCGGGCGACGAGGCCGAGTTGGGCAAGCCCGTCGGCAGCGACCTGATGCAGGGCACGCTCACCCTCCCCGCCCTGCTCCTGATGGAGCGCCACCCTGACGACAACCCGGTGAAGAAGCTCTTCGCCGACAACCATAGCGAGGAGCACCTTGCCGAAGCGCTCTTCATGATCCAGAACTCGACCATCCTGGACGAGTCGCGCGCCGTGGCACGCGACTTCCGCGACCGCGCCGTCGCCGCACTCGAGCCGCTGCCGGACACGCCCGACCGCGCCGCCCTCATCGACATCGCCGACTACGTGCTCAGCCGCCAGCAGTAGCGGGCCGCCCAACAGCAACTGCTATACTGACCGCGGAGGTGCTGTTCCGTGCCTATTTACGAATATGCCTGCATGGACTGCGAGAAGGTGGTGAGCCTGTTGGTCAAACGGGTGACCGACGACTTCCAACCCGCCTGCCCGGATTGCGGTAGCGCCGACGTCCATCGCCTCATTAGCAGCTTCGCCTTCCACCTCTCGATGCGCAGCAAGCTGGAGCAGCTCGACCCGAAGTACGACAAGATGATCGACGCCTCGAACCCCGATCTCTCCTTCGAGAACTTGGTAAAGCGGTACAAGCTCGATCAGCCTCTCAAGAAGCTAAACGAGTAGCGAGCGGCATCAGACAACAAACGAGGCCGGGTCTAGCCCGGCCTTCTGTGTACGCGTAGACCTAAACGTTATCGGGACGAGCGACGCCTGCCGGAGGACGACCGCACCCGCTGCGCCTCCTTTGTCTGGAGATGCCGTTTCTCCCGCGCGACCTCCAGATCGCCTTTCGACCTTCGTGGTGGCGACTTGGGCCTGGCCAGCTCCGGGTGCTCGAAGGGGCGCGCAGGGCCCTTGATGCGCGACTTCACTTCCTTGCCCAGGTGCCAGTAGGTCCCCTTGTCCGGCAGCCGGCGAGGGTAGCCTTCACGAAACGTAAAGGCCGTAAATGTAGTGGGCATGATTCGCTCCCCGTCGCGGTCGCAGACGGGGCACGGCACCGGGTCGGCCGCCTCGCGCATCGGGCGGAGCGCCTCGAAGATACCGTCACAGTGTTCGCAGCAGTATTCGTAGAGCGGCATAGTAGCCTTTCGTGCGCCAACAGCCTCGGCGCCCACCTAGTATAGCCGCACCGATCAGCGAAGGCCAGCGCTTCGCCCAGCGCTTCGGATAGGGCTCCGGCGAACGGTCTCCAGGAACGCCGCCGAGCGCACGTCGCGCTCCAGCGCGTAGTGGATGGCGTCGCGCAGGTGGCGCTCCAGCTCGTCCGCCAACTCCGGCGTTTGCTGCAACCGCGCTACCTCCTCGAAGTCGCCGCCCTGGAGCAGGCGCAATGCGTCGAGGGCGCCCGCGGAGAGCCGCCGCACCAGCGTCCCGCCGGGCCGGCAGCGCGAGCAGACGACGCCGCCCAGGCCAGGCGCCCAGACGCTCGTCTCCGCCTCCGGAGGCCGGCCGCAGACCACGCACTGCCCTAGCTCCGGCCGATAGCCCAACTGACCCAGCGCCGCCATCTCGAAAAAGCGCAGGATGGTATCGAGGTCGTCGCGCTGAGCGAGCCGGCGCAGGGTATCGAGCAGCAGCCGGTAGAGGGCGAAGTTCTCCGACCGCTCCTCCGTGCCGCGCTCCACCAGCTCGACGGCGTAGAGAGCGTGGCTGAGCCGGCCCAGGTCGTCGCGGAGCGGCAGGAACGTCTCGATCGTCTGGGCCTGGGTGATGATGTCCAG
>JACZYW010000231.1 GCA_022570885.1 Chloroflexota bacterium | reverse complement strand
GCCATCTGGTGACGGCAATCATGCAGCGGCTCGGCAAGCAGATTGGGCTGCGCTGGATGTGTCAGGTGGCGGGCCGGATGCGGCTTGAGTCGCTTCGCCTGTGAGACGGTCACGTTTGGTGCCCCCACGGAGATTCGAACTCCGGTTTCCACCTTGAAAGGGTGGCGTCCTAGTCCCCTAGACGATGGGGGCGATGTTCGAGGCGTGATCAAGTATACCCCGCAGCGCGGGCTTTCCCTTCGGCGCTACTCCTCTTCCTGCCCGCGGCGGGCCTTGTTCACTGTGGAGACGGCCCAGACGGCGATGGCGGCGATGAGCGCCAGCCGCAGGCCCCGACGGAAGCCGGAGCGGCGCCGGGGACGATCCGCTGGCCCTTCCTCCGGCAGGTCTCGCCAGGCCTGGAGGATGATGCCCGCTACGGAGGCCGCCTCCTCTTCATCCTGGAGCACTTCCCGGACGTTGGTAGGGTCTTGCCAGATCGCCTCGGTCCGTTCGCGGCCAAGCTGGCCCTCCAGCCGTTGGCGGAGCTCGGCTGCTACCTCTTCGGTCGACTTGTGGGGGTTCGCCCCGTTTCCGGATACGGACATGACGTTGACTCCTTTCGAATACGTTAGCTCGAATATGTTAGCTTGTCGCCCGCCAGCGTTCCAGTAGCTGCCAAGCGCGGCCGCTGCCCAGAGCCTCGCGCGCTTGCTCGACTCCGGCGGCGAGATCGGGTGCGCGGCCGGTGAGATAGACCCGGAAGCCCGCGTTGAACACCACCAGGTCGCGCCAAGTGTCCGATGCGTCGCCTTGGAGAGTTTCGAGCGTGAGTTGGACGCTTCGGGCGGCCGTGGGGCGATCGTCACCGTCAGGGCCAGGGGCCAAGTCGGCGGCCTCGGCGGGCGTGAGGCCGTAGTCGCTTGCGGCGACGCGGTACTCGCGTTTCGCCGCATCGCCTTCGCCTTCGCTCGTGAACTCGATGACCCGCACGCCGCGGTTCGTCGTCAGGTCCTCGTTGCCTTCCATGCCTTGGACGAGCGCGCTCTTTCGGAAGCCCAGAGCCGGCAGCGAGGCGCCCAGCTTCTCCAGGTAGGGCAGGTGGGTGAGGCCGATGAGGTGGTAGGGTGCTGTCGCCGGGTCGTACATCTTCTCGACCATGTTCAGCGGGCTGCGCAGGGCGATCTCCTCGCGCAGCCACTTGATAGAGACGAGGTCTGGCGCGAAGCGGGTCTGACGCAGGTAGCCGATGCCGATCTGCTCGATGCTGCGCTCGACTGCCTCGGCTGGCAGGTCAGTGGGGACGCCGATGGCGTCCAGCACGTTGCCCGCGGTGATGCCATGCTTGGGCGGCATCTCCTCCTCGCCGTGCATGAGGACGGGGACGCCGCAGGCTGCGGCGACGATAGATGCCGCTGGGCTGACGACGATGTTGCGCAGGCGACCGTCGTAGGGGCTGCCGATGTCTAGCAAGCCTTCGACTTGTGGATGGATGAGGTGGGTGGAGGCCCGTCCGCGCACGGCATCGACGAAGCCGAGGAGCTCGTCGGGCGTCTCGCCCTTGTAGCGTTGGATGAGGAGGAAGGCGCCGCACTGGGCGGGCGTAGCGCGGCCGTCCATAATCTGGTCCAGGCAGTAGCGCGCCTCCTCGCGAGTGAGGGAGCGGCCTCGCGTGGGGCCCTGGCCCAGGTCGCGCAGTAGTGGCTTGATCGCCTCGGGGTCGGCGTGGATCGTCGGCATGGGTGGGTGCTCGGGGCGCTAACTTCGATGCTTGCGGTCAGTGTAGCAGACGGTTCGAGGCAGGGCGAGGTTGGTTGTCGCTGCAAGGCGAGTGTGCTACTGTGATCGAAACATCGTAGTCCTCGACCCGCAAGCGACGTATCCCCGTTCGCATCGCGCTGTACGACCTTGGTGTCGACGGATCGGAGTCTTTGGACATGGCCACCATCTTCATCGGCAACCTATCACCCGAGGTCACGGACAGTGACCTGCGCGAGGTGGTCTCCGAGTATGGAGAGATCCGCTCCCTTCGCCTGGTCTCCCGTCGCGGGCTAGCGTTCATCGAGCTGAAGCCGGAGGCCGCGGAAGCAGCCGTGGAGGGCCTCAGAGGCAAGGAGCTGAAGGGGCGGACGCTGGATGTCGCGATGGACACCTCAGGCGGCCGGCCCAAGGGCCGGCGCGGCAGAGGCGGCTTCCGCCGTCGCCGATAGCTTTCGACGCTGGTAACTTCCGCTGCCGCCGCTGGTAAACCAAGCCGCGAGCGGGCACCCTACTACCCCACAAGCGAA
>JACZYW010000118.1 GCA_022570885.1 Chloroflexota bacterium | reverse complement strand
CGCTCATGGAGTACAGCAACGCGCTCCAGCAACGGCCGTCGCTCGACATCGCGGAGGCGCGGACGCTGCTCCTGCTGCTGGCGCCGCTCGCGCCGTTCATGACGGAGGAGCTCTGGGAGCAGATCGATGGCCCCTACTCCATCCACGCCGCGGCATGGCCGGAGGTGGACGAGGCGCTGACCAAGCAGCGCAACGTCGACCTCGCCGTCCAGATCGACGGCCGCACGCGTGACGTCGTGCAGATAGCGGCCGGTAGCGACGAAGCGGCGGCCATCGAGTGCGCGAAGGCATCGCCTCGCGTTCAGCGCCACCTGGACGGCAAAGAGATCGTCAGGACGATCTACGTGCCCGATAGGCTGCTGAACTTCGTTACGTCAACTAAAGGCTAGGCCAAGCAGATGCCGAGGGTAACGTTCTATCTTTCGACCGAGAAGCGCTCGTAGCGGCCGCCCCGCTTGCCCGCCAGCGACAAGTGACCGACAATAGCAAGAGAGCGCTTCCCCCGCCGACTGGAAGTGCTAGAGGCAGGCTTATGGTAACCACCCCATCATCTCCGCCTTCGCGCTACAAAGAAGCCGTCAAACTCTTCGAGGAGACCGCCGACGCGCTTGGCCTGGAAGAGGAGGTGCGGCTGCTCCTGCGCATGCCCCATCGGGAGCTGCACGTGGAGGTACCCGTGCGCATGGACGACGGCTCGCTGCGCGTCTTCGCGGGCTACCGGGTGCAACACAACGGCGCGCGCGGGCCGTACAAGGGCGGCGTGCGCTTCCACCCCGAGGCGGACCTGGACGAAGTGCGCACCCTGGCGGCGCTGATGACCTGGAAGTGCGCTCTGGTGGACCTCCCCTTCGGCGGCGCGAAGGGCGGCGTCCAGTGCGACCCCGCCACCATGAGCAAGACCGAACTGAACCGCCTCACCCGCCGCTATACCCAGAACATCGAGCATATTATCGGCGTCAACCGCGATATCCCCGCCCCCGACATGGGCACCAACGCCCAAACGATGGCCTGGATGATGGACGCCTACGGGCAGCTCCACGGGTACACCCCCGGCATCGTCACCGGCAAGCCCGTCGAACTGGGCGGCTCGCTGGGGCGAGAGTCGGCCACGGGCCGCGGCATCTTCCTGATGCTTCAGACGCTCTGCCTCGACCTCGACCGCGATCCGGCGAAGACGTCCCTCGCCATTCAGGGCTACGGCAACGTCGGCTCCTGGACGGCGCGGCTTACCTTCAAGGCCGGCTTCCCCGTAATCGCGGTGAGCGACATCTTCGGCGGGATCTACAACGAGGGCGGACTCGACATCGAAGCGCTGGACAAACATCTGGAGGAAGGCGGCGCGCTGGCCGAGTTCCCAGGCGGCGATACGATCACCAATGCCCAGCTCTTGGCCCTCCCCTGCAAGGTACTGATCCCCGCCGCCGCCGGCGACGCGGTGACAGAGGCGAACTGCGACGACGTTCGCGCGGAGATCATCATCGAGGGGGCGAACCACCCGCTCGTCGCCAACGCCGACGCGGCCCTGAATGAGCGGGGCGTGCTGATTGTGCCCGACATCCTGGCCAACGCCGGCGGCGTCATCGTCTCCTACTTCGAGTGGACGCAGAACATCCAGCGCTTTGCCTGGGACGAGGAGCGCGTGCAGCACGAGCTTGAGCGGGCGCTTCTCCGCGCCTACCGCACCGTACGCGAGTTGTCGCGTGAAAAAGAGATGACCATGCGCCAGGCCGCCTACTTCATCGCCGTTGAGCGGGTGGCCCAGGCGATCCGGCTGCGTGGCTTCGTTTAGCCGCCCAGGTAGGCCTGCAACCGCCGCTCCACCTCACCAGCTAAGTCGTCCACATCGCGGAGGGGATCGTCCTTCTCCGGGTACCAGACCGTGACCACGGCCAGCACGGGGCCGGCCACGAAGATCACGCTATCCGAAAAGAGAAAGCCTTCATCCAGCAGCCGCACCAAACGCGAACGCAAGGAGCCAGGCACGGGCGCATTGATAGCGGCAAAGTAGGTGCCCGGATCGCCGCCAAGCACGATCGGGGAGAGCAGCACGTCCTGTTGCTCCAACAGGCGGGCCAGCGGGCCCAGCGCCTGCTCATCTTCGCCTATCTGAGGGAGTGCGACCGCCTCCTCGGTCTCGATCAGGATCGTCGCGACGCCGTGGAGCCCGTCCTCCTCCTGGAACGCCCGTATGAACAGATGCGCCTCCGCGTCTGCCGTCAGCAGCTCAGGCAGGATCTTCCAGAGGTCACGTCCCCCCTCCTGGCCGAAGTCGGCGGAGATCCAGTCCGCGGGCACGTCGCCGGACGAGAGCGCAACGTCTACCAGACTCGCGCCCTCGCCGCCACCGCGACAACCCACCAGCAGCAGCGCGAGCAGCGCCGCCAGTGCGAGCAGCGCCCAGCGATCGAATCGGAACAGTGTGTGCTTCACTAGCTAAGCCCCTTAGTTCAAACGGTGAAGCGGGCCAGATGTAACTGCCGTGGCAGCTGGTATAGTGAGGTGGGCATAGCCGGTTCGTAGAGGGCGACGTTAGCATAGGCATCGGATTGCCAGTGTCGTACACATGCATTTACATTTTCTGAAGCCCCACGACGTGACGAAGCCAGAATTGCAGGACGAACCGAGCGGTTCTTCCCCTAACCTATGAGCAGTCGGGACTTGGTCTGGCAGCGGCGAGGAGCAGTGCGGCTCCATAGGCCTCCGATGCGGCTCCTCGGTATCGAATTTTCACCTTGGATATGGGGAGCATCGTGGCCCATTGGTAAGCTCGAATGCGATGGTGACTCGATCGTCGTAAGGGCCTGGCCTATACAAGTATCAGTCTCCTTGCAGGACATTGATCTGGTGGTATTCAAAAAAGTGAGCATCTGGCGAATACTGCTAGGTGACAAGCTGGAAATCTCGCATCACGCAGGCGCGCCGAACCGGATAGACTTCAGTTGGTACGGCCTTTCCTCGGTTGTGCGGTTTCTACAGCAGAAGGGTGTTAGGGTGGTGACGAAGTAGGCAGCATCTGTGGAGGACTTCTTTACAGAAGAAATTCCTAGAACCTGGAATGAACTGGTCAATGATTGCAGCGATCCCGGCGTTTGGAAGCTCACAGTCGGCGTTGCGCTCAGTATTTTAGCGGCCGTGCCAGGACTTGCTCTCGATTCCGCATGCATCCTGGGCGGAATACTACTCTACCCGGCGGCGACCGCTGTGGCCGATCCCCGCTCAGCAGGCTCTGCTCACCGAGGCCTCGATGCGAGCGGAAGCGTCGACATCCGCCGGCACCGGCGCGCCCTGCGCATCGAGCACGTGCGGGTAGAAGCGATAGCCGCTCAGCTGCGCCCCCTCGAACTGCACCTCGAGCACGCCGGTCTCCCCCGCCGGGCCCGACCGCGGCGCCCAGACGAAGTTGCCAAGCGAGTAGGCGATGATCCCGCCATCGCGCTCGACGATGGGCTGGAGCACGTGCGGGTGGGTGCCCAGCACGACGGAAGCGCCCGCCGCGATCAACGAGTCGCCGAAGCGCAGCTGAAAGACGTTCGGGCAAGTCCAACCTTCGAAGCCCCAGTGGATCAGGACGATCACCACATCGTGCCCGGCCTTCGCCACGCGGACCGCCTCAAGGGCCCGCTCCTCTTGAAAGGCCGAGGCGACGCCCGTACCATCGCCGGCTTCCCAGCTGAGAAACGGCACCACATGGCTCAGGCCCAGCACCGCTACGCGCACGCCCTCGATCTCGAACGAAGCCGGTGCGTACGCCTCGGCTTGGTTCGCCCCGCCGCCGACGGGCGCAACGCCGGCCGCCTGCAGGTTGCTGATCGTATCGAGCAGCGCGGCCCTTCCGAAATCGAGCGAATGGTTGTTGCCCAGGTTCCCGACATCGACGCCGGCGGCGGCCATCGTTTGCGCCGCTGACGGCGGAGCGATGAAGACGAACAGCTTCTCCTCGGGCGTGCCGCCGGTGGCGATGACCATCTCCACATTCACCGCGACGAGCTCTGCGCTGTTGAAGGACGGCACGATGCCGGCGAAGGGGTCGCGGTTCTCAGCCTCGCTGCGGTCCATGAGCACGTCGCCGCCGGCCAGGAGCCGCCACTTCGGCAGCGGCGTAGGCATGGGGATCGCCGTCGGCGTGGGCGGGGGCGGCGACACGATCGCCAATATTTCGCTCGCGTCGCCGTCATCGCCTAAGGCCATCGACAGTCCCCACGCGCCCAGCCCGGCGAGCAGCAAGACTGCAACGGCGAGGATGGCGATCGGCGCGGTGCGGCGTCGCTTCGGCGCGAACTCTTGGGTGCGAAGCTGCTCCGTCAACGCGGACGGCTCCGCAGGTTCGGGTGGCTCGACCGGCGCGGGCGGTTCCGCAGGTTCGAGCGGCTCTGCCGACGCGGGCGGCTCTGCCTTAGCGAGCAGCTCCGCCAACGCGGGGGGCTGTGCGGACGTGCGGGGCTCCGCCGGCCGGCGGCGAGGCCGCGTAATCAGCGCTACCAGCAGCGCGAACGCCAGCAGCAACAGTGTGCGCGGCCTCATCGCATCATGCCTGCCGCGTGCGTAAGGGCGACCAGATAGCCGCCCTCTCTCCGCTGGAACTTGAAGAAAAAGTACCCCGGCGACGGCCTATTTTCCCCAAGGGTTGCCCCTCCAGTATCGTCAGCGCTGAGACGTTTCACTTCCGTGTTCGGGATGGGAACGGGTGGGTCCATCTCGCTCTAGTCACCGAGGTACGCTCACGGTAGCAGAGAGCGTAGTCACGAACAAGCGGCTCTCGCTGCGGCCACGTATGTACGCCGGTATCTCCTGCGAAGCGCCTTCGGCCATCTCGACGTCTACGCCTCCTTCTCTGCCGCCCAGAGCACGGCGCAACGCGGCGGCAGATCGACGACAGCGCCGGGGCGAAGCGCCAGCGTCGCCAGATCGCTCCCCGGCCCGGCGAAGCGCGCCTCGGCCGTCGAGAGGAGCGGCCGCCAGGCTAGGGTTGAGTCGCCCAACCAGGCCTGCTCGCTCGCGTCGAAGCGCGCCGCCTCGCCGAAGTTCACCAGCAGCAGCAGCCGGTGGCCTGCCTCATCCCAGCGCTCCAGCGCCAGCAGCTCCGGCGACAGCGCCTCCGCCCGCAGGCGCGAGCGGTCCTGTCGCTGGAGGACGGGGTCTTCCCGCCGCAGCCGCAGCAGCTCCTGGAAAAGGCGAAGGATGCCGTCGTGGGGCGGCTGCTCCCGCTGGCTGAGATCGAGCTTCGACCGGAGGAAGGTCTCCTCCGCCTGCGGATCGGAGACATGCTGCTGCGGGTCTCGATCCGCCCAGAAGTCCTTGAACTCGGCGCGACGGCCCGCCGCCACCTGCTCGCCCAGCTCGCCCTGGTGGTCGGTGAAGAAGAGGAACGGCGTCGTCGCAGCGAACTCATCCCCCATGAACAAGAGCGGCGTGCCGGGCGACAGCAGGAGCAGCGCGCAGGCCGCCTTGTATCGCTCCAGATCGATTAAGTGCGCCAGCCGCTCTCCAGCCGGCCGGTTCCCCACCTGATCGTGATTCTGGAGGCAGTAGACGAGCTGTCGCGCGGGCACGTCCGATGCGTCGCTTCCAGGCGGCGCTTCGTGGTAGAGCGTGCCGGTTCGTAGCAGGCGGGCGATCTCCTCCGTCGTGCCCTGGAAGCGGCTAAGGTAGCCCGGGTTTTCGCCCGTGAGCAGCACGTGGGCCGAATGGTGGAAGTCGTCCAGCCAGAGGCCGTCGAGACCGTAGCCGCCGGCGTCGCGGGGCAGGACGATGCGCAGATCGTTCGGCTCGTTTTCGGCGATGAGCAGCGGACGCCGCCCCGACGGGCCACGTTCGCGCGCCGCTTCGCCCAGCTCCCGCAGGATGTGTAGCGGGCTCTCGTCGTAGATCTGATCTGTGGCATCCAAGCGAAAGCCATCGATGTGGTACTCGTGCAGCCAGTAGAGCGCGTTATCGACGAAGAAGCGGCGCACCCAGCCGCTGTTCGCGCCATCGAAGTTGACCGCGTCGCCCCAGGGCGTCTGGTAGCGGCCGGTGAAGTAGTCGGGTGAGTACATGCGCAGGTAGTTGCCGTCCGGCCCCAGATGGTTGTAGACGACGTCCAGGATGACGCCGAGGCCGCGGGCGTGAGCGGCGTCCACCAGGCGGCGCAGCGCCTCCGGCCCGCCATAGACGCTGCTAGGGGCGAAGAGATCGACGCCATCGTAGCCCCAGTTGCGCTTGCCCGGGAACTCGGCCACCGGCATCAGCTCCAGCGCCGTCACGCCCAGCGAGCGCAGCGCATCGAGCCGGTCGATCAGCGCGTCGAACGTGCCCTCTGCGGTGCACGTGCCGACGTGGCACTCGTAGATGACCAGCGCCTCCGGATCGAGGCCGCGCCAGCCGCCGTCGCTCCAGCTGAACGCGGCCGGGTCGACGACCTGCGAGGGGCCGTGGACGCCTTCCGGCTGGCTGCGCGAATAGGGATCGGGGTAGCCCCACTCCTCGTTCAGGTGATAGCGGTAGAACGTGTCCGGCGGGAGGGCGACTTCGGCGCTCCAGACGCCGTCGCCGTCGCGCGACATCGGGTGGCGGACGGTGCCCTCCGGCGGCGGGTAGACCTCGACCTCGACGGTGCTTGCGGCCGGCGCCCAGACGCGAAAGCGCACCCGGCCGCCCTCGATGACCCGGGCGCCCATCTCGAGCTGCCAGCGCTCCCTCGCCATATCGGACAGAGTGTAGCGTATGGGGTAGCCGTTTCGTAGGCGGGGGTCGCGCCTGTCGGGCTAAAGCCCGACCTGCGGGGTTTCGGCTCTCTTGTGAATACCCAGGCCCGTCATTCTGAGCGGAGCGAAGAATCTCGCCCAGCAGACACGCTGCCACGAGTAATAGGTGCTGGGGTGAGAGAGCCCATTGCTGTCGTCGGGCTGAAGCCCGACCTTGATAAGGCCAGTAGCAATCTACTCACTCAGCTATTCTCCCTGCATAAGGACGTATTCTGCTACTGCCACGGCCTCCTCCTGGCTTCCTGTACCAG
The DNA here is from genome assembly GCA_022570885.1 of Chloroflexota bacterium. Lineage (GTDB taxonomy): Bacteria > Chloroflexota > Dehalococcoidia > DSTF01 > RBG-16-68-14 > JACZTE01. The sequence goes on along the minus strand of JACZYW010000118.1, from coordinate 975 downwards.
ATAGGTAAAGAAGCACGCCCGGTATGTCGCCGCTGGGAAAACGCTCTATGACAGCCATGCGCCGGGGCGCGAAGAAGGGCGCGCGCTGCTCTAACTCCGGCAACGGCCACGTCTTGATCGCCGGCCGGCCGGCGACGCTCGTTAGAGCCATACGCTCGAGAGGCGTGTCGAGGAACACCCCCGGCTGTTCATCAATGAAGTACGAGCGTTCAACAGAGAAGCCTCGGTCGTCCGCGTCCCACATGATGATAGCTGTTCCGTCCCCACACACTGTCGCCATCTTTGGAGCATCGCCGCTGGCGAGCGTGAAGAAGAGCTCGCTCTCCGACGATGGGGCGTCCCAGCGCGCATCCGAACAAGGCCGGTTTTGAGATGGCATGTCCCCGCTGTAGACCATGAAGTCGCCGAGGCGGCCAGTATAGAGCTCTGCCGTGTCGGCTGCCTGTATGGCGTTAAGCTCATCTATGAACGTCTGGATCTCTTCTTGAGAAGTTACCGTGGGGGTCGCCGTCGGAGAGGCTCCGCTGATGAGCGAACGCTCGTCCGGGGAAGGCGGGCTCTCCGCGCACGCTTGGGCGAGGATGAAGAACGCGACCCACCCGGCAGCAAGGCCGCCCGCCAAGGCCCTGCGATACATACGCATCTTCATCACTCGTCCGCGTTCATCCGTCAACTCCGATGTGCCGGCCTACGCGCTCCCCGCGCCTGTCGGGCTGAAGCCCGACCTACGAAGATGAAACGGGGGCTCCGGCGCAGCGGGAGTAGCGTCCTTCGCCTACTGCTCCACCGGCTCGCCGGCCTTGATCCAGGCCTCGGTGCCACCCTCCAGGTTGTGGAGGACATCCGCAGCGAAGCCGCCGGCCGCGGCCATCTCGCAGGCGAGCGCGCTGCGCTGGCCGACGGCGCAGACGAAGATGAGCTTCCCCTCCTTGGGCAGCTCCTCGCGCCGGTCGAAGACGCTGTTCACGGGGATGA
>JACZYW010000117.1 GCA_022570885.1 Chloroflexota bacterium | reverse complement strand
CCTGCTCTTCATGATGGACAAGATCCTCGCCGAAACGGGCTATCTGCAGCCCGGCCTGGCGCTCGCCATCTACCAGAAGCGCACATAGCGGCGCGAAATCCGGCCGCACCAGCTCCAACGCACACCTCCGTAGTTGCGCCAGAGTAGCGCCGTGCTACAATAGGCCCGCCCGCCCGAGGCCCGCCTAGCAGCGCGAGTCACCTCGCCTCGGCGGCGCCCAACCGACGAACGCGGACAGGGAGCGCATGGAAGAAGAGCAGGGCCCCTTCGACCGCATTCTCCAACCAGAGCCGCCAAAAGAGGGGGACCGGGCCGCTATCGTCATCGTCGCGGCGGGCATCGTCCTGGGGCTGATCCTGCTCCTCCTGGTACTGCCACCCATCTCCATCCTCGACGACGGCGGCGAGGCCACCGAGATCAGCTTAGGCATCACCATCCCGCGCGACGAGCTGCCCCCGCTACCGGTCGGCTTCGAGGCCGTGAGCCCGCTCTACGACCTTTCGTCGACAGAGCCGCTCCGCCTTCCCGCTCGTCTCGGCGTGCTCCTCACCACAAGCCTAGCCGAAGGGACGCCACTCATCCTCTTCACGTATCGAGACGGGGCGTGGCAGCGGCTGGGGACAGCCACCGTCGAGGCCGAGGGCCGCACCGCTCGAGGCGAGGTGCCTATCCTGCCCGCCAACATCGCGGCGCTCCGGCCTACAGCACAGGCGAAGATCGTCCTGGGCAGCCTTCCGCTGGGCGAGGAACTCGACCCGAATGCGCTCGATAGCCTCACCATGCTGAACCCGGCAGGCTTCACGCTCGACAGTGATGGCCAAATCTCCGGCGGCCCGCTGGAACTCCCTGCTGACCTTTCAGTGTCGATAGCGCCCACCATCAGCGCCTCGACGCCTGCAGAGGCGGAAGCGCTCGATGCGATCCTCGCTTCGCCCGAGCTGCGCGCCCAGCACGTACAGGCGATCCTCGCGTTCGCACGCGAGAACAGCGTGGCCGGCATCGACCTCGACTACCGAGCGCTCGATCCTGTGCGGGAGGCCGACTTCGTGTCGCTCGTCCAAGAGCTATCGATCAGCCTGCGCGGCGAGGGCCGCACCCTCAGCCTCACGCTCCCCATGCCGAAGCGCCAGGGGGACGCCTGGGACACCCTGGGGTTCGATTGGCCCGCGCTGATGCCGCACGTGACCGCAGTCAAGCTGGCCCCAGAGGAGGATCCGGAGCAGTATCATCAGCGAACGAAGGAGGCGCTGGCCTATCTGGTGGCCCGCGTTCCCAGCAGCAAGCTGCTCCTAGTTGTGGCGTCCCTCAGCAGCGAGCGCGGGGCCATCGGCATGCGCACCCTTACGCTGACGGAGGCGCTTTCGTTGGCCAGCACGCCCATAGCGCAGCCAACGGGGACGGTTTCCCCAGAGGCGACAGTCCAACTGATAGGCCAGAACCTGGCTGCGGAGCTGGGCGCGAGCGAGCTGCGCTGGGACGACGGGGCGCGCGCTGTCGTCTTTAGCTACGCCGGGCTGGGCGGAGAACGCACCGTCTGGATCGCCAACGTCTTCAGCGAGGCGTTCAAGCTCGATCTGGCCCGCCGCTACCAGCTGGGCGGCATCGCCGTGGCGGACGTCTCCCAATCGGCAGCCGACGCGAACATCTGGCCGGCGGTGCGGCAATACGCGGAGACAGGCGAGGTAGTGCTAATCGAGCCGAACGGAGGGCTGCTCCAGCCCCAGTGGACCGCCACCGGCGGGACGCTGGAGAGCGATACCGGCGCCACGGTGACCTGGCGCGCCCCGACCGAATCCGGCGTGTACACGCTCACCCTCATCGTCAGCGATGGCGTGATGCGCGTGGGACAGCGGCTCCAACTCCAGGTAGAGCCGGCCCGGGACGCCGTCTCGCCATAGGCTCGTGCGCGTTACCGGCGGAGCAGCCCGCGGCCGCCGCCTGAAGAGCCCGCGGAAGGGAGTGCGGCCCACGACAGACCTGGTGCGGGGCGCCATCTTCGATGCGCTGGAGGCGCAGGAGGTAGACCTCTCGCGGGTGCTGGACCTCTACGCCGGCAGCGGCGCTCTCGGCATCGAGGCGCTGAGCCGCGGAGGCGGCTGGTGCGACTTTGTGGAACGCGACGGGGCGAACGTCGCCGTCATTCGGGAGAACCTGATGCTGACAGCACTAGCGGAACGAGGTCGCGTGCATCGGATGGCAGTTGATCGCGCCCCGGAGCGGCTGGCGGAGCCCTATTCGCTGCTGCTGGCCGATCCGCCCTACGATGACGACGCCGCGCCTGCTACCCTGGAACGCATCGCCGCCTCGGCGCTGGTTGGCTCCGAGGCGACGCTGGTACTGGAGCAGAGCTATCGACGCGGGCCGCCCCAGGAGCTGCCGCCGCTGGAGCTAACCTGGAGCCGCCGCTACGGGGACACGCTCGTGTCGATCTACCGCCGCTAGCAACGTCAGGAGGGAACGCCTTGGCCACCGCAATCTTTCCCGGCCGCTTCGACCCGGTCACCATCGGACACGTAGACATCGTCCAGCGCGCCGCCGCCCTGTTCGACAACCTGATCGTTGCCGTATACGATCTTCCCACCGGCCCCCTCTTCAGCACGGAGGAGCGGATCCAGCTCTTCGCCCAGGCGGTGGAGGACCGCCCAAACGTCACCGTGAAGTCGTTCAAGGGGCTGATCGTCGATTTTGCCCGCCAAGAATCGGCGGGCGTGCTCGTGCGGGGCATCCGCGCCGTCACCGGCTTCGAGGCTGAGTTCGATATGGCGCTGATGAACAAGCGCATGGCGCCGGAGATCGAATCGGTCTATCTGATGGCCAGCCTGGGACACCTCTTTATCAGTGGCAGCCGCATCCGCGAAGTAGCCAGGCTGGGGTATGATGTGACCGACTTGGTGCCCGGCCACGTGGCGGAAGCGCTGCGGACGAAGCTCGCGGCCAACCAGGCATCCTGAGGGAGGCCATCATCGACCTGCTACATCTCATCGATCGGCTGGAGGAACTCATCGGCGAGGCGCGACGCCTGCCCATCGGTACCGCCGTCGTCATCGACCGCCGCCGCCTGCTCGACTTCATAGACCAGCTCCGCGCTACCGTGCCCGCCGAGGTGCGAGAGGCGCAAGAGGTGCTGAGCCACAAAGAGGAGGTGCTGGCCCAGGCGGATGAGGAGGTGGCCCTGCGGCTGGCGCGCGCCGACGAGGAGGTGGAGCGTCGGATCAGCGAGTCGGAGGTGACGAAGTCGGCCGAGGTGCGCGGGGAGCAGGTCATCGCTCAGGCGCAGCATGAGGCGGAGCGGCTGCTGGAAGAGGTACAGAAAGAGGTGGAGGAGAAGCGGCTGGAGGGCAAGCGTCTCGCCTCCGAGCAGATGGATGAAGCCGACCGCTACGCGCTGGAGATGCTGCACAAGCTGGAGCAGCAGCTAGACGCGTTCATGGGCAGCGTACGCTCCGGCATCGGGACGCTGGAGCGGACATCAGAAGAAGCCACTACGGGCGGAGAAGACGCCCCGGGGCCGACGTTCTAGGAACTGTGCTCTTTCAGGAACGCTAGGATCAGCTCGAGAATCGCGGCGGTGTGCTCCCCCTGGAGCAAGTCGGTGCCGTGCCTGTCACCTGTGTAGATCTGTTCGTCCTTCGGCGCGCCGGACGCTCCGATGAGCGCCGCGAGGCTGGTCGCCGCCTCCGTGTCGTCCTCGCTCGCGATGAAGAGCTTCGGCTCGGTGATGCTCGCTACCGCAGCTAGCGCGTCCTGGTCCTCGAACTGCGCAGGGGCAGAGATCGCGATCACGCCGGCCAGGTCTTCGCGCGCTGCCACCACCAGCGAGGCGGTGCCGCCCATGCTCGCGCCGATGAGGAAGATCTGCTGCTTGCCGCGATCGCGCAGAGCGCGCACCACCCTGGAGAGGTCTTCGTCCAGCTTGCTGAGGTCCCTCTCGCCGCCCGTCTCGCCGAAGCCACGGAAATCGAAGGTGACGACAGCATAGCCTTCCTCGGCCAGCTCCGCCGCGAAATCGGACCAGGCGGACTGGTCGCTGGGCAGCATATGGCTGAGGATCACCCCAACCTCGTTCAGGGGGCCGTAGAAGTGGCCGCGCAGCGTGATCAGCGTGCCGTCATCCTGGAACGGGATGCCGATCGCCTCGTCCTCGCCGCTGTGCACGATCGTCGCCTCGCCGTCCGAATCGCCCGCCGGCCCCTCGCTTCCCGCGCAGCCAGAGGCCAGGACGGCCAAGAGCAGCACGCCGATGAACAGGTGTCGGTGGTACCGGTCAGCTCGTTGCATCGCTACAGGCATGATGAACGAGGTGCAGGGAGTAGATCAAGGGCGGCGAGCACCTCAGTCTTCCGTGCGCTCTCTCCCCTCGTCCTCGTCATCCGCCGAACCGCGGTTCCGCCACAGCATGTTCGGCAGCGGCGGCCTCTGCCTGTGACCGGCGAGGTACTCGGAGAGCGGGCGCATCTCCAGGATCAGGAAGACCAGCGGCGTTGCCACCAGCGCCACGAGATAGAGCTCGAGGCCGATAGCGACGCCGATCGCGGCCACGGCCCAGACGGTGGCGGCGGTGGTGATGCCGCGCACGGTCACGCCATCGCGAAAGATAATACCTGCCCCCAGGAAGCCGATGCCAGTGACGATGTTGGCGACAACCCGGTCGCCGCCGAGCACCTCGTTGGCGCCGGTGAAGATCGAGGCGCCGGTCGCGACGAGCGCCATCGTGCGCAGGCCGGCGACGTACTGCCGCCGGTCGCGCTGCCAGCCGATCACGGCGCCGCAGAACGCCGACAGGAGCAGCTTGCCTACCAGCTCAGTTTGCTCGAAAAAGTCCACCTGTATCGTCCTCGCTCGAAGCAGCGAGCGCCCCGAAGGCCGGGGCGCCGCGCACTCGATTCACTGGTGGAGCTGGAGGGATTTGACCCCTCTACGGGCGTCCACACAGATACGATGCGACCACCTCTCAGGCCGTGGGCGTCCGCCTGTGCATCCTATCTGTCCGTCGGCCTGGCTGTCAACGTGGCCATCAGTATGCAGTTTTGCGGATGAGACCCTGCCAGCGAGACCGCGATCGCCGGCGAGGTAGACCCTCGACCCTTGAGCGCCCGCGTCCGTTGACACGCAGAAGCGACTGCCGGCCCGGCCGGCTTTCGGTTCCCTATGGGAAGAGGAACGTCGCTTCCGTAAAGCCTGATATTTCTGACGTCTGAATCTCGTACCACGGCCGGCCTTCAGCCTCCGTTGGGCCACTCAAGATGACGGCCATCGTGCCGTTCCGTACAGGTCCTACTGTGGTCGCAGTCGTGGAAGGGGTTTCGCGGATGAGCACGGAGTCACCGGCCGAGTTCATTATGGTCACCTGGCACCCGGCACGTAGTGATACGGCGCATTCAGCGAGAGTCACCGTGGCGTCAGGCTCTTGCTGCACTATGGTTTGGGTAGGCAGCTCGCTCTCGTCACCCAATGAGCAGCCGGCCGCTAGAGAGAACAGCACCAATAACCCGGCGATTAGTACGTAGCGCTTCATCGATTTCCTCCTTGAACTAAGCTATCGGAAGTGTCCGACATGGACTTCGAGGCATCGCATGATCAATCTTCCAACTCAGGCCCTCCTGGCTCATGCCGTTGTGCGCATCTGTTCCTCTTTCTCTAGTTTAGCCTTCCTATCCACTTCGTGAGAGGGCCACACTGCTGCCGAAGACATCGCCGGCCTGGGCGGCGGAGGCGGCAAGCTTCTCCACCTCGCCCCAGTTGTCTAGGCCGCCTGATTGAACGCTCGAAAGGGAGATTCAGATATGAATTGTTGGTGGAGCTGGAGGGATTCGAACCCTCTACCTCCTGTCTGCCAGACAGGCGCTCTCCCGATTGAGCTACAGCCCCACGGCGCTTCAATGCTAGCACCAACTCCGCGCCGGTCGCAACTACGCTGCACGCGCCGACAGTACGCTGGCAGACCACCGGGCATTCTCAAACACAGTATGGTATGATCTAACTGCGGTAACTTCGATATGCAGGCAACTAGACAGCAGATCTTAGACTACCTTCGGCGCGAAAGCCGGGCGACGGTCAAGGAATTGGACCACCTCCTGGGCCTCACGTCCACGGGCATCCGCCAGCACCTGACGGTGCTGGAGCGGGACGGCCTGGTGGAGGCGTTCGAGGAGCGGGGCCGCGTCGGCCGGCCCGCACTGGTCTATCGGCTGACTGAGCAAGGCGATGCCCTCTTCCCCAAACAGTACGACCTGCTCGCGAACATCGTGCTGGAAGAGGTGCGCGAGGTCGCCGGCGCTGAGGGGTTGCAGACGATCCTGCGACGGGTGGCCACTCGCTTCGCCGAACCCTATAGCGAGCGGATGAACGGGAAGGCGCTGCCGGAACGCATCGCCGAGGCAAGCCTGATCATCCAGGAGCGCGGCTGCGTGTCCGGCTCTCTCCAGGATGGAGAGGACTGGCTGATCAGCCAGTTCGCCTGTCCCTTCCCCAACGTCGCCAAGGAGAATAGCAGCGTCTGCGCGCTGGACGTAGAGTTCGTCAGACAACTCGTCGGCGCCGATGCTCGTCTCACGAAGAGCCTGCTGCGGGGCGACAACTCCTGTACCTATCGCATTCGCCGCACCCAGCCGGAATCCGCCCGCAAGCGCTAGCCCGCCCCTCTCCAGAGGTAGCTGGCTCATGTTTCGTGGGCCGGTGGTTACATCCGCCCTCGCAGGTTGAACACAAGGCCACCGGCTGTGAACCAGTCAGCGCGGGAGCCGCATCTGTACTCGTCCAGATACCGATGCTATACTGGCCGTGAGTCCGAATCCAAACTGATAGGTGCGCATGGAGTACATTGAGGCCCTGCGCCTCCTGCTGCATCGAGACGATTGGGAGCGGAGCGGCTCCGCTGCCGCCGCCGCGCGCTGGGATTTGCGACGCATGCATTCCCTCCTCGCGCGGCTGGGCGACCCACACCTCGGCCGGGGCACCGTCCACGTAGCCGGCAGCAAGGGCAAAGGGAGCACCGCCGCGATGATCGCCTCCGTGCTACGGGCGGCGGGCCAATCGACCGGCCTCTACACCAGCCCGCACCTCCATCGCTTCACCGAACGCATCGCCGTAGACGGACAGCCTATCGCTCCCGACGACTTCGGCCGCCTGATGGGCGAGCTGGCGCAGCACATCGAGGCCGAGGACGCCGACGGCTCCTACGGCACGGTGAGCACGTTCGAGACGCTTACGGCGTTGGCGTTCCTCTACTTCCGGGAGCGAGATGTCCGCTGGCAGGTGTTGGAGGTGGGGCTGGGCGGCCGCCTGGACGCCACCAACGTATTCGAAGAGAAGGCCGTCTGCGTCATCACGCCCATCGGCCTGGAGCACACCGCGGTTCTGGGCGATACCATCGCCCAGATCGCCGGCGAGAAGGCGGACGTGATCACCTCGGGTAGCACCGTAGTGATGGCCCCGCAGCGCGAGCCGGCCGCTGAGGTCATCCGGCAGCTCTGCTCGGAGCGCAGCGCCACGCTGATCGAGACGGCGCAGGCCTGCGCGCTGCGCCCCACGGGCCGTGGCGGCGATGGGCAAGCCTTCACGCTGCGCACACCGCACAGCACCTACACCCTGCGACTGCCGCTCCTTGGCCGCCACCAGCTAGATAACGCGGCGACGGCGGTGCTGGCGCTGGAGGCGCTCGCGCCGCATGGCGTCGAGATCGCCGAGGCGTCGCTGCGCGCGGGGCTGGCCGGCGTGCGCTGGCCCGCCCGCATCGACGTGCTGCGGCGGCGGCCGCTCATCGTCGCCGATGGCGCTCACGACCGCGACTCGGCGCGACGGCTGGCGGACACGTTGCGAGAGGAGATGGGACTTTCGAAAGCTGTACTGGCGAACGCCGTACTGGTCGTCGGCTGGTCCGGCGACAAGGATGCCGAAGCGCTCGCCGATGCGCTCGCCTCGTTCGCCACGCACGTCGTCGCCACCCGATCCCGCCACCCGCGGGCGGCCGAGCCGCGTGCCGTGGCCGACGC
>JACZYW010000230.1 GCA_022570885.1 Chloroflexota bacterium | reverse complement strand
TGCTGCGGACGAAGATCTCCGGGTCGCGCGCCAACTCCGGCATGCGAATGCGGTCGCCCAGCAGCGCGCCGTGGCTGAACGGGCTGGTCGGATCGACGGCGACGACGCCAATCGTGCGCCCCCGGCGGCGGAACTCGAGCGCGAGCGCGCCCGTGAGGGTGCTCTTGCCCGTCCCGCTGCCGCCGGTGATGCCGACGGTATGGGCGCGACCGGTGTGGGAGTAGAGGAGCGCGAGCGCGAGGTGTCCGACTGTGGTGCCGTCTTCCACCAGGCTGATCGCCCGGGCCAGAGCGCGCCGCTCCCCGGCCAGGAGCCGCCGCACCAGCTCCTCGGCTTCCGGCTTAGCTTCAGGCCGGGGGGTCACGGCGTCGCCGTCGACCCGCCCTTAGCGCCCCCGTCCGGGGACGTCCTTCGTGACGCCGCCCAGCGCCGCACGTATTCGATGATCGACCCGGTGGTGGCGCCGGGGCGGAAGATCTCCTGGAAGCCCAACTTCTTCAGGGTGGGGATGTCCTCGTCCGGGATGATGCCGCCGGCGAAGAGGAGGATCTCGTCCAGATCGATGTCGCGATCCTTGAGCGCCTGCACCACCCGCGGGAAGAGCTCCAGGTGGGCGCCGGAGAGGATGCTGAGGCCGACGACGGCCACGTCCTCCTCCAACGCCGCCTCGGCGATCATCTCCGGCGTCTGGCGGATGCCGGTGTAGATCACCTCCATGCCCGCGTCGCGCAGCGCGCGCGCGACCACTTTCGCGCCGCGTTCGTGGCCGTCCAGCCCCGGCTTCGCGATCAGGACTCTAATCGGCGGTTCTTCAGTCATGACGAGTTAGATTATGTCGTGATAGCGAGCTCTAAGGCAAGTTCACCGCGCGATCCTGCTTGACCGCGAGCGGCCAGTAGCGGATAGTACGCACGCGCCTCGTACGCGCATTCATGTAGAGAGCACCGGCATGTCCTCCACTTCATCCCGCACCGTTCGTTCTACCGCGCTCTTCGTCGCCATATGCGTCGGCGTCTCCTGCAGCGCCAATCCCCAGCCCGCGTCCCCTCCGGCGACGCCGCCTCCATCGACTGCCACGCCGCCTCCCGCCACGGCGACGGCAGATCCCAGGCCGGCGGGCACGCCCACGTTGGCCGGCTTTAGGGAACGTCCGCTCGCTGAGCTATCCGAGATGGCTGTCCGTTACATGGAGGGCCGGCCCGGCCCGATCGCCGTGGCCGTCGTCATCCCCGATCGAGGCGTGATCTACAGCGCCAACGGCGACGCGCTCTTTCACGCGGCGAGCGTCGTCAAGCTGCCGATCATGCTAACGCTGATGGAGCAGGCGATTCGCGAAGGACGCGGACTCACAACGGATGAGCAGGCGCTGCTGGAGCTGATGATCACGGAGAGCGAGAACGACCCTGCGGAACAGCTATGGCGCGAGCTGGACGACGGTGCGGAGGTGGAGTCGTACCTCCACTCGCTTGGGCTGGCCGCCTTCGACGCCGGCGAAGCCGGCAATTGGCCGGGCAGCCGTGTGACGGCGAACGAGCTCGCGCTGCTGATGGCGCTGGTCGCCGGAGACGAGATACTCGACGAGCCGAACCGCGCTCGCGCGCTCGACCTCATGAGCCGCGTCGTCGACAGCCAGCGTTGGGGGATCACCGCCGGTGCACCATCTGGCGCTCAAGTCGCCCTAAAGAACGGCTGGTTCATCTTCGAGCTGTCGGACATCACCTGGTGGGTGAACAGCGCCGGGGTGGTCTTTCCCGCCCGGGACCGGCCAGTCTATAGCCTGGCGATCTTGACCGATCAACAGGACACCATGCGCGAGGGAATCGAAACGATCGAGGGGATCGCGGTGCTCATCCATGCGGCGCTGCTCGAGCGATATCCAGCTCCGGCCACGACTCCCCAGCTCAGCCCGACGGTGACGCCGGTCAAGAGCTAACCTCCTAAGAACCTTCCCGCCCTAGCACGAATATCGCCTCAGCTACTCACAGATGAAACGCAGACTACCGCCGCAAGTGCTGGAGCTATCTGTGCCAATCTGCGTCAAATCTGTGGCTGATCACGAATATCGCCACAGATGCTCACAGATAAACACAGATGTAACGGCCGTTGGAACGTCAGCCAATGATCTGCGCTAGTTTGCGTCAATCTGTGGCTGACCACGAATATCGCCACAGATGCTCACAGATAAACACAGATGTAACGGCCGTTGGAACGTCAGCCAATGATCTGCGCTAGTTTGCGTCAATCTGTGGCTGATCACGAATATCGCCTCAGCTACTCACAGATAAACACAGATGTAACGGCCGTTGGAACGTCAGCCAATGATC
>JACZYW010000229.1 GCA_022570885.1 Chloroflexota bacterium | reverse complement strand
GATGGTCGGCGGAGAGCGCGACCTGCATCAGCTCGGCGATGGCCACGACGCCTTCGCGCACCACCGGCACCTCTCGCACCGCGCCGACGCCGAGGATGGCGCTCTGCGGCGGCTGGATGATGGCGATCAGCGTCTCCACGCCGAACATCCCCAGGTTGCTCACGGTGAAGGTGCCGCCGGAGTATTCGTCCGGCTTGAGGCTGCCCGACTTCGCCCGCTCCGCCAGGCTACGGCTCGCCTCGGCGATCTGGGCCAGGCTCTTGCCGCCGCAGTCGAGGATCGCCGGGGCGATCAGCCCGTCCTCCAGCGCAATGGCGACGCAGACGTTGATCGCCTCGTGGCGGCGGATCTCGCCTTCGACGAACCAGCTATTGAACATCGGATGGCGGGCCAGCGCCATCGCCGTCGCCTTGACGATCAGGTCGTTCACGCTGACGCGATACTCCTGCTGGAAGACCTCCTTGAGTTGGCCGCGCGCGCGCTGCGCCTCCGTCATATCGATCTCCATCGTGATGTAGTAGTGGGGCGCCTCGCGTTTGCTCTGGGACATGCGCCGGGCGATCGTCTGGCGCATGCGGCTCATGCCGACCACCTCTGTGGAAACGGGCGCGCCGGACGCAGGCTGCTCGGCTGCGGCCTCCACGTCGCGACGGACGATGCGGCCGTCCGGGCCGGTGCCCTGCACCTGGGCGAGGTCCAGCCCCCTCTCCTGCGCCAGCTTGCGGGCGACGGGCGAGGCGCGAACGCGGCCGTCGGTGCGGGCGGGCGCGATGGGCCGGGGCGGCGGCTCTGCTTCAACCGGCGGCGCTGTCGCAGCCGGCGGCGAGCCATCCTGTTGCGCCGTGGCCGGCTTGGCGGCGACGGTCATCCCCTCGTATCGAGAGATGTCTTCATCCGGCGAGGCGACGATGGCGATGATCGTGCCCACATCCACCGTGTCGCCCTCGTTCGCCAGCGCCTTGCGGAAGACGCCCGACTCGAAGGACTCGATCTCGACGTTGGCCTTGTCGGTCTCGATCTCGGCGATGATCTCGCCGCGCTCCACCGCATCGCCCTCCTGCTTGAGCCAGCGAATGATGGTGCCCTCTTCCATATCAGCGCCCATCTGGGGCATGACCACTTCCGAGATCACGTTCGTCCTCCTAACGAGACTAGAACAACGCGAGTGCCGCGTCGGCGATCTGGCGCTCGCTGGGCAGGGCGGCCTGCTCCAGCTCCTTCGCGTACGGGGTGGGCACGTCGGCGCCGCAGACGCGGGCCACGGGCGCATCCAGATCGTCGAAGGCTTCCTCCATGATGATGGCAGAGATCTCGCCGGCAAAGCCGCCGAACTTCCAATCGTCCTCGACGATGACGGCGCGATGGGTCTTGCGCACCGACGCGACGATCGTCGCTACGTCCAGCGGCTGCAGAGTGCGCAGGTTCAGCACCTCGGCTTGGTGGCCAGCCTCGGCCAGCAGGTCGGCAGCACCGTCGGCCTGGTGTACGCTGCCGGAGTAGCCGATGAGCGTCACGTCCTCCCCTTCTCGATACACCTCCGCCTGGCCAAAGGGGATGCGATAGTCCTCTTCCGGCACCTCGCCCTTGCGACCGTAGAGCGCGGTGTGCTCCAGGAAGATGACAGGGTTCGGCTCCAGAAACGCGCTCTTGAGCAGGCCGCGAGCGTCGTATGGGGTGTACGGCACGACGACCTTCAGGCCGGGGACATGAGCGTACCAGCTTTCGAAACTCTGCGAGTGCTGACTGCCGAGCTGGCTGCCTGCGCCGCCGGCCATGCGGATCACCAGCGGCACGTGTATCTGCCCGTTCGACATGTAGTGGAGCTTGGCAGCGTTGTTGACGATCTGGTCGATGGCGAGCAGGCTAAAGTTGACCGTCATCAGCTCCACCATGGGGCGCAGGCCACCCATGGCAGCGCCGATGCCGCAGCCGACGACGACGGATTCGGAGATCGGTGTGTCGCGGATGCGATCCGGGCCAAACTCGTCTAGGAAGCCTTTGGTTACGGCGTAGGAGCCGCCGTACGCGCCAATGTCCTCGCCCATGAGGATCACCCGATCGTCGGCCAGCAGCTCCTCTCGTAGCGTCTGGCGCAGCGCCTCGCGGAAGGTTAGCTCTGCCATGACTACAGCTCCCTTTCCTTGTACACGTTCTCGTAGAGCGCATCGGGCGTCGGATGCGGGCTCTCCTCTGCGAAGCGGGCCGCTTCGTTCACCGTCTCCTCGATATCAGCCTGGAGCGTCTGCACCGCCGCTTCGTCGATCACGCCGTCGCCCTCCAGCTTTTGGCGGAAGGTGAGGATCGGATCGAGCTCCCGCCAGCGTTC
>JACZYW010000116.1 GCA_022570885.1 Chloroflexota bacterium | reverse complement strand
TGGGCGAACAGGCGCTGAACGTCGCCCGCAACGCCCTCCTCACCGCAGGCTTCCCATATACCGTCCCCGCCACCACCGTCGACCGGCAGTGCGGGTCCGCCCAGCAGGCGATCCACTTCGCGGCGAACCTGATCCAGGCCGGCGTCTGCGACGTCACCATCGGCTGCGGGGTGGAGAACATGACCCGCACGCCGATGGGAGCGAGCATGTCTCGCGAGATGGGCTTCCCCTTCCCGCCGGAGCTGCTCAGCCAGTACGCGCTCACGCCGCAGGGCGTCTCGGCCGACCAGATCGCGAAGAAGTGGGGGATCACCCGCGAGCAGGTCGACGAGTTTAGCAACGAGAGTCACATCAAGGCGGCTCGCGCTCGTGAGGAAGGCCGCTTCAAGCGCGAGATCCTGCCCGTGGAGGTAGAGCTGGAGGGCGTGAAGACGACCTTCGAGCAGGACGAGGGGATCCGCCCGGGCACGAGCGTCGAAAAGCTGGCCGGCCTGAAGCCCTCCTTCGGCGAGGACGGCATCCACACCGCGGGCAACTCCTCGCAGATCTCGGACGCCGCCGCGGCCGTGCTGCTGATGTCGGCGGCGAAGGCGAAGGAGCTGGGCGTGAAGCCTCGCGCGCGCATCGTCGCGCAGGCCGTCGTCGGCTCCGACCCGATCCTCATGCTCACCGGCCCTATCACCGCCACGCCCAAGGTGCTGGACAAGGCGGGACTGAAGCTGGACGAGATCGACCTGATCGAGATCAACGAGGCGTTCGCTGCGGTGGTGCTGGCGTGGGAGAAGGAGCTGGAGCCGGACATGAGCAAGGTGAACGTCAACGGCGGGGCGATCGCCCTGGGGCACCCGCTGGGCTGCACCGGCGCCAAGCTGATGGCGACGCTGCTCCACGAGCTGGAGCGCACGGACGGCCGCTACGGCCTGCAGACGATGTGCTGCGGCGGCGGCCTGGCCACGGCGACGGTGATCGAGCGGCTGAACTAAGCGAATCTCTCGCAGACAGGCATACGGGCGACCCGATGGGTCGCCCGTATGCACTAGGCGCGGTGGTATAATCGACGCGGGGGCCCGTAGCTCAGTGGTAGAGCGGCCGGCTCATAACCGGTTGGTCCCAGGTTCGAACCCTGGCGGGCCCACCAACCAAGACGGCACACGCTGTGCCTAGATTCGCGATTCGCTCCCACCCGGTTCTTCACACGCTGCTGAGGGTCGCCCGTTCGAGTCCGCGTAGGCGCCAACCCCACATGTCCAATGATCGCGGAGCCGGCTCGCAACGCCGTTAGCGTGAGCAAGATCACGTATCGACAGCCTGTCGCTACGATACGATGTGTTGCACGAGCCTTCATAAAAGGGGACGCGATGCCGAAAGTCTTCCTGTTCGCATTCCTACTGGTCACGCTAGTAGTGTTCGTGGCGTGTGGCTCAGACTCAAACAGTCCTGATGTCGAGGGTGACAGACTAACTGCCACGCCAGCAGGCACACCGACAGCCGCAGAGCAAGCTTACCTGGATGATGTCGAGGGCGTAGCAATGCTTATCGGCGAAAAGTTCGCACAATTTGGCGAGCTGATGGGCCGCGTATACGCCACACGTGGCGCACTGTTCGAGGCGCTCGAGGAAGCAGGAGCGGGCACGGCCTTCGATTCCGGCCTAGCGGCCATGGAAGCACTCGAACCGCCAGAGCGCTTCAGGGATGAACATGAGTTGGCCCTTGACGGTCTCCGGGAATTCCAGCGGGTGGACAGGGAGGTCGGCCAAGCGGTAGTGGACAACGATCTCGTCGCGTTCGCCTTCGCAAACGTCCAGCTTGGCAGATTGAGCGTCGAGAACCCGCTCCAGCATTCTTCGACCTTCTGTCTCGCCAGGTTCAATGATTCCCCTCATCTGTGTGAGCGGCCCGACTTCTCTTCCAGCGGTGAATACGGCGAAGAGCTCTATTCCATCATGAGCCGTCTAGAGACCGACGTAGGACCTGCCGCCAACGCGAGCAGGCTGCCCGCGCTCAACGATGAAGAGAGCTTGGAGATACTCAATGCCCTCGTTCCGGGTGCACTCGATGTCCTTGAGCAGATCGATGAGGCCGTTGGAGCTCTCGACCCGCCGGACAGTCTCGAAACCGACCATGACCGTCTCGTCCGTTACCTCGGCGATCTCCTCGAGGTCGTGACAGAGTTGCAGCAGGCAGCAGAACGCGGCGATCTCACGGCGGCTCGTGAGCAGACACTGCGGCTGGAGGAAGTGTTCTGCACGGCCGTTGAAGAGCTGCTCCCCTCTGCACTCTTTCCTCTCGTTATCGTTCACTTCGGAGGCATGGCTCCCTGTGGAGAGGAGTAAGAGGTACACGCACGCCGCCATTGACGCACGGCAGAGCCGCCCGCCCGTCTGGGAATCCGAAGACTAGTTGGTCAAAAAAGCTGGGGCAGCCCTGCCTTGTCTGAGGCAGGTTAAGCCTCTAGTCGCCGCCCTCGTACTTGAACGAGACCTTGACCCTGGCTCGGTAGGCCCGTATCTTGCCGTCGTCGAGTTGCATGTCCAGCTCGACGATCTCCGCGATGCGCAGGTTGCGCAGCGACGCTGAGGCCCGTTGGATGGCCGCCGCCGCCGCCTTCTCCCAGGAATCGCTGCTCGTCCCTACCAGCTCGATGACCTTGTACACGCTCTCTGCCATTGTTTCCTCCTTGCATAAGCATGGTTGGCCGGCCAGTCGAACGGCGGCTGGCCGCAGGGGCAAGGTCTACACTATAGCGCCGGCCTGAAAACGTCAATACGGCTCGGGGTAGGAGGGCGGTGGGCGGTCATGAGGATGCAGCCTCCTGCTTGGCCTTCACCCGCGACAGGATGATCTCCTTGAGGACATCGAGATCTTGCGGAGCGGCTACGTGAAAACGCCAGTCTCCAGCCCAGTGGTCTTTAGTGATTAGCTCTTCTGGCTTGGAGAGGCGGGATCGCAGCTTCTGGACCTCGTCGCCGGTTACCGCTGGCATGGATGCGTAGATCCAGTTGTTCGCGTAGTAGTAGTAGAGCAGCTTCACACCAAGGAACCTAATATAGTGCTCCGAGCTGCCGCTGTGTTCCACCGCCAGCCTATCCACGCCAAGTCCGTCTATCCATTCCTCAATCGCCGTGACCGCGTCCCGCATGAAATCCGTCTTAACCTTGGCGCGGATGTGATCATCGCTCTCTCTCTCGCTTGCCTGTGGAAGTTGCTGACTCGTGGAGGATACGCGTTCCCGCCCGACGACGGTGGTGGTGCTGATGAGCGTGTCGTTGCCGGACTTGTGGACACTGAAGGCAATGCCGGAGACATCCGCGCCGAAACGTGTGCGCATGTAGCGAAGTGTCTGTTCGACTTCGTCCGAGATCCGTTCCGCCATGATGACGAGCCGTTGACGGTTGTTGAACGTGATTCGCTGAGTTAGTTTCCCGCCTTCGCTCTCCTCGTCTTCCAGTTCGTCACCGAAAGTCCGAAGGTAGAGACCGGCCAGGTCGTCGAACTCAACACCCTTCTTCTGCCCATAGTCACGCGCCATCTCATCGAGCTGGTCGAGCGTCAGCGAGTCGACCCAGGCGGCGTACTCCAACGTCTGCGCGACGACGTCGCGGGGCGTCTCGCCCCGCTTCAGCTCAATGACGACCGTGGCGCCGGCCTTGTCTACTCCAAGAAGGTCGAGGTACTTGTCGTAGCCCGTACGCGGCTGGCGCGCGAGGATTGCGATCTCCTCGTCCCCGAAGATGAGATGCGGGTTCGTCTCGATCCAGTCCTCAAGAATCTTCTCGAGGTCTGGGAACGGCATCTCCTCGAAGGGGACGAACTTGCCTGCAGCGTCCTGCTTGTAGATCGGCATGACCATCAACACTTCCGCCTGGCCTCGGGCGAGTACGCCTATCTTACCTGTTTTGCCGTCTCTTGTGTCAATGGATCGGACAGCGATTCGCCGCTCCACCAGGCCTGCGCCATGCGCTGCCTGCGCGTCCACTCCTCGCGGCCGAGGAGGATCGCCATGCCCGCGGCCAGCAGCAGCAGCCCGGCCAGGGTGAGCGTCACCCAGTTCGGCACCACCTGCGCCGCGTCGAACAGGTAGCGCAGCGCCGCCAGCACGACGAAGCTGGTCGAAGTCGAGAGCAGCCAGAGCCATCGTCCCACAAGCGCCAGGCTCAGCAGGAGCAGACCCTCGCCCAGCACGAGCAGCGCGTACGGCCAGCCGCTCGCCTCCCAGGACTGCACCAGGCTCGGCCCCATCAGCACCACGGCCCCCACCGTCTGTAGCGGCCCGATGAGCGATCGCAGTTCGTCCGGCAGCGCTCGCACTCGCGAGGCGAGGAACGCGCCGGCGAGCAGGTAGACGCCCAGCGGCGCGGTGTACGCCTGGACGTTCTCCGGCCGGAAGTGGCCGATCTCCAGGAGCAGCGCCACCATCAGCAGCGCCGATGCCCCCGCCGCAACATCGAGGCGGCGCAGGAGCCACGACCCTCCGATCACGAGCAGGCCCAGCAGCAGCACCGAGGCTGCGGCGGTCTGGTAGAGCGCCGTCTCCTCGAAGCGCTCTGCCCCGACGAAGCCATCTAGGTCCGCCAGCATCGAGAGCCGCACCCAACCCACCACCGGCGCCACTGCCGCCCAGCCGAAGGCGAGCGACAGCGTAGCCCATCCCCACTCTTCGGCATCGTCGCGGCTGCGGAGCAGGGCGTAGGCGGCGAAGAGGCCGTAGCCGACGGCGGAGAACGCCAGCGGCAGGTAGGCATCGTTCGGTTCGTAGTAGCGCCAGGCGGCGAGCAAGGCGAAGAAGCCGTAGGCGGCCGGCAGAGCGAGCGCCAGCGGCTGTCGCTCCCAGAGGGCCAGCGCCAGCGCGACGCCGGTGTACACGGCGAGGAGCAGCGCCACCTGTCCTTCCAGCTCGACCGAGGAGAGCAGGACGAACAGGCTCATCCCAGCGGTGATGGCGTAGGCGTGCAGTCGCACGTCGGGCCACCACCAGCGCATGGTCGCCGCCACGGCGGCTATCCCCATCGAGAGGCCGAAGAAGGCCAACCCCAGGTCGGCCGCCTCGGCCGTCTCGGCGGCGGGCAAACTGGCCAGCAGGTGGTAGAAACCGATGCCCAGCGTGAGCCCGCCGGCGTAGATCAGGGCAACGGCCGCCGGTACGCGATAGGGCTCCACTTCCTCCCCCTGTTGGTCGCGGATCGTTCCGAATATCGGGAGGTCTAACGTCACCAGTCGCGCCGCGCTCAGGTAGAGGGCGAACGCGGCGAAGTGCACGCCCGCGCCGTGGCGAGGGAAGTCGGCGTAGATCCCCTCGAATGGTAGCCAGGAGATCGTGATCGCGCCTAGCGCCAGCCAGCCCAGGTAGCGCTGGGCGAACCAGCGTGGCCCGAAGCCTTCGCTCCCGCCCGCGTACAGCCAGGCGATGATCGCCACCGCCGGCCCGTACCACTCCCGGCCGAAGTCGAAGGCGTAGACCAGCGTCAGCGCCGCCCCGCCGGTAACGGTCAGCGCCGCGACGCTGATCGCCGGCTCGATGTCCGGGTAGGCGCGGCGGGCCCAGAACGCCTGCGTCCAGTAGAAGAGCACGGCGATGGCGGCCGTCGGCGGCAGGTACCAGCGCGTCGCGATCTCGAGGTCCACGGCGAATGGCGCAATCGCCAGCGCGGTGAGGAAGGCGAGCGGTACCACAGCGTGCGCCGCCAGCGAGCCGATGGGGCCGAAGACTTCGCTCACCCGCCCCAGCGGCAGCATCGAGGGCGCGGCGAGGAGTAGCGCCAGGGCGATGAAGCTGCCGGGGTACGCCTCCGGCGGCGCGTCCGCCAGCACCAGCACCGCTCCCAGGGCGCTGAGGATGGCGACGGCCATCGGCGCGGGGTACCAGGCGGCGGGCACCGGCCCCATGCGATCCCTGCTGAGCAGAGAGGCCACTCCGTAGAAGACGGCGGCGCTGAGCGACGCGATGAGCCAGCCCGCTTCGCCTCCGCCGGCCTCGCGGATCAGCGTTGCCGAAGCGAGGAAGGCGAGCGGCACGACGGCGTGCGCCGCCCAGGACCAGATGAGGCCGAAGGTCTCGCTCACCCGGCCCAGCGGCAGCAGTGACGGCGCGGCGAGGACGAAGGCGAGCGCAATGAAGCTGCTTGGGTACGCTGCCGCTGGCGCGTCGGCGAGCACCAGCGCCGCTGCCAACGAACTCAGGATCGCGGCGACCATCGGCACGGGATACCAGCGGTTGAGGCCGAGCATGGAGACGGCGCCGTAGAAGAGCGCGCTGGTGAGCGAACCGGCGAGCCAGAGGAGCGTCGGGTCGATATCCTCATCGCCGGCGATGCCGAAGGCCACGACGAAGTTCAGCGGCACCATCAGCGCGCCGATGGCGAAGAAGACGATGCCTGCCTGTTGCACGCGGGGTATTCTCATGCAGAAGTAACCGGCGCCCAGGAAGAGGATGGTGTAGACGATGAGCAGCGCTATCTTCACGCCGCTACTTAGTGTCTCCTCGGACTGGCCGACGAAGATCAGCGAGGCGATGACGATGAGGAACGCGCCCAGGAAGAGCAGCAGGCTCGCCTGCTGCTCCGCCAGCCAGCCCGGCCCCTCCTGCTTAGGGCGGGCCGGAGGGCTTGGCGCCTCCGCTTTCGCGGCGGGTGCGGCGGGTGCGCTAGGCTCCGCGTGCAGTAGGGCGGCCTCGCGGTAGCGGCTGCGCAGGCGGTCGTAGACCGACTCGTCGATCGTGCCGTCCGCCCGCAGTTCTTCCAGCTCGTTGAGGATGAAGGCCACGCCTGAGCGGCGCTGCTGCGGACTGATAAGCAGCTCTCGGCCGCACTGACGGCAAAAGCGCGCCTTGCCCGTGTTCCCCGTGGCGCATCCCAGGCAATACCAGGTTGGGGTCGCTTGGCTCTCGTCGGTCATGGTGCGCCGCCCTCCTATCGCCTATATGATCGCCGAGAAGTGGGCTGCTGTCATGGTACAGATGCACCAATCATCTGCTGACGATAGTACCAGTATTGGCGTGCGGTGCGAAGTGGCGCCGGTCGGGGGCGTAGCCGGGGCGGCGGCTACTGGCGCCAGCCCTGGAGGCGTCGTATGCCCTCGTCCAGCCGGTCGTCGGGGACGGTGAGCGAGAGGCGGACGTAGCCCTCGCCGTTCTGGCCGTAGCCGATGCCCGGCGTCACCACGACGCCGGTGTCGTCCAGCAGCCGCCCGGCGAAGTCGATGGAGCCGACGCCCTCGGGCAGGCCCGCCCAGATGTAGAGGCTCGCCTTCGGGGGCGTCACGCGCAGGCCGATGCCGCGCAGCGCCTCTACCAGCTTGTCGCGGCGGCGCTGGTAGATCGCGTTGTGTTCGTCGATGCTGTCCTGCGGCCCCTCCGCGGCGGCGATCGCCATGCGTTGGATGGCGGCGGGGATGCCCGAGTCGAGGTTCGATTTCACCCTGCTGAGCGCGTCGATCAGCTCGGCGTTGCCCACTGCCATGCCGATGCGCCAGCCGGTCATGTTGTAGCTCTTCGAGAACGAGTTCACCTCGATGCCCACCTCGCGCGCGCCCGGCGCTTCGAGGAAGCTGGGCGGCCGGTAGCCGTCGTAGCCCACCTCGCTATAGGCCAGGTCGTGCACGACGGCGATGTCGTACCGCTTGGCGAAGGCGACTGCGCGCTCGAAGAAGTCCAGGTCGGCGATGGCCGCTGTGGGGTTGCTGGGGTAGTTGAGCCAGAGCAGCTTCGCCCGCTGGGCCACGTCCTGCGGCACAGCGTCGAAATCGGGCAGGAAGCCGCGCTCCTCGTTGAGGGGCAGCTCGTACGGCAGGCCACCGGCCAACTGGACGCTGACGGGATACACCGGGTAGCCAGGGTCCGGCACCAGCGCCGTATCGCCCGGGTCGATGAGGCAGAGCGGGATGTGGCCGATGCCCTCCTTGGAGCCGATGAGCGGCAGCACCTCTCGCTCCGGGTCGAAGCTCAGCCCGAAGCGGCGCTCGTGCCAGGCGGCGATCGCTTGTCGTAGCTCGGGCAGCCCCTCCGTCTCCGGGTAGTGATGGTTCGCCG
>JACZYW010000228.1 GCA_022570885.1 Chloroflexota bacterium | reverse complement strand
GAACCACTGACCCGTCGCTCATTGGCCGGCTGCTCTGTCCTGAGCTGCACATGACCCTGTGGGCGAAGGTACTAGACTAGTATAGCAACGGCCTGTCGCCTTGCCAAGTCAAGCATGGTGTACGGGCTGTTTCTGGACGAGTACATCGCCTCCCTGTGACAGCCGGCCGTTGGCGTTCTCGCGAAGCTGTCCTATGCTGCTCACCGTCGCCCGGCCATCGGGGCAGAGCGAGCGCAAGGGAGGAGACGGATCATGGCACTAACCCTGGCCGAGGCGGCCAAGCTATCCCGAGACATGGTGCTGGCGGGAGTGATGGAGAGCATCATCAAAGAGAGTCCCATGCTGGAAACGCTGCCGTTCATCGATGTGGTGGGCAACGCCTTCGTCTATAACCGGCTCGCGGCGGAGCCGGGCGTCGCCTTCCAGGCGGTAGGCGACACCTGGACGGAATCGACGCCGACCTACACGAAGGTGACGCAGGCGCTCACTATCCTGGGCGGCGACGCCGATGTGGACAACTACATCCAGCTGACCCGCTCGGACGTGCAGGACCAGGAAGCGGTGGTGATTCAGCAGAAGGCGAAGGCGCTGGCCCGAAAGTGGGAGGATACCTTCATCAACGGCGACACGGCGGTGGACGCCGACTCCTTCGACGGCCTGGACAAGCTCATCGCCGATGGGCCGGCCGGGCAGACCGTGTCGATGGGCACCAACGGCGGGACGCTGACCCTCGCTAGGCTGGACGAGCTCATCGACGCGGTGAAGACAAGGAACATTGTCATTAGCATGTCGAGGCGGTCGCGTCGGACGCTTCAGAATTTGGTGCGCACGAGCGGCGCCATCCTGGAATCGCGGCCCGGGAGCTTCCTGGAGTGGGTGCAGCTGTACAACGGCGTGCCCCTGTTCATCAACGACTACATCTCGGACGCCCAGACGGTGGGCACCTCCTCGGACTGCAGCACCGTCTACTGCTTCTCGGTGGGTGAGCAGGACCAGGGGGTGGTTGGCCTGACCGCGCCGGGCGGGCCCGTGGTGGAGAAGGTGGGCCAGCTAGAGACGAAGGACGCCACCCGCTGGCGGGTGAAGTGGTACTCCGCTATCGCCTGGCTGAGCGAGCTCTCGGCGGGCCGACTCATCGGCGTGCGAGCGTAAGGCTGGTCGCTGGGCGACGATCGCAACACACACGAAGGCCCCCCGATTCAATCGGGGGGCCTTCGCACGTTCCAGCCGGGCTGAAGCTTCTCCCCGACGGAGTAGGTGCCGGCGGCGAGCCCGCCGAACTCGATCAGGCCGTCGGCTATGGCGCTATCTCGCCGAAGTGCTGGAGGAGTTGGAGGAAATCGGGGAAGGAGACGGCCCCGTCGCCGTTCAGGTCCCACGGGAACAGTGTGGACGCCGTTGGCTCGTGCAGGAACGAGGTGAAACACCTCACGTCGCTGGCGTCGCAGTCGCGCTTGAGGTCGAAGGTGAGATTATGGTTCGGGGGCGTCTTGATCTCGGTCACGCTATAGAGGCCGGGCTCGATCAGCACATCGATCAGCCCTTCGCCTGCGTTCTCATCTTCGCACACGCCATCCGGCACGCAGACGGAGCTTGACTGCGGAAAGCCATCCTGGAAGTCGTTATCGCAGACCTGGAACAGCGGATTCTGGGCGTCGTCGCTCACCTCGAAGCAGGCGCCGGGCAGAGAGTAGCTGGCGAATGCGCTGATGCTGATCTGCGGCGACGGTACCGGGACGCTGAAGAAGACGACCGCGCACTTGGAGCTGGTGGCGTCGCAAGAGTTCTCGAACGGGTCCAGATCGTAGCCCGGTGGCGCCTTGGTCTGGATCACGCTGTAGCTGGCGGATTCGACAGTCACCTGGACGAAGCCGATGCGCGGATCTTCGTCATGGCAATCCCCGTCCGGCACGCAGACGGAGCTCGACTGCGGGAAACCGCTCTGGAAGTCGTTGTCGCACACCTCGAAGAGCGGATTCTGGAGGCCATCCCGCACTCCGAAGCAGACGCCGCCCAGCGGCTGAAAGGTATCGATATCTGCCGCGCTGATGTTGATCTGCGACTGGGAGGCCTGCGCGCCGGCGTGTTGAGCGCCCTCTCCGCCCCCGGTGATGGTGAGGAGCAGCGCCAGCAGGGCGAGGAGTCCCCACTGCCAGCGTATTCGTGCTGCGGTCATCGTACTCATGCCCAACCTCCTGGTAACGCGCCGTCTACTCGAGACCTAAAAACGCTAGCACTGGCCTTCGGCCCTGTCAACGAACGGTTGTCACGGCTCCCGCGCTGCTGGTGTCAGCAGCGGCTTGGCGCTCCTCGGCCGCGGCCCTACGCTG
>JACZYW010000115.1 GCA_022570885.1 Chloroflexota bacterium | reverse complement strand
GAGCGCGGGCGCCATGTTATCGGCGTGGCCTTCCAGGTCGGCGCCCAGCTCCAGCAGCTCGTCGTCCGAGAGCGGGCTGCCCAGCAGGGCGTTCGCGCCCACGATGCCGGCGGCGCGGGCGGCGGCGCTGATGCCCAGGCCGCGGGCGGGCGGCAGCGCCTCGCCGGTCTCGTCCCACTCCATGCTCAGCGCCTCCGGCACGGGTTGGCCGGCCGCGCGAAAGGTGGCGCGGACAGCCGTCGTCACCATGCGGGTGAGGCGATGGCGCGGCGTGGCCTCCTGCGGGCCAAGGATGAGCGTCACGTCGACGGTGAGCGCCAGCGCCAGCCCCAGGCAGTCGAAGCCGGAGCCGACGTTGCCGCTGCTGGCAGGTACGCGAACGGTGACTCGCTTGGCCATCGGACAGACCCGCTAGAGCACGACCGGCCGCCGGCCCGCGCGAGACCGCTCAGCCGCCATGATCGCTACTACCCGGTCGACAACATCGTCCACGCCGTCCTCCTCGTTCACGACTGTGTGATCGAACTTCGACGCCTGCTCCATCTCCTGCCCTGCCGCCCGGAGCCGGCGCTGTATCGTCTCCGCATCATCGAGGCCGCGAGCGCGCAGCCGCGCCTCCAGCGCCTTGAGCGAAGGTGGCGCGAGAAAGATCAGTATCGCGGCGGGCGCAAGCGACTTGATCGAGGCCGCGCCCTGCGTATCGACGCGCACCACCACATCCTGCCCGCGCTCCAGCGCCTCCCGCACCGGCGCCTTCGGCACGCCGTAACGGTAGCCGTAGACCTGCGCGTGCTCCAGGAGACCGTCCTCCTCAAGCAGCCGGTCGAACGCCTCCTCGCTGAGCAGGGCCAGCAGCGGATCGGCCGAGTTCTCCTCGCGTGGCGGGCGGGTGGTCGCGGTCACGGTGAAGTGGAGCGGCAGCCCCCGCTCCTTCATGCGAGCGAGGACGGTGTCCTTGCCGACGCCGGAGGGGCCGGAGATGACCACCAGGAGCGGGCCGGCGTCCTCGGGCGCGACCGGCGGGGGCGTTCCGCTACTCACCCTCCTCCTCAAGATCGCGCATGTTCCTGGTTCGCACCCGGCCTTCGATCGTCTCCGGAGTGATCGCCGCCAGCACCACCGCTCCGTTCTGCATGAAGACCACCGCCTTGGTGCGACGCCCGCTCGTCATGTCGACGGTCAGCCCCTTGCCACGGCCCTCGTGAATCAGCCGTTTGATCGGCGCCGAGTTCGGCGCGGCGATGCCGATCATCTGGTTCGCTGCCACATAGTTGCCAAATCCGACGTGGATAAGCTCTGTCACCATGATCCGCCTCCTGCCCTATCAGGCCGCCCGGCCTCCCTACGAAAGGTCACCGGCTCGTTCTAGATCCTCCCAAAACCCAGGATACGATACCGCCACCGCCTCCGCATCCTCCACCACGGTCTCCCCATCCGCGAGCAGCCCGGCCACCGCCAGCGCCATCGCCAGCCGATGGTCGCCACCGCCGTTGACGCTCGCACCCTGCAGCGCGCCGCCTGCGCTGCCCTCAATAGTAAAGCCGTCCGGCCGCTCCTCGATCGCCACGCCCAGCTTTCGCAGCTCGACCGTGAGCGCCGCGATCCGATCCGACTCCTTCACGCGCAGCTCCTCGGCGTCCCGCACCGTCGTCGTGCCCTCGGCGAAGGCGGCTGCTACCGCCAGCGCCGGCAGCTCGTCGATCGCGCGCAGCGTGAGTTCGCCGGCCACCTCCACGCCCCGCAGCCGAGAGCTGCGCACGGTGAGATCGGCGACCGGCTCCCCGCCTACCATGCGCTCCTCGGTCAGCTCCACGGTGGCGCCCATCATCGAGAGGATATCGAGCAGGCCGCTGCGCGTGGGGTTCACCCCCACCTTGGGCAGCACGATCTCCGCGTCCGGGTGGGCGGCGGCGGCCACCAGCCAGAAGGCGGCGGCGCTCAGATCGCCCGGCACCTCCAGGTCGACCGGCGAGAGATCGGTTGGCGGCGTCAGCCGTATGCCCGGCCCCTCGCGTCGCAGCTCTACGCCCATCGACAGCAGCAGACGCTCCGTGTGGTCGCGCGTAGCCAGCGGCTCCTCCACCACCGTCTCGCCCTCGGCGAAGAGTCCCGCCAGCAGCACCGCCGACTTCACCTGCGCGCTCGCCACGGGCAGCCGGTAGTGAATACCGCGCAGCGAGCCGCCGCGGATCGCCAGCGGAGGGCATCGATCGCCGTCGCGGGCGAAGAGCTGCGCGCCCATCTTGCGCAGCGGCTCGACGACGCGGCCCACGGGCCGCGATCGCAGCGACGCGTCGCCGGTGAGGACGGAGGCGAACGGCTGCCCGGCCAGCACCCCGGCCAGCAGCCGCAGCGTGGTGCCGGAGTTGCCGGCGTCGAGCACATCGGCCGGTTCGCGCAGCCCGCGCAGGCCCACTCCCGCCAGCTCCAGCGTGGCAACGCCCGGCGTCTCCTCCTCGAGCTGCCACTCGACGCCCAACGCCCGCAGGCAGGCGAGCGTGGAGAGGCAATCCTCCCCGGCGAGGAAGCGGCGCACCTTCGAGGGGCCGGAGGCGAGCGCGCCCAGGATCGCCGTTCGGTGAGAGATCGACTTGTCGCCGGGCACCTGGATGGTCGCCTGGAGACGAGCGGGGCGGCGTACTGTCCGTGCCATCGCTCAGCGACCTTTCGGCGAACGGCTCGCATCGCCGTCATCGTCGGCCGCCCGCCGTTCGAGCAGCTCGCCGATCTCTTTCGTGCGGCGCACCAGATATTCGCCCACCATCAGCGAGAGCATCTGCTCGCCGGCGCTCATGATGTCGACCTTCTTCTCCGGCCCCGCGTGCGAAGGCAGCTCCAGCAAGAAGGCGTCTCGCGTTGTCTGCGCCTTAAGGAACGCTTTGTACAGGTCGCCGCGCTCTTCGCCCTCCTCGATCAGGTTGCGGAAGCGGCCCAGCTCCTCGCTGAAGCGGTCGAGCCAGTGGAGCAGGTTCTCCCGATTCGTCAGGCTGATGTCGTGGCTCATCGCCGGGCTGCCGGAGGCGAGGCGGGTGGCATCGCGAAAGCCGGGGCCGGCCAGCGATGCCAGCTCAGGCCAGGCCTGGCTCTGGCTGGCGAGCGAGAAGAGCACCGTCGAGAGCAGCGCGGGCAGGTGGCTCACCGCTGCCAGGTAGCTATCGTGCTCCTCCGCATCGATCAGCACCGGCCGGGCGCCGACGACGGTGACGAGGTTCTCGATGGTCTTGATCGCCCGCTCCGATGTGGCCGCCGTTGGCGTGAGCGCCCACGGCCGCCCCTCGAAGAGCGAAGCGTCGGCGGCCTCGATGCCGGACTGCTCCTTGCCGGCGATGGGATGGCCGCCGACGAAATCGACCGTATCTGGCAGAAGTTCGCCCGCCCAGCGGACCACCTCCCGCTTGGTGCTGGCCGTGTCGCTGACGACGGCGCCATCCTCCAAAGCGGGCGCGATCTCCTCCAGCACCTTCGCTACCTGGAGGACTGGCGTCGCGATGATGACGGCGGCGGCGCCTTCGACCGCCGATGTCGCCCGGCGGGCTGCGCTATCGACGGCGCCCATCTTACGGGCGCGGCCCACCACCCCCCGTTCCGCGTCGTAGCCGACGATCTCGAGGTTTTCGAGCTGGGCCCGCTTGATGGCGAGGCCAAGGGAGCCCCCGATCAGTCCCAGGCCGATGATGGCGAGTCGTGGCATTCCGTCCGTCCTCTAGGCCGCGTCGTCGGCGGCCTGCAACGCGGCCAGCCGGCCGCCGTCCGTTGCTACTTCCTCCGCGCCGATCAACGCGGCCACCGACGCCGACGAGCCGGCCCGGCGAGCCAGCTCCGCTCCCAGCTTGGGATGGTGCCGGCAGCGATAGAGCGCCTGACGCCAGCCCCGGCCCTCGCCGGGAGCGGCCAGGCGGGCGAGCAGGCCGGGCGCTCCGGCTTCCAGCAGCACATAGGCCACTCGATGCCAGAGCGCGACACGCCCCTTCCCGACGTCGTGCAGGAGCGCAGCCGTCAGCAGATCGTGGTCGTCGTGGCCCTGCGCGCGCAGCCTGCGATAGACCTCCAAGCAGTGCTGCTGGTCGCGTCGGGTCATCGCCTCGAAGAGCTGCCGCTCCGGTTCGCGCAGCGGGCCGAGCGCCTCCGCGCGCAGGCCGGCATCGATGCGAGGCCGCAGCGCTCCGAAGAACTGGCGGCTCCGGTAGACGGCGCGGACAGCTACTCGCATCGTCAGACGCCGATCAGGGTGCTGGCGATCCCCTCGACGAGCGGCGCCACTACCCAGCTAAAGAAGTTGATGCCCACGACCGGCCCCAGGAAGAAGAGCCCCATCAGGATCAGCATCCCGTAGCGCTCCAGCCGCGCGACCGGCCGCGCCAGCTCGACCGGCAGCAGACCCACTGCCACCTTGAAGCCGTCCAGCGGCGCCAGCGGCAGCAGGTTGAAGACGGCCAGGATAACGTTGATCAAGACGCCGGCGCTGAGAAACAGGCCAATGTAATCGGTCATCTCCCAGCCAGCGGTACCCACGATGGTCGCAAAAGGGCTGTGCCAGGGCACCCAGTCGAAACGGAGGGGCACCGCCAGCACGCTCGCGATGAGCAGGTTCGAGATCGGCCCGGCCGCCGCCACCATCGCCATGCCTTTGCGCGGCCCGTTGCGCAGGGCATACGGGTTGAAGGGCACCGGCTTGCCCCAGCCGAAGCCGGCCACGAAGAGGAGCAGCGTACCCGCCGGGTCGAGATGCGCCCGCGGGTCGAGCGTGAGCCGCCCCATCTTGCGCGCCGTGTCGTCGCCGAGGGCGTTCGCGACGAACGCGTGGCTGAACTCGTGGAAGGCGATGCCCAACAGCAACGCAAAGACCACCGCCCCGAAGAAAGCGAGGAACAGCGAGAAGTCAGTAGTTAGGAGGTCGAAATAGCGAAAGATCACGAGACAAATCTGTGCTGCTGCTGCCACCAAGTATAGCACAGCGCTGAGCAGCCGCCTACGCGTCTACGCGGGGCAATGCAAACGCCCCCAACATGGCCGGGGGCGTTTGCGCATGTGTGATGGTTTGCTACGGTAGCTGATTCGGCTCGACGGGTACCCCGTCCGGCCTGCGGGTCGGCTCCGCTGGCAGCACCTCCGGCCTGTGGGTCGGCTCGGGCGTCGCCTCGGCTGGCAACACGTCCGGCCCCTGGGCCGGATCGGCTGGCCTCCGGGTCGGGTCGGGCAGCACGTCCGGCCTGTCGGTCGGCTCGGCTGGCAGAACGTCCGGCCCGAGCTCGTCTGCGTTGCCCTGACCTTCATCAGCATGGTCGTCCGCGTTCTCCCGGCCCGGGTCGGCGGCTGCCGGAGCATTGCCGATGCCGTCGTCCGCATTCTCAGCACCCTCATCGGCGTTTGCGTCGGGGTGCTCGTCGACCTCTGGCTGCGGCGGCAGGTCCGTCGGATCGGGAGGCGGATCTTCGATAACACCAAGCGCGTCCAGCACATCGCGGGAGGGCTGGAAGCCCCCGGCAGCCGAGGCGCCGAGCGCACCGCCGCCGAGCACGAAGAGGAGCACGCCCGCGACAGCGACGCGGGCCAGCGGGGCCTGCATCCAGCCGCCTACGGCGAAGCTGCGAAGTCGCCCGCCCAGGGCTCCAACGATATGAGCGGGTGATCGCCTCGTTTCCTGTGGCTGCCGAGCTATTCGCTCCAGCAGCGCCTGGCGCCCTTCCGCATAGGCCACGGCAGACGGCTCCGGCTGTTCGAGCGTCTGTAGCCTCGTGTGCAGCTCCAGGTAGGGGCGCAGCGTGTCCGTGTGCTGCGGATAGCGGGCGAGGCATTCGTCGATGTCCGCGCCGCCGTCGATCGCCCGCAGGCACTCGATAAGGATCGTCTCTTGAGTCTCGCTCAGTTCGTTCATCGTTACTTCCCCTTCATCACGTATATCTCCAGAAGGGCTCATGTTTCGTCGGGCGATCGAGAATTATTTTGTCGCGCTAAGCGGCTCGATCTCCGGTTGGCTGTCCGGTACGAGCAGCCTCCGCATTGCGGCCAGCGCGCGCACCTCCAGCGAGTAGATCGCCCGCTCGGAGCGCTCCATGGCCTGGCCGATCTCAGCAGTCGTCAGCCCAGCGTAGTGACGCAGGGCGATAACCTGCTGCTGATCCTCAGTTAAGTGTTGAAAAGCAGCCTCCAGGTCTTGCCGGTCGCCTACCTGGGATGCCGGACCGGGATCGTGGGGCTCCTGTAGCGTCGCCGCTTGCTGAACCGCTTCCATCTCCCGCTGCATCGCCCGCAGATGGTCGCTTACCACGTTGCGAGCGATGCGATAGAGCCAAGCGAGGAGCGGCCGGCCTCGGTAGACATACCGGTCGATGCTTTCGAGCGCCTCCACGTACACCTTGGAGGCCAGATCAGCAGCCGTGCTCTCATTGTTTGTGCGCGCGTAGCAGTAGCGATAGAGCTTGCGGTAGTGGGCATCGTATATCTGCGCCCAGGCGGAGGGCGAGCGCTCCTTAGCCCGCTGAACGAGGCGGGCCTCGGCGTCGTCTGTTCGCTCAGAGCTCGGTTCGCGCGTCCGCATCTCGGGCAAGGCTCCTATGCGTACTGTCCCCATCAAGGTTATCGGCTGCGCATATCTTGTTCGAATAAAATTAGCAGAATTGTCTCTAGCACCCGAACAATTCTCACCCAGTTTACGGATAAGCAGTATGAACAGGACAGTTTAGACGAGAGGAGAACTCGTATGTTCCATGTAACTCGATCCAAGATCATCGCCGGTGCTGCGGTTGCTTTGCTGGGAGTCTATTCGGCCGTCGCCGGCTTCGCCGCTCCGGGCGTGCCTACCGGCAGCCCGGTCTGTGGGACGATGGCTGTACGGAGGAAGTGGAGGTTCCAGGTAACCCTTCGCTAAACCTGCCGGACACCGCGGCTGACGGCATTGCGAGGGCTGAGGCAAACAGGCCCGACGGCGTCCCGCTCGGTCCGCCCGAAGACCTACCTCTTGGCCCGCCCGACGGTGACCCGCTCGGCCCACAAGGCGAAGGCAGAGCCGTTGGTCAGCCCGACGACCGGCCCGTTGGCCCGCCCGAAGGCTCGCCGCTTGGCCCATCGCTCGACCCGTCCGACGGCCCATCGCACGGTCAGCCCGAAGGTAGGCCCGTTGGTCGGCCCGACGGCCGGCCTGTCGGACCGCAAGACGACTTCCCCTCCCTCGACCCTGAGGACGAAGACGAGGAAGAAGAGGATGAGGATGAGGATGAGGAGGAATAGTCCTCTAGACTGCTTAGTTATCCAGTGTGGAAGCTAAAACCTTAGCCGTTAGAGCTTTGAAAGCTGCCAGAATTTACCTTCGGTAGTAATAGCCGGGGCAATTACCATCTTAGCTTGGTGCATTTCTTTAATGGTAGATGCCCCGCAGACACCCATTGCTGTGCGCAGAGCGCCGACCAGGTTTTGACTGCCGTCGGTGACTGAAGTGGGACCGAAGAGGATTTGCTCTAGGGTAGCGGTGGTGCCAACCTTTATCCGGGTGCCTCTGGGGAGTGCCGGGTGTGGGTGGGACATACCCCAGTGATAACCTCGCCCGGGGGCTTCTTTAGCCTGGGCGAAAATAGAACCGAGCATAACAGCATCAGCGCCGGCAGCAACGGCTTTACATAACTCGCCACCCTTGCGAAAACCACCGTCGGTAATTATGGGCACATATCTGCCAGACTCGTTAAAGTATGCGTCTCTGGCAGCAGCACAGTCTATGGTAGCCGTTATCTGAGGTACACCTACTCCCAGCACTTCCCTGGTGGTGCAGGCAGCCCCCGGCCCGACACCTACCAGAACCCCGCTGATTCCGGTCCTCATCAGTTCCAAACAGGCATTATAGCTGACACAGTTACCGACAATAACAGGTATCGGCACCGATTTACAAAGCTCACTAAAGATTAGCCCGCGATAGCTTTTGGATATGTGGCGGGCGGTAGTAACCGTG
The DNA here is from genome assembly GCA_022570885.1 of Chloroflexota bacterium. Classification (GTDB taxonomy): domain Bacteria; phylum Chloroflexota; class Dehalococcoidia; order DSTF01; family RBG-16-68-14; genus JACZTE01. The sequence goes on along the minus strand of JACZYW010000115.1, from coordinate 148 downwards.
GACTGGACGACCAGAATATCAGCCCCAGCTTCTGAAGCTACAGTGGCGAAGCGTTTGGTATTAGCTGGGGTTACCGAAACAGCACAGACCGCCCCTCCATCCTTAATTTCTTGGACTCGCTGGCTAATGAGGCTTTCTTTAATCGGTT
>JACZYW010000114.1 GCA_022570885.1 Chloroflexota bacterium | reverse complement strand
GTCCGGGTGCTTGTTCTCGTACATCAGTTGGTGGGAGTCGCCCACCTCGTCGAACGGGAAGACGCGCGAGAGGGCGGGGTCTACCTTGCCCTCCGTCACCAGCCGGTTGATGCCCGCGGCCTGCTCGTCGTTGGCGAAGTGGGAGCCCTGGAACCGCTTCTGGCGCATCCAGAGGTAGCGCAGGTCCACCACGGCGTTGTAGCCGGTGGTGCCGGCGCAGATCACCACCATGCCGCCGTTGTCGCAGACGAAGATCGAGGTGGGGATGGTGTCCTCGCCCGGGTGCTCGAAGACGATGCGCGGGTTCTTGCGCTCGCCCAGCACGTCCCAGAGCGCCTTGCCGAAGGCGCGGGCGCCTTTGACCCAGCGGCCGTACCCCTCGTCGTCCGTCCAGTGGGGCGGCAGGCCCCAGTGGTCGAACTGCTTGCGGTTGATGTAGCCCACGGCGCCCAGCCGCTTGCAGTACTCGCCCTTCTCGTCGCTGGAGGTGACGGCGACAGGGATGCCGCCGAGCGCCTTCGTCGTCTGGATCGCCATCGAGCCCAGGCCGCCGGAGCCGCCCCAGATGAGGACGACGTCGCCGGGCTGGACGGTATGGGGCGACCAGTTGGTGAGCATGCGATAGACGGTCGCCCCCACCAGCATGAAGGCGGCGGCGGCCTCCCAGGTGTGCTGGGGCGGCTTGGGCAGGCACATGTGCGCCTGCACCTTGGTGAACTGGGCGAAGCTGCCCCAGTTCGTCTCGTAGCCCCAGATCTTAGCGCTGGGCGAGATGATCGGGTCGCCGCCGGCCTTGATGAACGGGTCGTCGTCGTCCCACCAGCCGCAGTGGACGATGACGTGGTCGCCCACCTTGACGTTCGTTACCTCGCTGCCGGTGGCGTAGACGATGCCGGAGGCGTCGCTGCCGCCGATGTGGAAGCCGGAGTCGTCGCCCATCTTATCGTGGATGCTGATCACGTCGACGGGCGAGCCGAGCGCGGCCCAGACGTTGTTGTAGTTGATCCCCGCCGCCATGACGAAGACCAGCACCTCGTTCGGCTCGATGTCCGGCACCCGTACCTTTTCTCGCGCAAACGCCTTGCTTGGCTCGCCGAAGCGCTCGCGCCGGATCACCTGCGCATACATCGACGGCGGCACCTCCCCGATAGGGGGGATCTCGCCGATCTCGTAGAGCTCCTTTGTGCCGGTGGTCATGCTGTTCCTCCTGACGGTTCGCTGGTCGCAGGCCCTAGTATAGCGGCGAGGCGATGGTTCCGCGAATGGAGCCGCCGGCGGGGCAGAGGCTGGGACTGCGACTTGTAGCCATGACGCATCGGGTGCTACCCTTTGCACGAATACAAGCACGCCGGTGTAAGGAGGGTGGCATGGTACAGCAGAAAGAGAGCGTGGTTACGCCTGAGCGCTTCGCTCAGGGGCTGACCTTCGATCGATGGCTGGAGGGTATCGAGCGCAACCAGAAGCGCTTTCAGGAGAACTACGATGAGTTCCAGCTCTCCGACGACGATGCGAGCGCCTTTCGCGCGCTCGCCGGCGAGGCTAACGGCCCGGCGAAGTGCCTGGCCCTGGGCGAGGACTGGTGCCCCGATGTCTTCCGCGGCCTGCCGGTGATGGCCCATATCGCGGAGGCGAGCGGGATGGAGCTGCGGGTCTTCTCCCGCGACCAGCACAATGACATCATGGCCGAGTTCCTCAAACACGGCGAGCACGAGTCGATTCCCGTCTTTGTCTTCTATACGAGCGACCATCGCTACATCGCCCACTGGATCGAGCGTCCGGCCCTGGCGAACGATCAGATGCCGGAGCTAAACAAGATCACCGCCCCCCTAAGCGACACGAACATCTCGCAAGAGGAGCGGCAGCGGCACATGCAGGCCTATAAAGACTTTCAGCACGGCCCTGTGTGGGCCGGCTGGCGCGACGCCACCGTGCGCGAGCTCCGAGAGCTCCTTGAGCAAGGCCGCTAAACGAGCACGAACGCGTCCCATCTCTTGCAAGAACGCACGAAACGGAGGTCATCATGAATCAGAAGCCCGCCGTAGCTCTGGTCGCGCCGCCTGGGCGGAGGAAGGCGACCGTCGAGTTTGCCCAAGAGCTGGAGCGGAGGGGCTACCCCGGCGTCTACTGCCCCACCTTTGGCGATGGCCTGTCGCTCTGCCTCGCCCTCGCCCTCGAAACCAACGAGATCCGGCTCGGCACCTCTATCGCCAACATCTACACCCGCCACGTGTCCGACTTCGCTCAGGCCGCCTCGTGGATCCACGAGGTGAGCGGCGGCCGCTTCGTCTTCGGCGTCGGCGTCAGCCACGCGGTAGTGCACGGCGCGATGGGCGTGGAAGTGGGCAAGCCGCTGGGCGAGATGCGCCGCTTCGTCGAGCAGCTACAGGAGCAGCGCTCGGGCGAGCTGCCGCCGGTGGTGCTCGCGACGCTTCGGCGGCGGATGGTGCAGCTCGCGGGCGAGATCGCCGAGGGCGTGGTCTGGGCGAACGGAGCGCGTTCGCACATGGAGACCTCCCTCGCCAACCTGCCGCCGGAGAAGCTGGCGTCGGACGACTTCTTCGTCGGCGATATGCTGCCGGTCTGCATCTCCGACGACAAGGCCGCGGCCGCCGCGGTGATGCGCCGTACGCTCATCATGTATGTGTCGCTGCCCAACTATCAGAACTACTGGATCGAGGCGGGCTACGAGGAGGAGATGACCGCCATCCGGCAGGCGATAGCGGCCGGCGACAACGAGCGAATACCGTCGCTGATGAGCGACCGCTGGCTCGCTGACGTGACGCTCTTCGGTAGCGCCGCGGAGGTACGCGAGGGGCTGGAGGCCTGGTATGCGGCCGGCGTGAAGACGCCCATCCTCGTGCCGTCGTCCACGGAGGGCGGCCAGCATCGCGCGTTCGAGGAGCTGCTCGCCACGTTCGACTAGGAGGCCGTTCATGCGCCGCTATCTTCCAACTGCACTCTTTGCATTCGTCGCAATCGTCGTGCTCGCCGCCTGCAACGGGGGCGATTCCGGTCCCGCTACTCCCACGACCTTCGAGATTCGGCCTCCCCCCGGACCGACGGTGCTCGACCCGATCGGTGCGCCACCCGGCGCGACGGACGTTCCAGCTACTAGCACGCCGCCCGCCTTCGACGGCACGCGGGGGCTCGCGGAGTTGCAGGTGCCCGACTCTGAGGTCGCCTATCTGAGCGATGTCCGGACCGGCCGCCACGACGAGGGGTTCGACCGCGTGACGTTCGAGTTCGAGGGCGGCGCCACGGGCTATCGCATCGAATACGTCGATCCGCCGATCACGGAGGATCCGTCCGATCTGCCGGTGGAGATCGATGGCAACGCGTTCCTGCGCGTCGTGTTCTTCTCGGCGAGCGCCGTTGATCTATCGACCGATACGCCTCGGGTCACCTGCTGCGTGAGCGTGATCATGACCGGCTTCCCCTCCCTCGTCGATCTCAAGGCGACCGGCGACTTCGAGGCGACGCTGTCGTACGTGCTCGGCCTGAGCGAAGAGGTCGACTTTCGCGTGGGTACGCTCCAGAATCCCTACCGCATCTACATCGATGTGGCTCATCCCTAAGTAGACCAGCATGACCGCCGCACGGCCCCGCTACGAGCCGCTGGAGCACACGTCGGAGGCCGGCGTCATCGCCCACGGCGACACGCTCGCCGAGGCCTTCGCCAATGTCGCCGAGGGGATGTATGATCTTCAGCTTGAGCTGGAGGGCATCGAGGAGCACGAAGAACGGCAGGTGGCGCTGGAAGGCGAGAGCACGGAGGCGCTGCTGGTCGACTGGCTGCTGGAGCTGATCTTCTTTACCGAGACTGAGGATCTCGTCTTTCGCCGCTTCCAGGTCGACGAGCTGTCCGAGAGCCGGCTGCGCGCTCGCGTTTGGGGAGAACGCTTCGATCCGGAGCGCCACCGCTCGCATCAGGTCGTAGTGAAGGCGGTCACGCAGTACCTGCTGGAGATCGGGCCGGAGGACGGCGGCTATCGCGTGCAGGTACTATTCGATATTTAGAGCGCGATACGATCATTCGCCTATGCCCTAGCGTATATCAGCCTCCCGTTGCTATAGTGAGCGATGCGTCCGCCAGAGCATTGGCACCTGCAGCAGCGTCCCAATAGGTCGGGGCTGTGGTGGGCGCTGGGCCTCATTGCCCTCGTCATCGTCGGGGTGCTGCTCGTGCGCCCTCGCCTGTTCGATGGCGATGCCGCGCCGTCGGAGGTCTCGGCTGGATGCGCTGTCGGCACCGCCGACGCCGAATGCCCGACGCCCCTCAGCAGCGAAGTCTTGCCCGCCGCGCCAGGCTCGTGGTTCGCGGGCGAGGTGGCCCCGCCGAAGATCACGGGCCGGACGGCGGCGGTCATCGATCTGCCGTGCGGGGCGCTGCTCTACGCCGAGGACGCCCACCAGCGTCTGGCGCCCGCCAGCCTGACGAAGATCGCCACGGCGTTGGTCGCCGTCGAGCAAACTCCACTGTCGGAGATGGTGACTGTGCGCGTGAACAGCGCCCTGCTGGCGTCTTCGTCAGGGTCGTCCGTGATGGGGCTCAAGCCGGGGCAGCGGCTGAGCATGCGCGATCTCCTCTATGGCCTGATCCTCCCCTCTGGCAACGACGCCGGCATCGCCATCGCCGAGCACGTGGCGGGCTCGGTGCCCGCGTTCGCCGAGATGATGAACGACAAGGTGGACGAGCTGGGGCTGGTCAACACGCGCTTCGCCAATCCGCACGGGCTTGACGATCTGGACCACTACACGACCGCTTACGATATGGCCATGCTGGGCCGCGCGCTGCTGGCGCAGCCTGCGCTCGCTGAGATCGTCGCGACCGAAACGTACCAGCCGGCCTGGGACGGGCCGCAGCTCTGGAACGGCAACAAGCTGCTCTATAACTACTCCGGCACGCTGGGCGTGAAGACGGGCTATACAGCGGACGCGGGCCAGACCATCGTGGCGGCAGCGGAACGAGACGGCCGGCGGCTGATCGTATCGGTGCTGGGGGCGTGGGATCACTACGCCGACGCTACGATGCTGCTCGAGTGGGCGTTCGCGAACACGAACCCTGCCTGCGAAGGGTGAAGGTGGTTGCTGTAGGTCGGGCTTCAGCCCGACAGCGACAGGCTAAAGGCCTGTCCTACAGACGGCTGGCGCTCGACTCGACAGGCTGAAGGCCTGTCCTACAGATGGCGGGTGCACCGACAGGCGAAGGCCTGTCCTACAGACGGCTGGCGCTCGACAGGCTGAAGGCCTGTCCTACGGGGGTTGGTGACAGGTGCAGGTGCCCCGCCAGGCGTTCGTTCACCCTATCGACTGCGCCGTCCACTCCTGGGCCGACGGTACCCCCGCGAGGCCGGTCGCGGAGAGCACGCCACGCACGATCGCGCGCTCGACGGCGCGCACGGTCATCGCCTCCAGCGCGCGATAGGCCGCCGGCTCGTCGACCGCTAGCTCGCCTGTCGCCAGGACGAAGACGATGTCGCCGTCGCCCATCGTGTGAGCCGGCCGAACGGCGCGGGCGCAGCCGTCCTGGGCGATGGAGGCGAGCCGGTTCGTCCACTCCTTGCCCAGGCGGGCGTTGGTCGCGACGACCATGAGCGTCGTGTTCTCGCCCGCCTCCGGCCCGGCCGCCCGGCCGGAGCGGATCAGCTCCCAGCCGTCCTGGAAGCCGCCACCGTCCGCCCGCGGCGCGGCGATGACGCGCCCACGGTCGGGGTCGATGATGTCGCCGCCGGCGTTGACGGCGGCCAGCGCGCCGACGAGCAGGCCACCGGCTCCCGCCTCGCAGGCGGTACCCAAGCCGCCCTTGAGGCAGCGCTCCATGCCTGCCGCCTTCGCGACCGTCGCGCCCGTGCCCGCGCCCACGCTCCCCTGCGCCACTGCGCCGCCCTTCGCCCGCTGCGCCGCTTTGTAGCCGGAGTCTGCCGTCGGGCGGACGCGGGACGAGCCGATGCCCAGGTCGAAGAGGATGGCTGCGGGCACGATGGGCACGTGGCTGTCGCTGTACGCGTAGCCCACGCCCTGCTCCTCCAGGTAGCGCATGACGCCGGAGGCCGCGTCGAGGCCGAAGGCGGAGCCTCCGGCCAGCACGACGGCGTGTACGCGGTCGACCAGCCGGCCGGGGCGGAGCAGGTCGGTCTCGCGTGTGCCGGGCGCGCCGCCTCGCACGTCGACGCCGCCGACCGCGCCCTCCGCGCAGAGCACGACGGTGCAGCCGGTGGCGGCGCGCCGGTTCGTCCAGTGGCCCACCTTGATGCCGGGCACGTCGGTGATCGCGTCGAGGGCGGTGTGGGCGGTGCTCATCGCGGCTACTTGGCCTTCGCTCGCTTCCTCTTCGCCCGCCCGCCCGCCGGCTGGCAGCGCGGGCAGAAGTGGGCGCTGCGATTCGAGAGCTTGAGCCGCTCGATGGCGGCGCCGCAGCTACGGCACGGACGGCCCTCGCGCCCGTAGGCGACGAGGTACTCTTGATTCGAGCCCGGCTCGCCGTTCAGGTTCACGTGGTCGCGCAGGCTCACCTCCTCGCCGTCCGAGCCGCCCATGCTGCTCCCCAGGTTCGCCAGCCCCTGCTCCAGCGCCCGCACGATGCCGTCGCGCAGCCGCGCCACCTCCTCCGTCGAGAGGCTCTGGGCGGGCCGGAGCGGGTGGATGCCCGCGTAGTGGAGCGCCTCGTCGGCGTAGAGGTTGCCCAGCCCGGCGATAGCGTGCTGATCCATGAGCACCGCCTTCACCGGCGCCGAGCGCTTGGCGAGAGCGGCGGCGAGCACCTCGGCGGTGAACGCCTCGTCCAGAGGCTCCGGCCCGAGCTTCGCGACGACCGCCTGCGGGTCGTCGGTGAGCCACATCGTGCCGAACTTGCGCAGGTCGACGAAGCGCAGCTCGCTGCCGTCGTCCAGGCGGAAGCGGGCGCGCAGGTAGCGTTCGTCGGGCGCATCGGCGGGGCGATGGATGACGTTGCCCGACATGCGCCGGTGCAGCAGCCACCATAGGTCACGATCGAGCTTGATGAGCAGGTACTTGCCGCGCCGGCCGATCTCCTCGATGCGCCTCCCGCGCAGGCCGGAGGTGAACGTCTCGACAGGCATCGCCTGCACCAGCCGCGGCGCGTCCGGCGCGACCCAGGCGTCGGTGATCGTGCGGCCGACGACGGCCGCCCGCAGGTCCCGCGCTAGCGTCTCGACTTCAGGGAGCTCAGGCATTCCTGTCCTTTCCGAAGGCCAGGCTTAAGCCTGGCCTTCGCGCTCGTCGCTGGTGAGGGCGGTGATCGTGCTCCGAGCTTGCCAAACGATGAAGAGGAAGACTTCCGCGCAGGCTGCGACGATGAACCAGAAGACAAAGGTAATTCCCAGGTAGAGTGGAGAGAAGCCTAGCATGTTGAAGGGGCGTACCAGGTACCAGTAGCCCTCTATCATGTTGGCGCTAGACGGCTCACGGCCCGGCCAGGGGCTGGTCTTCCACTCGATAGGCCAGCCGGCGCTCTCGCAGGCCGCGTTCAGACACGAGGCCTCGCTCGTTCTCAGTGCCCCTAAGATGACCGCCACGGCGGCCACGCCGAGCGCTACAATGAAGGCGGTCGCCAGCCGCGGTAGGAGGCCTGATCGACGCCAGCGCCTGCTAATGAGCGCATCGATCAGCACCAGCGCTCCGAAGGCGGCAGCGAACCAGAGTCCTACCGTGGCGCCGAGCGCGTACCGGCTGATGCCATCCGAGGTGATGCCCATTCCGAGCGGACGGCCGTGACGGCTGTCGCGAAGCAGCCTTGCTACCTCGCCAGGGGGCGCGTCTGTTCTCCACGGTATGGGCCAGCCGAAGCTCTGGTATTGCGTCTCCAAGGATTCGCAATTGCTGTCCGCGCAGCGCACGATCGACGGGCTTGACGCGTTTCCTCCCAGCAGAGTCGCGCCGACCGCTACGGAGGCCGCGACCGCGATTGCGACGGCTAGCCTTACGTACCCGTGATCGAGCCGGCCACGGCCTAATCGCTGCCCCGGTCGCTCAGGCTGCACAACGTCGGCAACCGGCGCTTCGGGTGCGGGAGCAGGTGGTTAAACAGCAACCGATGCAACGGCCCCCGGCCCACGCGCTCCAGGTATTGCCGGCGCGCGGCCCGAATCAGGTCGACCGTGGGGATAGCCGGGAAGCAGTTGGCCTTGCACGCGCCGCAGCCCAGGCACTCGAAGAGTTGCTCTTCCAATTCCGGCG
>JACZYW010000113.1 GCA_022570885.1 Chloroflexota bacterium | reverse complement strand
CGGTGACGCCGCGGGTGGCCGGTATCAGCCAAGGGACGGCGATCAGGGCGAGCACGAGCAGCGCAATGCCGGCTGTCTCTAGCCGGAAGAGCAGGCCGCCCGCGGAGCTGAGGGGCGAAGAGCGCCGGCGTCGCCGGCCGACACTCGGCCGTGACGGGCCCTGGCGCGCTGAGGCGCCGACCCGGGAGCGGGGTCGCGAACGTACTCTAGCCACAGTCTCCTCGTCGCGCCCGTGCCAACCCGCCGGCCCGCCCAGAGGCGGACTCTCGACATAGTATAGCAGGGAACGGTCGCGGCGACCAGTGTTGGGACATAGTGCGTAGGCAGGTGAGCAGTTACTGGCTCTTTCGCCATCGAGAGTCGCCTGTGGTACGTTGACGTTCGGTGCGATATGGAGCCCCAAACGCCATGACCTTGGTAGCAGCAGCGGACGAACGGGCGCGCGTCCCCGGTCAACGGACGGCGCTCGCGATCATGACGGCCGTCATGGTGTTGACGATGACGACCTGGTTCTCGGCGTCAGCCGTGATTCCACAGCTGCGAGAGGACTGGCATCTGAGTACGACGGAAGCGTCGTTCCTTACGATAGCCGTTCAGATCGGATTCGTCGTCGGCGCGCTCGGCTCGGCGTTCTTCAACCTCGCGGACATCTACCCCGCCCGAACCGTGCTCTGGCTCTCCGCCGTCGGCGCGGCGCTGGTGAATGGGCTCATCGTTCTTGCGGATGGTCCTGAGCTAGCCATTCCGCTCCGCTTCTTGACCGGAGTCTGTCTGGCAGGCGTCTATCCGGTGCTCCTGAAGAGCATGTCTACCTGGTACCAGCGTGGCCGTGGCATGGCGCTAGGCGTGATGGTGGGGGGTCTCACGATCGGCTCGGCTGCGCCGCATCTGGTGAACGGCGTCGCGGCGCTTGGCTGGCGGGAGGTCATCCTCGCCACCTCGGTGCTCACACTCGCGGGCGCGTCGCTGACCCTTCTTGCAGTCCGGGATGGCCCGTTTCCGTTTCCGCAGGCGACGTTCGACCCGCGTCAGATCGGCCACGTCTTCGCTAATCGAGGCGTCCGGCTGGCATCCATCGGCTATTTCGGCCACATGTGGGAGCTCTATGCGATGTGGGCCTGGTTTCTCGCCTTCTTCGGCGATAGCCTGGTCAGCGCCGGGCATACCGACACGCAGCGCGCTGCCGCTCTCGGCACCTTCGCCGTCATCGGCATCGGCGCGGTTGGCTGCTGGCTTGGCGGAGTCCTGGGTGACCGCTGGGGCAGGACGCGCACCACGGCCGCTGCTATGGCCGTGTCTGGAGGGTGCGCCATCTTGATTGGCGCGGTGTATGGCGGCCCGTTCTGGGTCGTGCTTCTCGTCGGTCTTGTCTGGGGGATCGCGGTGGTGGCGGACTCCGCCCAGTTCTCGACGATTGTGAGCGAGGTGGCGGACCAGCTCTACGTCGGGACTGCGCTCACCCTGCAGCTAGCCGTTGGATTCAGCCTTACCGTGGTCACCATCTGGCTGGTGCCAATCTTGAGAGATTCGATCGGTTGGGAGTGGACGTTCGCGCCGCTGGCGCTCGGCCCGGCTATCGGCATCGTCGCGATGTTGCGCCTGCTTCGGCTGCCGGAGAGCAGTCTGATCGCGGGCGGCAGGGGTTAGCCGCCTACACCTCCACGCTGACCGGCAGCACCATGGGCCGGCGGTGGGTCTCGATTGCCCTCACCCCGACCTGGCGGTCACCCCTCTCCCAAGGGGAGAGGGGACGGGCGTGAGAGCCGAGCCTCCGGCCCTCCCTACACCTCGACGCTGACCGGCAGTACCATGGGCCGGCGATGGGTCTCGTCGTAGAGGAACTGGGCGATGGCGTCCTTTATTTGCGTGTTCACCACGCCCCACTCGGCGATGTGGTCGTCGCCTTGGAGCGCCGTGACGACCATCTCCCGCGTGCGTTGCAGCAGCTCCTCCGACTCATCGATGTCCACGAAGCCGCGGGAGACGACCTCCGGCTGGCCCACCAGCCGCCCGGTCTTCTTCTCGATGGCCACGATGATTACCACCATGCCGTCGGAGGCGAGGTGGTGGCGGTCGCGCAGGATCACGTGGTCGATATCGCCGACGCCCAAGCCGTCGACGTACACGTAGTCGGCGGGCACCTGGCCGCTGATGCGCGCGTTCTCCTTGTCCAGCTCCAGCACATCGCCGTCGGTAAGGACGAAGATGTTCTTCTCGGGCATGCCGAGGGACTGGGCGAGCTCTGCGTGCAGCACCAGGTGGCGATACTCGCCGTGGATCGGGACGAAGTACTGTGGCCGCACGAGGGAGTGGACGATCTTCAGCTCCTCCTGGGCGGCGTGGCCGCGCACGTGCACGTTGGCGATGCGGTTGTAGAGGACGCGAGCGCCCAGCCGAAAGAGGTTATCGATGGTGCGGTCGACGAGCGATTCGTTGCCGGGGACCGCGCTGGCGGAGAGGATCACGGTGTCGCCGGGGACGATCTTGATGTGCTGGTGGTCCTGGTTCGCCATGCGGGTGAGCGCGGAGGTAGGCTCGCCCTGGCTGCCGGTGGTGATGATCGCCAGCTTCTCGTGTGGGATGCGGTCCAGCTCTCGCACGTTCACCATCATCCCTTTGGGGATCTTCAGGTAGCCCAGGTCCGTGGCCATCTTGACGTTGTTGATCATGCTGCGGCCGGTGACGAAGACGCGGCGGTCGTGCGCGGCGGCGGCGTCGATCACTAGCTGGACGCGGGCGATGAGGGAGGCGAATGTGGTGACGATGACGCGGCCGGTCGCAGTTGACATAATCTGCAGAAGCGCTTCACCCACCACCTTCTCGGATGGCGTGTAGCCGGGGATCTCGGCGTAGGTGGAGTCGGCCAGGAGCAGCAGCACCCCCTCGCTGCCCAGCTCGGCCAGCTTTGCCAGGTCGGTGGACTGCCCCATCACCGGCGTGTGGTCCAGCTTAAAGTCGCCGGTGTGGACGACGATGCCGACGGGCGTGCGGATGGCGAGTCCGGTGGAGTCGGGGACGCTATGGGCGACGGTGAAGGGTTGCACCTCGAACGGGCCCTCGTGCGCGACCTCGCCTGGATGCAGGAGGCGGATGTCGCTCTCCTTCAGCATCCCGGCCTCCCTCAGCTTCACCGTGACCAGCCCCTTCGTCAGCGTCGTGCAGTACACCGGGACGTTCACCTGGTGCAGGATGTAGGTCAGGGCACCGATGTGGTCTTCGTGGCCGTGGGTAAGGAAGATCGCGAGAAGCTTCTGCGGGCCATCGAGCACGTAGCCGATGTCCGGGATCACGAGGTCGATGCCGAGCATCTCCGCCTCTGGAAACATGAGGCCCGCGTCGACGGCGATCACGTCATCGCCGTACTGCAACAGCATCATGTTCTTGCCGATCTCGCCGAGACCGCCTAGGGGGATTACTTTGAGCTTCTTTTTAGGCATGGTTCCTCACAATAGCTGCATCTGCGTTACTTGTGGTTCGCGTGACTTCGGCTCTTCCTTGAGCGCCTGCTCCAGGATAGCGGGGATCTTCTTGAAGTCCTGCTCGATTGTGCTGCGCAGGCTGGCCTGGTGGAGCGCCGCCGCCGGGTGGTACATCGGTACCACGGTGACGCCATCGATCTTGCGCGCCTGGCCGTGGATGTGGCCGATGGTCTGGCCGGGGAAGTAGCGCTTCATCGAGAACCGGCCGAGGGTGACGATCACTCGCGGCGCGATGATCTCGAGCTGCTGGTCGAGCCAGGGCGCGCAGGCGTCGATCTCGCCGGGCTGAGGGTCGCGGTTGCCCGGCGGGCGGCACTTGATCACGTTGCCGATGTAGACCTCCTCCCGTCGCAGGCCGATGGACGAGAGCAGCTCGTCCAGGAACTTGCCCGCCTGCCCCACAAAGGGCCGCGCCTGCTGGTCTTCGTTGAAGCCCGGCCCTTCGCCGATGAAGACGATGTCGGCGTTGGGATCGCCTTCGCCCGGCACGGCGCGGGTGCGCGTCTTCGCCAGGCTGCAGTTCGGGCAGACCGCGATCTGCTCGGCTAGCTCGTCCAGGGCTGTTGCCTGCTCTTCCATGTTAGCGGCCCTCACTCTCCGATACACGCTCTCCGCGCACAGCTCCCACGATCATGGTCAGCGCGAAGTAGATAAATACAGCGGCGAAGATGCGTCGCAGCACGGTCGGGTCCAGCATGTCGGCCAGCAACGCCGCGCCGAATGCGGCGACGACCGCAACCGGCGCCACCCAAGCTACCGTCGGCAGATCCACGTTCCCTCGTCGTAGGTGCGTGAGGCCGCCGACGAGGGCGGTGGCAACGATCGCGGCCAGCGACGCGCCCTGGGCGATGTGCTGCGGCTCGTTCATCAGGAGCACCAAGGTCGGCACGTAGATCGAGCCTCCGCCGATGCCGAGCATCCCCGCGGCGAAGCCGGCGAGGAGTCCGATGGCGATGGATGCCAGTATCTCTTCCACGAGCTCTAAGTGATGAGCATGCGAATGGCCACGACGAGGAGGAACAGACCGAAGATGGCGCGCAGCGACCGCGCTGGAATCCGCGCCATGGTCACGGCACCCAGGTAGGCGCCAAACACACTACCGGTAGCGATCCAGATCGCCAGGCTCCAATCGACGTTGCCGGACAACCAGTATCCGGCCAGCGCAGCAGTAGCAACGAATGCAATGATGGCGAGGGACGTTCCGTGGGCCAGGTGCTGAGGTAGCTTGCGCACCCCCGTCAACAGCGGCACCATGATCGCGCCGCCTCCGGCTCCCGTGAGTCCGCTGAAGAAGCCGACGGCGAGACCTGTGAAGAGCGAACTGCCTGATTGCGACTTCAGCTGCGTACCTCACCAGCTTTAGCGTGATGATACCATGGGCCGAAATTGCGGTCAATCGGCGTAGGCGCGTACACGGATCATCGTCGTATGATCGGACTGCCCTCTACCAGCCGGGCCAGCGCGATGCCGACGAAGTAGAGGATGATCATCGGCCCCGCCACCAGCGACTGCGTGATCGGATCGATCGAGGGCGTGACCACTGCCGCGGCGAGGAAGGCGATGACGATTGCATAGCGCCACCAGCCCAACAGCTTGCGTGACGTGACTAAGCCCAGCTTCGCCAGCCCCATCACCACCAACGGCAACTCGAAGACGAGGCCCGTCACCAGGATCATCCTCGTGACGAAATCGATGTAACTCTTGATCCTGATGAACGGCTGGATGTCTTCCGTGATGTTGCTCGGTTCGTTCACCAAGAAGCGTAGCGCGGGCGGCAGCTCGATGTAGTAGGCGAACGCACCGCCGGCGACGAAGGCCAGCGACGCTCCGATGACGATTGGGTAGAGCCAGCGTCGCTCATCCTTGTTCAGCCCTGGAGAAACGAAGGCCAGCATCTGGTAGACGATGACCGGCATGGCGAGGGTGATGCCCAACAGGAGAGAGACGCGAAAGTAGGAGCTCCAGTACTCCAGTGGCTCTGTGAAGATGAGTGTAAAGTCGTCCACCTGTTGTCGGCCTGGCTCTGCAAGGAAGTCGATGAAGTAGCCGGTGAGTGGCCAGAAGGAGACGAGGATGCCCAGCACCACCGCTCCCCCTGCTACCATCACGCGATAGCGCAGCTCGCGCAGGTGCTCCAGGATAGTGAGCGCCTTCGTGCCTTGCGGTGATTCCTCGGGTGGAGGGTCCCCCGAGGTCGCTTCAGTAGGGGGTTGGACGGCCATCGTTCGGGCGCGCTAGGGAGCTGGCGGGGTGGATGTTGGCGGACCTTCCGCGGCGCTCTTGGCCTCATCCAGCGCCTCGCGGGCGTCGTGATCGGCCGCTTTCAGATCCTCGCCGACGGCGCGGGCGGTCTCATCCAACCCTTCGCCGATCTCCTTCCACTCGCCCTTTATCTCATCGTAGTCTTTTTCCAGCTCCTGCAGCGTCTCGGTGAACTCGCTCGTAACAGCAGAGGCGTAGCTGCGGGCGGTGCGAATGAAGCGGGCAAGGCGAACGGCCATCTCCGGCAGACGGGTAGGGCCCACCACGATGAGGATGAGCACCAGGATGACGATGAGTTCTGGAAGGCCGACGCCAAAGAAGTCCATGGTGTGTGGTGGCCGCCTTGGTGAGTAGAACGCCGCGCCGGGCTCCGCTCGATAGCGACGCTACGGAGGAGGCGGAGGCTAACGCCTATCCGTCCTCCTGCCCCAGGTCCTTCAAGTAGTCGACGCTGTCCTGCACCGTCAGGATCTTCTCCGCGTCTTCGTCGGAGATCTCCAGCGTGTTGCCGTCCTTGCTGAACTCTTCCTCCATAGACATGATCAGTTCGACCAAGTCTAGGGAGTCGGCGTTGAGGTCATCGACGAAGGACGCGCTGGGCACGACCTGCTCCTCTTCAACGCCAAGCTGTTCGACTATGAGCTTCCGTACTCGTTCAAAGACCGTTGCCACCTGCTCGTCTCCTTCCCCCAGCAGGCTTATCTGTGACCGTGTCGTCACGTTCCCGCTGGATAGAACCTAGGACACCGTTAACAAACTTCGCTGACGTATCGCTGCCGAATCGCTTGGCCAGCTCGACGGCCTCGTTGATAGCGACCGCGACCGGCGACCCATTATCGCCTAGCATTTCGCGGATAGCAAGCCGCAGGATGTTGCGGTCCACTGCGGAGAGCTGCTCCACCGGCCAGGCTGTCGCTGTCCGAGCGATCATCTTGTCGATCTCATCTTGCTGTGCCAGCACCCCTTGGATCAAGTCCTGAGCGAAGCCCGCTGTCTCGGGGGACAGCCGCTCCCGCGCGACGATCCGTTCGAGCGCCTCCGGCGACGTGTGCCGAGAGGTGTCCGCCTCGTAGAGCGCTTGGAAGGCGGCGGTCCGCCCGCGCCGGCGTCCTCCCCCAGCCATTAGTGCATCACCAACCCACCATCGATGGCCAGGACGTGGCCTGTGATGTAGGCTGCCTCCTCCGATGCTAAGAAGACGACCGCGGGCGCGATCTCCTCCGGCGTGGCCATCCGTCCGAGCGGCACGAGCTGGAGGACGGCCGTCTCTTGCGCCTCGGTGAGGTCGGCGGTCATCGCGGTTCGCACCAGGCCGGGGGCGATGGCGTTGGCCGTCACTTTGCGAGAGGCGACCTCCTTCGCTATGGCCTTCGTAAAACCGATCAGTCCCGCTTTGGCGGCGGCGTAGTTCGCCTGCCCGGCGTTGCCCACCATGCCGGCCACGCTGGCGATGTTGATGATGCGGCCCCAGCGCTGGCGGATCAGCGGTCGAATGGCGGCCTTGGTGCAGAGGAAGGCGCCGCGCAGGTCGACCTCCATCACACGGTCCCACGCCTCTTCCGACATGCGCAGCAGCAGATCGTCTTTGGTGAGGCCGGCGTTGTTGACCAGGATGTGCAGCCCATCGAATTGAGCCAGCGTCTCGTTCACCAGGCGCTTGGCGTCTTCAGCCTGCGAGACGTCGCCCTGGATCGCGATCGCCTGGCCGCCGGCGCCGGCGATCTCCTCCACCACCGCCGCGGCTGCCTCGGCGTTCGCGACGTAGTTGACCGCCACGCGGGCGCCGCGCTCCGCCAGGGCGAGGGCGATGGCGCGTCCGATCCCCCGCGAGCCGCCGGTGACCAGCGCCACTTTTTCGTTCAGGTCGAACATATCGTCTTCATGATGGAGAGCGCGAGGGCCGTCGTCAAGGCGGCGTCGCCTGCGAGCGGGCGCTCGCCAGGTCTGTGACGTTGCGTATCGCCAGGGAGCGATCGATGCGGCGGACGAGCCCGGTGAGCACCCGGCCCGGCCCGAACTCGATGACGCCGGTCACTCGCTGCGACCGCAGCTCCTCCACGGAGCGCTGCCACTGCACGGGTTTCGTGAGCTGCTCGACGAGTTCGTCGCGCAGTGCTGCGGCTGTGGTGAGCGGCTCGGCCGTCGTGTTGGCGATGATCGGCACCTGCGGGTCGCGCATCGCCGTGCCGGCCACCGCGCGGGCCATCTCCTCGGCGGCCGATGCCATGTGGGAGGTGTGGAAGGCGGCGCTGACCTTGAGGAGCACGCCCCGGCGCGCGCCTCGCTCCAGCGCCAGCCGCATCGCCGCCTCGACGTCCTGCGCCGCGCCGCCGACGACGAGCTGGCCGGGTGCGTTGAGGTTGCAGAGTTCGGCGCCGGTTTCGCGGCAGATCTCGGCGCCCGCATCCTCGTCCAGCCCCAGGAGGGCGGCCATGACGCCGGGCGTGCGCTGCCCTGCCTGCTGCATCAGCCGGCCCCGCTCCGCCACCAGCCGCAGCCCGTCCTCCAGGTCCAGCGCCCCCGCC
>JACZYW010000112.1 GCA_022570885.1 Chloroflexota bacterium | reverse complement strand
GAGAGGACGAGCCGTTCCCCGGCGGGATGGTCTCCCCCTTGCCCGACGAATCGATCGAAGCGCTACTGCGCCTGGGCCGCGAGCGAGCGGCAGAGAAGGCGCGCTAGACGCGACGGCACGTTACACGGCGTCGGGATACTCCTGTTCGATCGTTGACAGAAGCGTGGCGGCGCGCGAGAACGGCCTCTCCCCCGCGACGGCGCCACTCTGCGTCCGCCAGGAGCTCCACTTCTCGCGGAGGTACATGACCATAAGAAGGGCTAGTGGCGACACAATGAGCAGCAACAGTCCTTTCCCACCGCTAGCATAGTCCAGCAGGTAGCCGACGAACGGGATGCTGTAGACCACCCGATCGCCCGTGCCCTCGAACGCCACCATGTCAGGATCGGGTGTCTCATTAGCGTCGCCCTGAGTGACGAAAAAGCGCTGGCCGTCAACGACATCGATATCGACAATGCGATGGAGGACAACCGGGGAGTCCGGAGATGCGCGGCGAGCAACAATGTCGCCGATGCTGAGCTCCTGCGCGCTGGTGGCCTTGCTCACCGCAACGCTGCCTTGAAGCAGACCATCGCCCATGCTGCCGCCGTGGACGATGTAGGTGTGGTAGCCGAACAGAGAGGGCGCGGTCGCCGCTGCGACGAGCAAGGCAACGCCGATGAGAGCGCCCAGGACAACATAGGGAAGAAGCCGCGCTCCCACCCGAAACGTCGCCCGCCGCGAGAGAGCACTTAGCACTCCCGCCCAGCGGGGTCTGCCGATCTTCAGCGGGTTCAAGCCGGTTGGGGCAGCGATCAACAGGGCTGCCGCCTGTTCTTCGAGAGATATTCTCAGCATCTTAGCCATCCTTGCTTGATACTCCGAAGGCGCTTCCGTTGCGTCTTCATTGTCCCGTCGCTACGCTACGGGTTTAGGAGAGCATCCTGTCCCTCATAACGCATACGTACACATGTATGCACATAGGTATCGGCCCGGCGGCAAGTTTCTGTATAGGGGCCATCACTGAGTCCGGCCGTATCCAAGCGCTCCTGCTCGATCTGACGTGCAGGCGTGGTAGGCTTGAGACAGGCCGCTACGGCCCAGCATCGTCATGCAGTGCGAAGCACACCCGTCCGTCGAGACCGGTCTGGCCTGCAGCAAGTGCGGCAAGTCCATCTGCCCGCGCTGCCTCTACCAGACGCCAATAGGCGCTCGCTGTCGCGAGTGCGCGAACATCCGCCGGCTGCCGATGTACCACATCTCCGTGGCCTACCTCGCGCGGGGCGCAGGAGCAGCCCTTGTCGCAGGCCTGGCGGTGGGTGGCCTCTGGGGCGTATTCGTCCCGTTCAGGGGCATCTTCTTCCTCGGCCTGCTGGCGGGGCTAGGCGTGGGCTACGCCGTGGGCGAGGCGGTGAGCCAGGCTACCAATCGAAAGGCCGGCCCGCCGCTCCAGGCGCTGGCAGCCACCGGAGTGGTGGTGGCGTACCTCGTCCGCGGCGCCATCCTCGCCTCAGCCTGGAAAGGCGTCGGCATCGGTGACATCATTACGATCGATCTCGGTGGCCTGATCGCGCTGGCGATCGGTGTGGCCGTCGCGATGGGCCGCGTCCGCTGACGCTTGGCTACGGCAGGAAGAAGGAGAGGACGACGATCACAATGATGATGGCGGTGGCCAGCAGAAGGATGCGCCGAATCTCCCGTCGCACGTAGCCGTAGTCGCGAGCCGAGAAGCGAGGCGCGGAGGCCTCGCGTGGCTGCGGCGCGACGCCGGCCGTCGTTGCCGCGACAGGGGCCGCAACTGGCCGCGAGGGCGGCGCAGCGCCCGCAACTGGCGCCACCGGGCGGCGGCCTCTCTTGCGCCGGCTGCGCGGGGGCTTACCTTTGGGCATCAGCGTTTCTCATCTCTTCAAGTATACCCGTTCGCCGCATCGACGGTCGAGCCGGGCTCATGCTATACTGAGCCAGCTTGGTATAGACGTGTTCGATAGAGGAGGATAGCCCTGGACCTCGGACAGCTAGAAGCGTTCGTGCAGGTGGCCGCGCACCGCAGCTTCAGTCGCGCGGCGGAGGAGTTGGGGCTAACCCAGCCCTCGGTGACGGCCCGCATCCAAGGGCTGGAGCGCGACATGCAGGAGACGCTCTTCGAGCGCAACGGACGCGGCGTCGGCCTGACCGAGATAGGGGCATCGTTTCTGCCCCACGTCCAGCGAGTGCTCAAGGCGCTCCAGGACGGCCGCGACGCGGTACAATCGTTGCGCCAGCTTGAGCTGGGCACGCTGCGGCTAGGAGCCGCGCCCACCATCAGCACCTACGTCCTCCCGGCGCTGGTCAAGGAGTTCCGGTCGCGCTATCCGGGACTCGATGTTACCGTGCGCACCGAATATTCGGACCAGATCGTCCAGATGGTGCTGGCGGACGAGGTGCACGTGGGGCTGGAGCGTACGATCAGCCACCCTGAGGTGGTCACGGTACCGCTCTATCAAGAGGAGGTGGTCCTGGTCACCTCGCCCGAGCATCCCTTCGCCAAGCGAGGCGCCGCCACTCCCGAGGAGGTGAGCCAGCAGCCGCTCATCATGTTTAATCGAGGCTCCAGCTACTACACACTGGTACACGACGCCCTGCGAAAGGCGGGCGCGCTCGTCACGCCGATGATGGAGCTGGACAACATGGAGGCGACGAAGAAGATGGTGGAGGAGGGGCTGGGCGTCGCTATGCTGCCGCGAGTGGCCATCGAGCAGGAGGTGCAGCGAGGCGAACTACGGCAGATACGGGTGGATGGGATGGAGACGCCGCAACGGGAGATCGCGCTCATCTACCGGCAGAGCCGGCCGCTGAGCCGGGCGGCTCAGGCCTTCGTCCATCTGCTGGAGGAGCGCTACGGGGTGCATGCGCCCTCGCCGGACAAGACAGCCGCGAAAGCAGCCAGCAGCTAGCCGGCCCCCACCTTCGCCCGAATCTTCCGCAGGATATCGACGTTGGGCTTGTCCGGCCCTTCCTTCTCGAGGCCGGGCACCTCCAGCAGGAACGGCACCTCTCGGAACGCCGGGTGCGCCATGATCACCTCGAAGCCCGCCCGGCCGATGTGGCCCTCGCCGATGTTCTCGTGTCGATCGACGCCGCCACCGAGCTCGATCTTGGAGTCGTTCGCGTGGACGGCGACGAGCCGCGACAGGCCAATCTCGCGATCGAACAGCGCCATCGTCTCTTCGAGGGCGTCGCCGTCAGCGAGGTTGTAGCCGGCGGCGTAGGCGTGCTCGGTGTCCAGGCAGACCTTCAGCCGGTCGCTGCCGACCGCCGCGATGATGGCGGCGAGCTCCTCCAGCTTCGAGCCGACGCTGCCGCCCTGGCCGGCGCTATTCTCCAAGATGATCCAGGCGTCGTCGGGCGTGTCCTTCAGCACCTGCTTCAACGCCTTCTTGATCTGGGGCAGCCTCTTGGCGAAGCCGGCTCCCTTGTGCGAGCCCACGTGGAAGATGACGCCTTTCGCGCCGATGGCCGAAGCGAGGCGGAGGTCTTCGGATAGGGCATCCGTGGACTTGGTAAGCTGCTCCGGCTTATCCGTCGCCAGGTTGATCAGGTAGGGGCCGTGGAGGAAGACGGGCTCGATGCCAGTCTCCGCCATGGCAACGCGGAACGCCTCGCACTCATCGGGGCGGATCTTGCGGCGTCGCCACATCTGGGGCGGCGCGCCGAAGATCTGGATCGTCTCCGCGCCGATCGCCGCCGCCCGCTCGAACGCGGTGGTGAGGCCGCCCGATGCGCCGACGTGCGCGCCGATCTTCATGAGCGGCCGCCCAGGGCGGCCAGCAGCCGCCGCGCCGGCCGCAGCACGACCGCCCGGTCGACGGCGGCGATGAGCGACGCCGGGTCCGTGCGGGCAGCGTCGTAGCCGACCCGCGCCTCGCCGCGCTCCAGGTCGACCCGAGCGTCGCGCACTCCGTCTACCGCTTCGAGGTGGCGACGCACGCTTGTGGCGCAGGCGCTGCACAGCAGCCCCTCGATGCGCAGGGTAGCGACGGCACGATCGCCCGCCGCCTCAACGCCGGCCACACTGGCCCTCGGCTCGATGAGCGCCCGATGCGGGATGATGCGGAACATGGGTAATAGTATAGCGCGGAATCGCCGATAGCTTGTGCGGCCTGCGGAAGAGTTTTTATACTGTATTCACTTCTGGAAAGGAGCGCGGAACGATGTTGCAAGGAAACGTAGTCTCGATCAACGTCACCGCCAAGGGCGGCGAGCCGATGAACTCCATCGACGAGGTGCGCGCGGTGGCCGGCAAGGGTCTGGAGGGCGACCGCTACTTCGCGCAGGATGGCACCTTCTCCAAGGCGTCCGGCAGCGGCCGCGAGGTCACGCTCATCGAGGCGGAGGCGATCGAGGGGATGGAGCACGACTACGGGACGAAGATCGAGTACAAGGACGCGCGGCGCAACATCGTCACGCGCGGCGTGGCCCTGAACCACCTGGTCGGCAAGGAGTTCCGCGTCGGCGAGGTGGCGATGCGCGGCATCCGCCTCTGCGAACCGTGCAACCACCTGGCCAGCCTGACCAATGAGAAGGTGAAGCCCGGCCTGGTGCACCGAGGTGGCCTGCGCGGCGAAATCCTGAGCGACGGCACGATTCGCGTCGGCGATAGCATCGGCGAACGGTAAGCCACCTCACGTGTCCTCCATCATCCGCGTCAACCTGACCGACCTCACCGTCTCGCGGGAGGAGCCGCCGGAGGAGTACGCCCTTCTGGGCGGGCGAGCGCTCACCTCCCATATCATCCTGCGAGAAGTTGACCCCCAGGGCGATGCCTTGGGGCCTGGCAGCAAGCTGGTCTTCGCGCCGGGGCTGCTGGGCGGCACTGCCGCCACCACCTCGGGCCGGACATCGTTCGGCGGGAAGAGCCCGCTGATGGGCGGCTGCAAGGAGGCGAACGTGGGTGGCACCTTCGGCCATCGCCTCTCGAAACTCGGCATCAAAGCGGTCATCATCGAGGGCGCGCCACCGGACGATAGCTGGCGCGTGCTGCGCATCGACCGCGAAGGCGCGCGGCTGGAGCCGGCGCCGGCGGGCCTCGCCGGCCTCGGCACCTACGACACCGTCGCCCGGCTGCTCGACGGCAAGCTCCGCACGACCACCGTCGCCTGCATCGGCCCGGCGGGCGAGGCGCAACTCACGGCGGCGTCTATCGCCGTGAACGACCCGGAGGGCCGCCCCACCCGGCACGCGGCACGCGGCGGCCTGGGCGCGCTCATGGGCGCCAAGCGCCTCAAGGCTATCGTCGTGGACGACGAGGGCACGAAGTACGTCGAGGCGGCCGATAAGGACGGCTACCGCCGGCTCGTGCTCGGCTTCTCGAAGACGACGCTGGAGGATCCCAGGACGCAGAACATGGCGACGTACGGCACCGCAGGGGTGCTTGGGTTCGTCAACCGCGACAAGATCTCCAGCCTGCCAACGCGAAACCACCGGCTGGGCACCTTCGCCGGGGCGGAGCGGCTCAGCGGCCAGCGCATCGCGGAGCTGGCGCCGGAGCGCGGCGGCAAGATGCTCCCCTGCATGGCTGGCTGCATCATCAAGTGCGCCATCCTCTTCAACGACGAGCGGGGAGAGCACACCACCACCGCCCTAGAGTTCGAGACGATCACGCTGCTGGGCTCGAACCTGGAGATCGACAACCTGGACGCCGTCGCCCAGATGGACCGCCTCTGCGATGACCTGGGACTCGACACGATCGAGACCGGCAACGCCTTCGGTGTCGCGATGGAGGCGGGCGTGGTCAGCTTCGGCGACTGGGAGGCGGCGCTCGGCCTGTTCGACGAGATCCGGCGGGGCACGGAGCTGGGCCGGCTGCTGGGCAACGGCACGGTGGCGGTCGCGCGCCACTTCGGCATCGATCGCGTGCCGGTGGTGAAGGGGATGGGCCTGCCCGCCTGGGAGCCTCGCACGATGAAGGCGATGGGCATCACCTACGCGACCAGCCCCCAGGGCGCCGACCACACCGCCGGCCTGGTCACCGCCCGCGACGTGACCGATGAGACATACCTGAAGGCATCGCAGCAGGAGCAGCTGCTCCAGGCGGCCGTCGATTCGGCCGGGCTCTGCCAGTTCTCCAACCCCACGGCAGAGGACATGGCGAAGTTCGTCAGCGCCCAGCACGGCGTCGACTGGTCGGCGGACGACGGGATAGCGCTGGGGAGGCGCTGCCTGAAGGAGGAGCGCGAGTTCAACCTGCGCGCAGGCTTCGGCCGGGACGCCGACGAGCTGCCGTCGTTCCTGCGCACGGAGCCGCTCAAAACGCCCGCCGGCGACGCCGTCTTCGACCTGCCGGACGAGCTGATCGATACGTTCTGGGACGATCTGTAGAGGAATCGTAGCAAGGAGGGATCATGGCTGAATTCGTAACCGTCGCAAAGGTGTCCGAGGTAGCGCCGGGCGAGCTCAAGCACGTTGAGCTGAACAGCGACACCCAGATCTGCCTGGCCAACGTCGATGGCACCATCTACGCTATCGGCGGGGAGTGCACCCACTCTGGCGGCCCGTTGGGCGAGGGAGAGCTGGACGGCAACATCGTCACCTGCCCCTGGCACGGCGGCACGTTCGACGTCACCACCGGCGAAGCGGAGGACCCGCCCGCCGAAGACTCCGAGCCCAAGTACGAGGTGCGCATCGAGGGCGACGACGTGCAGGTGGCCATAGAATAGCGCCGAAGGATCATGAGCCACAGATGGGCACAGATTCACACAGATAGAATAGCGCCGGGCCGCGTGCCCCGTGGCGAGCGTCGAAGGGGTTATGGCCACAGATGGGCACAGATGCACACAGATAGAAAGGCGCGAGCACGGACACCGCGCTCGACGTTGCAGGACATGAGAAGGGGCCGCCTCGCGTGGGCGGCGGGCGGGTGCAGGCGTTGCAGAACGCTTTACGGTGTGGGCGGATCGTACTCCAAGTCCGCTATTCCCCGCAGCGACTCATCTATACATCCCAGCTTGTCGGCCTCCGTAGGTAGGTACAGTGGCAGAAGATCGTTATCATCATAGAACCCAACGTCGTAGCACATCACGATCCAGTCAGGGTTATTTCTGAGCCAGTCGTCCACTTCGGCCAGCTCTTTGTATACGGCTGTGGATTCTGCCTGCGCTGCTTCCACCCGTGCCTCGGCTGTGGCTAGCGCCACGGCGTTCTCTGCTCTGGCTGTGGCGTTGGCCGCAAGGGCGACCGCCTTGTCGGCCGGACTGAGCGTCGGATAGGGGGTCGAAGTCGTGCCGCCTTTGCTCTCAGTCGGCTCTGACCCCCCCCCCCCCCCGCAGGCGTCCGCGCCGCCCCTGATCGAGCAAGCCGCGAATCCCATCGCTGGCTTCTTGCAGGGCTTCGTCGAACGAAGTTGAGCATCGATTTTCGGTCTTGGCCCGGTGTTGGGCAAAGCGGTGCCGTGACGGTGCGGTATCGACCGTTCACAGTGATTTCCAACGTCTGTTTGGTGCGGGTCATGGCGTGCTTACGGGTGGTGCTCGGGCAGCGTGAGCGGGGTCGAGAGTTTCGATGATGAGCATGGGCGCACCACAGGATTTACACAGGTAAATACAAGCAGCCCGGGGCTCGTTATCGGCGTTATCGTCGCTTGAGTCCGGTGGTATCTGCAGCAGTTCGTGCGCTCGAGCCAAGTGGTTGGCGCGTCCTTTGTTGGCGAATAATCCATAGTGACGGATGCGGTGAAAGCCACGCGGCAGGACATGGATGAGAAAGCGCCGGATGAACTCGTCCGTGGTCAGTGTCATGGTCTTGTGGCGATCACGTTCTTTGACGCGATAGTCTTTCCACTGGAAGGTAACACCCCGCTCATCACAGGCGATCAAACGGCGGTTGGCGATCGCCACACGATGGGTGTAGCGAGCGAGGTAAGCGAGCACGGCTTCGGGTCCGGCGAACGGTCGCTTGGCATAGACAACCCACTCGATCTGGCGCAATGGCTTCAGCCAATCGTTGAAGGTCCTGGTCTCAGCGAGTGCCTGGTGTTCACCGAAGAACTGCAGGTTGCCGGCCTGATCAGCGTCACAGAGCTGTTTGAGAAATAACCGGCGGAACAGTCGCGAGAGCACCCGCACGGGTAAGAAAAAGCCCGGTTTACAGGCCACCCAACGGGAGCCATCGATGGACAAGCCGCCGCCGGGCACGATGCAATGCAGGTGCGGGTGGTGGGTTAAGGCAGAACCCCAGGTGTGGAGTACGGCGGTTATCCCGAGCTGCGCACCGAGGTGTTTGGGATCGGCTGCAATCGTCAGCAAGGTCTCAGCCGCTGCCTTGAACAGCAGCTTATAGATCACCGCCTTGTT
>JACZYW010000008.1 GCA_022570885.1 Chloroflexota bacterium | reverse complement strand
CCGTCTTGATCCCCGTGCCCAACCGCTCAGCGGAGATGTTGGTGGCGCGCGGGTGCTGGCCTCAGGGCTTAGGCATCGCGCGAGCACGCTTTCTCGAGGCGGCGCTTCCCGGCCTTGCGCTGATCTTGGAGCACCGCATCGATTCGTCCCGCGCGGAGCGGCAGCGCTTCCAGATGAACGCGCTGGCCAATATCACCCGCGTCATGTCCGAGTCGGAGGACTTGGAGACCGTGCTCAACAGCATCGGCAGCACCATCGCCGCCGTCACCGGCATCGACTACGTTTCCATCGATATTGTGGATTCGGACGGCGTCGTCAAGCTGCGCTCCGTCAACTCGCTGCATCCGAGAATGGAAGAACGGCGGGGCAAATGGACGCGAGGGGGAAGCCGTCCGGATCCTGTGCGGGACGAGGTGTTGAAGACGCGCCGGCCCATGGTCTTCCCCGATGCGCAGAACGACGACCGGATCCCCGAATCCGGACGGAACTTTTTCGTTAGCATCCTCATCCGCTCCGTTGCCACCTTCCCGCTGCTGGCGAAGGAGGAGGTGCTGGGTACGCTCTCGTTTGCGTCGCACCGGCCGCTGGGGTTCGGCGCTTCGGAGGTGGAGCTGCTGGAAGGGCTCACGGCGCAGGTGGCGAGCGCGATCAAAGGCATTCAGATCTACCAGGAGCTGGAGGAATCACGGGAGCAGCTCCAGCAGAGCATGGGGATTGAGCATCACCTTGCCCGCACTGACTCCCTCACCGGCATCCCCAACCGTCGCTTCCTTGACGAGACGATCGAGACCGAGTGCGCTCGCGCCCGCCGCTATGGGCAGCCGCTGAGCGTGATCATGGTTGACATGGATCACCTGAAGGGCGTGAACGACGGGTGGGGCCACGCGGGCGGCGACGATGCGCTTCGGTACGTCGCTCAGCTTGCCCGGGAGACCTGTCGTGAGGTGGACGTGGTGGGACGGTGCGGCGGCGACGAGTTCCTTTTCGTGTTGCCCTCTACCGGAGCGAAGGAGGCCACCACCATCGCAGAGCGGTTCCGCCGGCGCTTAGCCGAGAGTGCCATAGCCACCGATGGAGAACCGGTCCACGTAACCGTGAGCCTTGGCGTGGCCGAATGGGACAGCGAGACGATGGAGGAGCCCAGCGCGCTCATTCGACAGGCGGACCGTGTGATGTACTTGGCGAAGGCCATCGGTCGCAACCGGACGATGGTCGCCGACGGCAAGAGCGCCCGCGCCGCCTAGTCCCCCGCCGCGACTTCCAGCGCCACCAGCGAGATATCGGCGAACGCCTCGTCCTGCTCCGCCCGCAGCCGCAGCCCTTTGATCAGCTCCAGCACCGCCAGAAACGCGACGATGACCTCGATGCGAGACCGGCAGGCGGAGATGAAGGATCGGAAGCTGAGCCGTTTGTGTCGCTGAAGGCTCTCCGAAAGCTCCGAGATTTTCTGCTCCACGGTCACCTCCTGCCGCTCGATGACGCCCTGCGGCTCCTCCTCCACCTGGCGCGTCAGCACCTCCTGCACGATGCTGAGCAGCAGATCGGTGGTGACGCCTTCCAGGCCGGTAGGAAGGGGTAGGTTGGTGGCGGGCGCAAGCCGCGGGTAGGCGCGGAGGCCGCGCTCCTCCATCTCCCGTAGCGTATTCGCGGCCTCCTTGAACCGTTGGTACTCCCGCAGCCGTCGCACCAAATCTTCGCCCAGCTCCTCCTCAGGGTCATCGTCGGTTGACGGCTGAGGCAGAAGCGCCCGCGACTTCAGAAAGAGCAGCCGGGCGCCAATAGCGATGAACTCGGCGAGGGCCGTGGCGTCGATCTGCTCGCCGGCGTGTAGGTGGGAGAGGTATTGGTCGGTCACCTGGACGAGCGAGACGGCGGTGATGTCCAGCTCGTGCTTGTCGATGAGGTAGAGGAGCAAGTCCAGCGGCCCCTCGAAGACGGGGAGCTGGAGTTGGAAGGCAGGGGCGGTTTGCTCAGTCTCGTAGGTCATGCGGCATGGAAGACGGCCTCTGGGGAACAGGATAGCAGAACGGCGGGTGAGGCACACCTATCCGGCCACGGCAGGTCAGGCCTTCAGCCTGGCCGGATGAGTGAACGGTAGGTCAGGCCTTCAGCCCGGCTGGGTAAGTGAACGGTAGGCTGGGCCTTCAGCCCGGCGGACGAGCGAACGGTAGGCTGGGCCTTCAGCCCGGCCGGATGAGTGAACGGTAGGCCAGGCCTTCAGCCTGGCCGGACGAGCGAACGGGCAGCAGCCGCGATATCAAAGGGGGCAGCCTACAGGCTGCCCCCTGATGTGCGCGATATCTGAGCCTCGCGCTTAGGCGGGCGTCGGCTCCGTCGCGGCGGACAGCAGCGGACGATCTACCGCTTCCGCCACCACGCGCGCCTGCTCCATAAGCTCGCGGAAGCGCCGGAAGTTCAGCGACTGGGCGCCGTCGGAGAGGGCGTGGTCCGGGTTCGGGTGTACCTCCAGGATCACGCCGTCCGCGCCGGCAGCGATGGCGGCCAGGGATACCGGCCCTACCAGCGTCCACTTGCCCGTGCCGTGGCTCGGGTCGGCGACGATGGGCAGGTGGCTGATCTGCTTCACCAGCGGGATGGCGTTGATGTCGAACGTGTTCCGCGTTGCCGTCTCGAACGTGCGAATGCCGCGCTCGCAGAGGATGACGTTTGGGTTGCCGATGTTCAAGATGTACTCGGCGGCCAGCAGCCAGTCCTCGATTTGGGATGCCAGCCCTCGCTTGAGCAGCACCGGCTTGCCAGTCCTGCCCACCTCCTCCAGCAGCATGAAGTTCTGGGCGTTGCGAGTGCCGATCTGGAGCACATCGGCGTACTTCGCTACCAGGTCCACCTCGCGCACGGACATCACTTCCGTCATGAAAGGCAGGCCCGTCTCCTTGCTCGCCTGCGCCAGCAGGCGCAGCCCTTCTTCCCCCAGTCCGCGAAAGCTGTAGGGCGAGGAGCGAGGCTTGAACGCGCCGCCCCGCAGCAAATTCGCCCCTGCATCCTTCACTGCTCGCGCCGTCTCCATTATCTGCTCTTCGCTCTCCACCGCGCAGGGGCCGGCGATGATCACGGTCTTGCCCGCACCGATCTCTACGGACCCGACTTTGACGATGGTGTCCTCCGGCTTGATCTCGCGGCTGGCGAGCTTGTGGGGAACGCTGATGCGCACGGTACTCCCCACGCCGGACATCGTCTCCAGCTCATCGCCTAGCTCCGGGTAGATGCTTCCCACGACTGCGACGACTGTACGTTCGACGCCGACGATGGTGTGGCCCTTCAGGCCTACCTCCTCCAGGCGGCGCAGGACGTCATCGATCTCTTGTTGGCTGTGGCCTTGCTTCATGATCACCATCATGATGATGTTGCCTCCGTTGTTTCGTCTCGCTGATAGTTCCGTTCCGGGCGGAGAACGCTAGCCCCCCGCAGGTACACATGCACCAACTGGGACGCCGCCTTCTCCGTGTTGACGTGGAGGAGGATGCGCAGGCAGCTGGGCAAGCTGCCGGGAACGTTCATCTCATGGCCGCAGAGGAGGGCGATGTCGTCCCAGCCTAGACTCCGTGCGGCGACGGCGGGGAATTCGGCGTTCAGGTCGAGCGTTGTGGTGAAGAAGGCGCTGGCCACATCATCGACCCGAAGGTCGTTGGCCCGCATCATCTCCGCCAATAGCTCCGTGGTGGCCTCTAGGATCGCCTCCGGGCTGTTCGCCTCGACGGTAGTGGCTCCACGGATGCCTTGACAGCGCATGCTCATATTGGCCGTGCTCCCGCGTTCCCGGGCTCCGGCGCTAGCGTCCAAAGACGCCAGCCGGGAGACCAGAGACATAAGCGCCGGCCGTTGGGCCAGGCAGTGCCCGAGGCGAGGTTGTGCGACCCCGCAGGCGGGCGGCGCTAGTTCCTGGCCTTTCTTCGGCCGGTGAGCACCTCCACATACTCCTTCACCTTCGCTTCCCGTTCCGCTCGAGGCGACTCCTCGATGACGTCGATGATGGCGCTGCCGACGATGGCGGCGTCCGCCTGGCCTTGTAGCGCTTCGACGTGCTCCCTGCGGGAGATGCCGAAGCCTACGGCCAGCGGCAGTTCCGTCTGCCGCCGCACTCGCTGGAGCAGCCCCCATAGTTCGGAGGGCAACGCCTTGCGAGCGCCGGTCACTCCGGCCACGCTTACGCAGTAGACGAAGCCGGAGGCTTGTCGCACGGCTAGGCCGATGCGCTCGTCGGTCGAAGTTGGCGCCAGGAGGGGGATGAGATCCACGCTGTTGGCCCGGCATTGGGCCGCCAGCTCCTCCGCCTCCTCCGGCGGCAAGTCGATGCCGATGAGCCCGTCCATCCCGGCTGCGGCAGCGTCCTGTATAAACCTATCCTGCCCGTAGGCGAGGATAGGATTGTAGTATGTCATAAGAATAATGGGGATCACAACCCCTTTGTTACGCAATTCCCTCACCAATTCCAGACAACGGGCCGCCGTCATCCCTCCCTGTAGCGCCTGAAAGGTGGAGCGTTGGATGGTGGGCCCGTCCGCCAGCGGGTCCGAGAAGGGGATCCCAAGCTCGAGGGCATCGACGCCGCCGGCGATCAGCGCCTCTACCAGTGCGGGCGTCGCGTCCGGCTCGGGGTAGCCGGCGGTGAGATAGGCGATGAAGGCGAGCCGGCCATCATCGCGGGCACGGGCGAAGGTCTGCTCGATGCGGCCTGGGGACGTATCCGAGCCGCTCATGCCGAACCGTTTCCCATAAGCGAGGCGAGGGCGAGGAGGAAGAAGCTCACCAGGTTGAAGAGCAGATGCGTGGCAATGCTGGCCCAGAGGGAGCCGGTGCGGTAGTAGAGCCAGGCGAACAGCATGCCGACGAGGCCGAAGGGCAGCACTAGGCCCAAGGACTCCGGGCCGGTTACGTGAAACAGCCCGAAGAGGAACCCGCTGATTACCATCGCTCCCACCAGGCCGAACGGCCGCAGCAGGCCGGGGAAGATGAAGCCTCGGAAGAAGATCTCTTCGGCCAGCGGGGCAGCGAGGACGATGGCCACCCCGGCCAGCGGGAGCACGGCGCGGCTCTCGAACAGCTCCTCTACCTCTCCTTGCTTCGCCTCTGCGCCAAACGCTGTCAGTATCGCGATGTACGCGATGACGGCGATCCACGCCCCAACGGCCGCCACCGGCGGCAGCCACCAGAAGTTGCGGTCGAATGGGCGGAAGCCCAGCTCCCCCCAGCCGAGCTTGTAGCGCCAGAGGGAAAGCCCGGTTGCGAGACCGATAAAGAGACCATCGAGAACAAGTATCGTCACCACCAGGCCAACGATGATATCGCCTGTGCTCAGCTTCTCGCTCGTATCCGAGCTTAGGGAGATAGCCAGAGAGGAGCCCCAGATCAGCACCGGCAACAGCAACGCCAGCAGCACAGCGGGCAGACCCCAGGGCTTATGCGTTATGCCCGTAGCGGATGGTGTTGTCGTCAGTGTCTCCAAACGGCGCTCCTTCTGCTAAACTTATTGTCGCGGATCGACCGCCGCTAGGCCAGGGTTGCCCACGCTATGCGCTTCTCCGTCGTCATCCCTACGCTGAACGAGGCTTCTACCATCGAGGAAACGCTGCGTCGCGTCCAGCGGCTGGCTCCCTACGAGCTGATCGTCGCCGATGGCGGCAGTAGCGATGGCACGCTCGACCTGGCCCGCCCGGCCGCGACGGTGGTGAGCGCCCGCCGCGGCCGCGGCTCGCAGATGAACGCCGGGGCGGCGCAGACTACAGGAGACGTACTCGTCTTCCTCCATGCCGACGTGCGCCTGCCGTCGAACGCCTTGGCCGCGATCGAGTCGGCGCTGCGCGATCCGAGCGTGGCCGGCGGCTACTTTCGCGTGCGCTTCGGCCGCGAGCCGCACGAGATGTTCGTCGCCGCCCTCTGTCACGTGTTGCGCCGAGCCGGTATCGTCTTCGGCGATGCGGTTATCGTCGTTCGACGCGAGGCGTTCATGCGTGTGGGGGGCTTCCGCGACTATCCGATTATGGAGGATGTGAACATCGTGAGTCGCCTGCGGCGTGTCGGCCGAATGGTGGAGCTGCCCGAATCGGTCGTCGCCTCCGCCCGACGCTGGCAACATGGGCGTCGCTGGCACAGCTACGCCTCGTGGGCGGCGGTGCTGTCGCTCTACGGGCTGGGCGTGTCGCCTCAGTGGTTGGGACGTTTCTACCGGGACGTCCGATAGTATCAGCGATTACGGTGCTGCACGTGTACACTCGGTAGGGTATGCACTAATGGAATCGATCTACTGGGTCTTCACCCATCGCTGCAACCAGTACTGCTCGCACTGCTACAACCACTCGCGGCCGGGCGCGCCCACGATCACGTTCGCCGAGGCGGACGCCGTGCTGGCGAACCTGCCGGAGCCGCACCGGCTCATCCTGAGCGGCGGCGAACCGCTCGTCGAGCGAGAGCTGCTGCTCCACATCCTGCGCGGCGCCCAGGCGAAGTACGGCGACAAGACGCGCCTGGCGATCCAGACCAACGGCGATCTGCTGGAGGCCGCCACCCTCGACGAGCTGCTGGAGGCCGGCGTACAGCACATCAGCATCGCCAGCCAGGACGGCTACCACGCCCGGCGCGATGGGCAGCGGCAGCGGCTGGGCGAGCTGCTGGTCAGCCGTGGCTTGCGCGAAGTAGACGTCGGCGACCCGGCGGCGGCCAAGCTGCGCGATCGCACCTTCTCCTTCTGGGGCGCGACGCCCGGCCTCTGGCTGGGCGGTCTCTGGCCTCGCGGCCGCGCCCTTCGCAACGGCATCTGGAAGCGCGATCCCGACCACAACTTCTGCGCCCTCTGGTCGGGCGCTCTCGGCTTCCTCGATAGCGGCAGCCCCCGCCAGGAGGTCGCCGTCCAGCTCACGCAGGTGTATCCGTGCTGTCCGGGCACCGTCGAGCCGCTCGGCGATGTCTCGAAGGAACCGCTGCTGCAGATCCTCGACCGGTCGCGCGGCGATCCGATGTGGGAGGCGCTGAATAAGGGCGAACCCTGGGCGATGGGGGACGACGCCGGCATCGACGCTGCGTTCGCACGCAAGCGCATTCAGGAGCTGGGCAGCGTCTGCCTCTGGTGCGACGAGTACTTTACCAAGTATCGCCCGCAGCGCAACGGCCGGGGCAACGATGCCACCCAGCCCTGGGCCGCCGGCGAGCGGACAAGGACCGCGCAGGTCGCGCCGCTTGTCCTGACCGGAGAGCTTGCCGATGATGCCTGAGGTGACCAGCCCGCGACCGGCCGTGATCGTCATGGCGAGGTCGCCCCGGCGCGGGGAAGGCAAGACTCGCCTGCGCCCCGTCCTCGCCGACGACGAGCGCCTTCGCTTGCAGGAGGCGTTCCTATGCGACGCTCTGGACGTGGTGCGGCGGGCGGACGTGGGGCCGGTACACCTGGCCTACACCCCTGCCTCGGCTGTCGGCTGGGCCGACGAGTTCGGCGACGTCTCGCCCTTCCCGCAGCAAGGCGAGGGGCTGGGCGCGCGCATGTTGGCGGCGCTGCGCCACGTCGAAGCGAAGGGCTTCTCGCCGCTGGTCATCATCGGCACGGACGCCCCGCTGCTCCAGCCGGGCCACCTGCTCGCGGCCGTGCGCGCCCTCGCGCGATCGGACCTCTGCCTCGGGCCCAGCGCGGACGGCGGCTACTACCTGCTCGCCTGCCGGAGCGCCGACCCGCGCGTGTTCGAAGGCGTCGACTGGGGGACGAACCGGGTGCTCGACACCACGCTCCGGTTGGCAGAGGCAGCCGGCCTCAGCTACAGCCTGATCGAGACGCTGTACGACGTGGATACTCCTGATGACCTCGGACGGCTGCGCGAGGACCTTGCCGCGCTGGCGGACGAGCCGGCCGCGCGGCTGCCCAGCCACACGGCGGCGGTGCTGCTCCGCTAGGTCGCTTCGTCTGGCAGAAACTCCCGCACGGCGGCCAGGAAGGCATCGAGCTGGTCGTGGTGCACCCAGTGTCCGGCGTCCGGTATCGTCACCGAGCGATAGTCGTGGAAGGCGCTGGCGCGGCCGTCCTCCTCCGGGTCTTCTGTCCAGCTCTCTTCGCCCCGGACGAGCAGCACCGGACAGCGGATCTGGTTCCAGATGTCCCGCGCATCCTCGATATTGAACTCGTACGGCGAGTGGTTGTGCACGTAGTTGTCGAACTTCCAGCTATAGCTGCCGTCCTCGTTCTGGCGGGCGCCGTGGATGGTGAGGTGTCGCGCCATCTCCGGCGTCAGGTGCGGGTTCTCCTCCTCCATGCGGGCGATCGCCGGCTCGATGGAGGGGTAGCGGCGCGGCTTTCGATGCTCTAGCTTCTGCATGTCGGCGAGCCACTCCTCCATGCGCTGATGGGCGGGCCGCCTCGCCAGCAGCTTCGGCCCTAGCCCCTCGATGGAGACGATCTTCTTCACGCGGTCCGGGCAGACGCCGGCGAACTGGAGGGTGATGGCGCCGCCCAGCGAGTGGCCGATGAGCGTGAGCGGGTCGCGGTCGATCTCGTCCGCGAGCGCCGCGACATCGAGGACGAAGTCCGGCATGCTGTACTGGCCGCCGACCGCCCAGCCGCTGTCGCCGTGGCCGCGCAGATCGAGCGCATAGATCGAGTAGTGCTCCATGAGCGCCTTCGCGACGGGGTCCCAGTTGCGGGCGTGGTCGCGGCCGCCGTGGACCATCAGCATCGGCGGCTTCGACTCGTCGCCCCAGACGACGTAGTGCAGCTTCAGCCGCTGCGATTGGTAGAAGCGAGATTCGGGCTCGATTGCCTTCTCCTAGCGTGTTAGCGGGACGATCCGTTTGACCATGTAGATGTTGCTGAAGCCGTTCGCATCCGGCACTACTCCCAGGATAACGTATCCGCAGCGCTCGTAGAATTCGTACTGGTAGTCGCGGACGTTCTTGACGCCACGCAGATGTTCGAGGACGTTGGCATACAGATCGATTCCCGGTTCGTAGTCGGCGGCGACCAGGATGGTGTGCGCGTCGCGGGCTCGCACATGCTCCTCGAGGTCCTCGACCAACGCTCGCCCGATGCCCTGCCGTTGTCGCTCGCGCCGTACGACGAGTGGGTGCAGCTCCCAGAGGTGACCGGCGTATCGCTCCCGCCCGCCGATCCACCCGAGCACCGTCTCGCCTTCCACCGCCATCCGCGCGATCTTGTCTGGCGCGAGGCACTCCTGTACTTCCTTCAGCTTCTCGTCGATCGTCGGCCCCGGCAGCAGATCGACGAGAAGCTCCGCTGCCTGCCGGACGGCGGAGCCGTTGTGGGAGGTGAGGTCAGTGATCTGCACTAGACTAGGTCGACGCCTAGCGCTTGGGCCACCGTCTCCATGTCCTTGTCGCCGCGGCCGGAGAGGCAGACGAGGACGAGGCTGTCCTTGGCTATGTCGGGCGCGAGCTTTGCCAGGTAGGCGAGCGCGTGGGCGGGCTCCAGGGCGGGGATGATCCCCTCCGTCTCGCTCAGCAGCCGAAAGCCGTCCAGCGCCTCGTCGTCGGTGACGGCGGCGAACTGGGCGCGGCCGCTCTCCTTGTAGAAGGACAGCTCCGGCCCCACGCCGGGGTAGTCGAGCCCGGCCGAGATGCTGTGCGTCTCCTCCACCTGGCCGGCCTCGTCCTGCAGCAGGTACGAGTAGGCGCCGTGGAGCACGCCCGGCCGGCCCGCCGACAGGCTGGCGGCGCGACGGCCCGTCGAGAGCCCCTCGCCCGCCGCCTCGACGCCGATGAAGCGCACCGATTCGTCGTCGTAGAACGGGTGGAAGAGGCCGATGGCGTTCGAGCCGCCGCCGACGCAGGCGAGGGCGTAGTCCGGCAGGCGGCCCTCGGCCGCCAGCAACTGCTCGCGCGCCTCGCTCCCGATGACCGACTGGAACTCGCGCACCATGAGCGGGTAGGGGTGCGGGCCCACGGCGCTGCCCAGCAGGTAGTGGGTCGTCGTTACGTTCGTCACCCAGTCGCGGATCGCTTCGTTGATCGCGTCCTTGAGCGTGCGGCTGCCGCTCTCGACCACCCGCACCTCGGCGCCCAGCAGCTTCATGCGGAAGACGTTGAGCGCCTGCCGCTGCACGTCCACCGCGCCCATGTAGACGATGCACTCCAGCCCCAGCATGGCGCAGACCGTGGCCGTCGCCACGCCGTGCTGCCCGGCGCCCGTCTCGGCGATGATGCGCCGCTTGCCCAGGCGACGAGCGAGCAGCCCCTGGCCGAGCGCGTTGTTGATCTTGTGGGCGCCGGTGTGGGCCAGGTCCTCGCGCTTGAGGTAGATGCGCAGCGATGGAGGCTCGTCCGCGCCCGCGCCGCTGAGCTTTCGCGACAGGTTCTCGGCGAAGTAGAGCGGCGTCGGCCGGCCGGCGTAGTTGTGCAGCAGGCCGTCCAGCTCCTCGCGGAACGAGGCGTCGGCCTGCGCCTCCGCGAACGCGCGCTCGAGCTCGCCCAGCGCCGTCATCAGCGTCTCGGGCACGAAGCGCCCGCCGAAGTCGCCGAAACGCCCGCGATCGTCCGGCAGAGTACGGCTAGCCATCGGCGTTCTCTCCTACCAATCGCACGAGCGCGGAGTGGGGGGCCACGAGGTTAACGAAGCGTTGGTCGGCGGTCCAAAGTTCGCACGCCTCGATTTCGGCGAGGGCGAGGTAGTACATGTCGTAGAGGCGAGGAGCGTTGAGGGTCTTGCCGAGCTCCCAGGTTCGGTTTAACAGACCCGCTGGCTCGCGGATGCGGATATCGATCTCTAGGAAGGCGTGTAGGGTTTCGTCGCCTTCCGCGGTGGTGACCCGGCCGCGATGCACGGCTTGTCTGAGGACAGAGGGTACTTCTACCATCAACAGCGAGGGTGCGATAAATTCGACATCATTCGTGCGCCACTCCTGTAGCAGGGCATCGGCTCGGGTGCTCAATGGTTCCCTCAGGAACCAAAGAAGGACCAGGCTCGCATCGAGGCAGACAGAGGACATACGGCCTTATTCCCAATGACCTCTAACGCCGTCGAGAAGCTCGAGGACTTCCACGTCACCAGTCCTGGCCCATATCCGGTCGCGAATGGCCCGGGCCCGCTCAAACGGGTCGTGCTTGGTTAGCCCCAGGCGTTGCCTCAGATCGGCTATGGCATGATGGGATCCAAAATGGATCTTTCCATTCGCCCGCTCCTTATCGATAAGGCCGTCTCGGTGGAGTCCCCAGAGTGTAAAATTGAGGGCCGACAGCTTCACGTTCAGGGCGCGAGCCAATTGCCCGTCACGGTAACGAAAGACCTCATCGTCGTGATCTTCCAAGTATTGGAGTACCCTCGCCTTCAGCGGAGAGAGCTCCTTGTTTTGATGCTTTGCCAGTTCGGCGACCTTCATCACGCATGCCTCCAATTGTAGGATGCAATGATAGCGTACATGGAGGTGACTGTCAATCGCCTTACGTTGCCTTATAGTGCCTGTAAGCTGCCTTGTATCATCCCACAGCCGCACCCTTCGCTGCCTGTACGAAGGCGTGGATCTTCGCCGCGTCCTTCGCGCCGTCCGTCTCCACGCCGCTCGATACGTCGACCGCCCACGGCCGCACCTCTCGCACGGCGTCCGATACGTTCTCCGGCGTCAGGCCGCCCGCGAGCCAGACGGGCAGTCGCGCAGCGAGGGCGGCGGCCTGGGCGCGGTCGACCGCGACGCCACGGCCGTGGCTCACGTCGAGCAGGCAGGCGACGGCTGTTCCCGGCACGAGGCCATCGATGATACCGTCGCTGCCGTCGGAGGGCGACGGCTCGATCGTCTTGATCACCGGTCGATTAGCGCGCAGGCAGTCGGCCCATCCTTCCCTGGAAGGACGGCCGCTGAGCTGGATCAGGTCGAGGCCGCATTCGTCGGCGATCGCGTTCGCCTCGTCCAGCGTCTGGTCTTCGAAGATGCCGACGGTCAGCGGCCGCTTGCGCGCCAGCAGCCGATCGAGCGCTTCCGCACCGTGGCGGAACCACGCGATAGCGTCGCCCTCGAAGGCGCGGTTTAGCTCGGGCCGGTCCGCGGACAGGGGCGTGCCCAGCGCCGCGATGACGGCCTGCGCCTGCTCGATCGAGAGCCGCCGCCGGCTCTCCGGCGCGAACATGAGGCCGATGAAGTCGGCGCCCGCCTCCTTCGCGGCGAGGGCGTCCTCGGGGCGCATGCAGCCGCAGATCTTGACGCGGGTCATACCAGGAAGTCCCGCATCTTGTTGCGCACGTCGTTGGAGACGATCAGCGCTTCGCCGACGAGGACGGCGTGGACGCCGCACGAGGCGAGCCGCTCCACGTCGGCGCGGGTGGCGATGCCGCTCTCGCTGATCACCACCTTGTCGTCGGGGATGAGCGGGCGCAGCCGCTCCGTCGTCGCCAGGTCCACCTCGAAGGTGCGCAGGTCGCGGTTGTTGATGCCGATCAGGTCGGCCCCCGCGGCGAGCGCGCGCTCCACCTGCGCCTCGTCGTGCACCTCCACCAGCGACTCCATCTCCAGCTCCCGCGCCTGGCCGATCAGGTCGCGAAGCTGGGCGTCTTCGAGGATGGCGACGATGAGCAGGACGGCGTCGGCGCCGTAGGCGCGCGACTCCCACAGGTGGTAGGGGTCGAAGAGGAAGTCCTTGCGCAGGATGGACGGCCGGCCGCCGGGGTAGTAGCCCTTCATGCTCACGCGCACGTCCAGCATGAACTGCACCTCGCCCATGAAGTGCTTGCGCTCGGTGACGACGGAGATGCCGGCAGCGCCGCCGATGGTGTAGGTGCGCGCCATCGCCCGGTGCTCCAGCACGGAGACGAGCCGGCCCTTGGAGGGCGAGGCCTTCTTGATCTCGGCGATAAGCTGGATGCGCTTGCCGCCGCTGTGCGGCCCGCGCGGCCCCTCCAGGATCGCCTGCGTCAGGCTCCACTGCGGGTCGTGCTCGACGATGCGACGCTTGAGCGCCTCGATAGGCTCCTTTTGCTGTCGCTGCTCCAGCTCCTCGCGCTTGTCGGCGACGATGCGGTCGAGGATGGTGCCGGTCTCGGTGGTTTGTTCACTCATGCTGGCCTCCAAGTTTGCGGGCGGCGAACGACTTCGTAGGGACAGAGCTTTAGCTCTGTCCGGCGCTGAACGCGACCAGAGAACCTTGCGGACAGACCTGAAGGTCTGTCCCTACGAGGTGGTGCTAGAGGCCGGTCGCTGTGATCACACCTCATTCGATATCCTCACGAACGCCTCCAGCTTCTCGCGGGCGGCGCCGCTGTCGATAGCTTCCGTCGCCAGCGAGAGCCCCTCGCGGAAGTCCGACGCCAGGTCGGCGGCGACGATGGCGGCGGCGCTGTTGATCAGCGTGAAGTCGCGCAGCGGCCCCGCCTCGCCTGCGAGCACGCCGCGCAGCGCCTTCGCGTTCTCCTCGGGCGAGCCGCCACGGCCGGCGTCACGCAGGTGTACGGGCAGGCCGATGTCGTTCGGGTGGAGCGTCGAGCTGGTCACCCGGCCGTCCTTCACCTCGTAGAGCAGGGTGGTGGCGCTCACGCTCACTTCGTCGAGGCCGTCCTCGCCGTGGACGACCAGCGCATGCTTCGTGCCGAGGCGAGCGAGCACCTGGGCCATCTTCTCCGCCATCGCGGCGTCGGCAACGCCCAGCAGCCGCAGCTCCGCGTCCGCCGGGTTGGTGAGCGGGCCGAGGATGTTGAAGACCGTCCGCACGCCGATCTCGCGTCGGGGCCCGGCGGCGAACTTCATCGCCGGGTGGTAGGCTTGCGCGAACATGAAGCCGAACCCGGCCTGCTCGATGCACGCGGCGACGCCTTCCGGCGGCAGGTCGATCTTGGCGCCCAGCGCCTCGAGCACGTCGGCGCTGCCGCAGGCGCTGGTCATCGCGCGGTTGCCGTGCTTGGCGACGCGCGCGCCCGCGCCGGCCGCGACGAAGGCGGCGGCGGTGCTGACGTTGAAGGTGCCCTTGGCGTCGCCGCCGGTGCCGCAGGTGTCCAGCAGCGGCCCGGCGACCGAGACGCGCAGCGCCTTCTCGCGCATCACCCGCGCCATGCCGACGATCTCGTCGACGGTCTCGCCTTTGAGCCTGAGGGCCGTGACGAAGGCGCCGAACTGGGCCGGCGTCGCCTCGCCGGACATGATCTCCTCCATGCAGGCGGCCGCCTCCTGCTCGGTCAGGTCGTGCCCGTCGACTAGCTTCGCGATAGCGTCACGGATCATCGGTCTGCGCCTTCGTTTGTCGGTTGCCGGTCTTCATTCGCTGGACTTCACTTGTATGTGTCCTTCGTTCGGCGAGCTACTCGCAAGATAACCACGAGCCGCTGCCGGTCCGAGATCGAGTAGATGACGCGGTAGTCGCCGAAGCGGAGCCGCCAGCGAGGCGGGTTGCCCTGCAGCTTCAGCGACTGCCGCGGCCTTGGATCATCGGCGAGCCTTGCCATCCGCAGCGCGGCCGTACGGACGACGCGATTCGGCAACTTTTCGAGATCGCGCCGGGCGCGCGGCGTAAGTTGAACCCGGTAGGTCAATTCCACGCTGCTCCAGGTACTCCTCTAGGGTCATCGTGCTGCCGGGGTCACGGGCCGCCTCGTCCAGCGCTCGCTCGGCGGCGATGGCGTCCAGCTCATCCTCGAACGTCTTGTCCAGAGCATAGCGCACCAGCGCCGCCATCGCCGTCTTTTTTTGGAACGCCAGCGCCCGCAGATCCGCATGCATATCTTCGTCCAGGTACACCATCAGCTTCTTCATATCGCTACCTCCTCTGGGGTAGAGATATAGTACCATATATATGTCA
Organism: Chloroflexota bacterium; assembly: GCA_022570885.1. Taxonomy (GTDB): domain Bacteria; phylum Chloroflexota; class Dehalococcoidia; order DSTF01; family RBG-16-68-14; genus JACZTE01. The sequence goes on along the minus strand of JACZYW010000008.1, from coordinate 16,438 downwards.
CGATGGCATCTCCAGGAAGTTCCTCAGTATATCCTTCCCCACGGAGGTCATGATACTCTCCGGGTGGAATTGGATGCCCTCGATCGGGTACTCGCGGTGGCGGACGCCCATGATCACGCCGCTCTCGCTGCGAGCGCTCACCTCCAGGCACTCAGGCACGCTCTCCGGCGTGATCGCCAGCGAGTGGTAGCGGATCGCCTCGAACGAGGCGGGCAGGCCGCGGAGGACGCCCTTGCCGTCGTGCTCGATGCGGCTGCTCTTGCCGTGCATGATCTCGCCCGCGCTCGCGATGACGCCGCCGAACGCGGCACCGATGCACTGGTGGCCCAGGCAGACGCCGAGGATGGGCAGCCGTCCGGCCAGCCGTTCCACCAGCTCGACGCTGATCCCCGCCTCCTTCGGCGTGCACGGCCCCGGCGAGAGGACGAGCCGCTCCGGGGCGAGCGCTTCGACCTCCGCGAGGGAGGTCTCGTCGTTGCGCACGACGCGCACGTCGGCGCCCAGCTCGCACAGGTACTGGTAGAGGTTGTAGGTGAAGCTGTCGTAGTTATCGATGAGCAGGATCATGGTTTCACCGCCCTGATGATCAGGTTCGCCGGCACCTGGCGCATCTTGTCGATGCTGTAGCTCTCGTCCCAGGGCGTCGCGGGGCCCTCCGTTGGCGGCGGCTCCAGCAGCCGTTCGACTCGGAAGCCGGCCTCTGTGAGGAGCGAGACCCACTCGCCCACGGGCCGGTACCAGGAACGCATGCGCGCCGATGCTCGCGCCTCGGCGAAGTCCCACTGCCAGTCCCGTTCGCTCTCCCAGTAGCCCTTCACGACGCCGTAGGGCGGGCCGTCCTCCAGGCAGGCGTCGAACGGGTGATGGACGCTGAAGACGAACGGCGACTCGGGCCGTAGCACGCGGTAGGCTTCGGCGAAGACGCGTTCGGCCCGCTCCACGTAGTTGAGCGCGTGGAGGGAGAGCGCCAGGTCCTGGCTCTCGTCGTCGATCCCCTTCAGCTCCTCGATGTTGCCCTGGAGCAGCGTCACCTGCGTCTCCTCGCGCTCGGCCAGCCGCCGCCCGAACGTGATCTGCTCGTCCGACAGGTCGATGCCGGTGACCTGCGCCCCCTGCTTCGCCAGCACGATGCAGTCCTGCCCGCCGCCGCAGCCGAGGACGATCGCGTGCAGGCCGGAGACATCGCCTACCAGGTTAAGCTGCTCCTCGTCCGGGCAGCGCGGCCCGTAGACGAGCTTGTCCGTCGGGAGCTGGTAGCGCTCCTGGTATGCCTTGGCGATGGTGTTCCAGGCCTGTCGATTGTCGGGCGTGGGGCCGCCGGCGGGCAGCGGCACGGGGCCGGCGGGCGCGGCTGTCTCGCGTTCGCCTCGGAGCCAGTCGCGCAACGAGGCCGGCGCCTGTGCGTCAGCCAACTGCTCTTTGCTCAGCCAGCGAGCGTCCGCGTAGTCGCCTTCGGCGCGAAAGCGCAGATCGCCGCGGTGGCGGAGCACGCGAAAGACGTTGGCGACGTAGCGCCGGTGCGTCGTTTCGTCGTCGAGGGAGAGCGTCTCGACGAACACGTGCTCTTCGATCTCGACGCCCAGCTCTCGGACGGTGTGGCGCTCCAGCGCCTCCTCCGCCGACTGCTCGCTTTTGACGATCACGCCGGGCAGGAGCCAGCGTCCGGCGAAGGGTGGCTTGTCCTCCTTGCGGCGGACCATGAGGGTGCGCCCCTCTCGTTCGAACAGCGCCAGCGAGAATACATCGGCCATGGCTAGTACCCCAGGCTCCCGCGCGGGGCCTCGGCCGTCTGCGCCTCCGCCCGCTCGATGGCGCGCATCAGCGCCTTCGCCTTGTTCACCGTCTCTTCGTACTCCCGCTCAGGCTCGCTATCGTAGACGATGCCGCCGCCGGCCTGGACGTGCGCGACGCCGTCCTTCATCACCATCGTGCGCATCGTGATGCAGGTATCGATGTTGCCCGAGAGGTCGAAGTAGCCGATAGCGCCGGCGTAGGGGCCGCGCCGGTCGCGCTCCAGCTCCGCGATGATCTCCATCGCCCGGATCTTGGGCGCGCCGGAGACGGTGCCGGCGGGGAAGCAGGCGCGCAGGGCGTCGTAGGGGCTCATGCCGGCTCGCAGGCGGCCGGTGACGTGGGAGACCAGGTGCATCACGTGCGAGTATCGCTCCACGTCCATGAGCTGCGTGACCTCCACCGAGCCCGGCTCGCTCACGCGGCCGACGTCGTTGCGGCCCAGATCGACCAGCATGATGTGCTCCGCCCGCTCTTTTTCGTCGCTGCGCAGCTCCTCCTCCAGGGCCGCGTCCTCGGCCTCGTCGCGGCCGCGGGGCCGCGTGCCGGCGATGGGGTGGTAGTCGATCGCGCCGTCCTCCACCCGCACCAGCAGCTCCGGCGAGGCGCCGACGATCTGGGCGTCGCCCAGATCCAGGTAGTACATGTAGGGCGAGGGGTTGATCGCTCGCAAGGCCCGATACACGTCGAACGGGTGGGCCTGGGTAGGCCGGGAGAAGCGCTGCGAGAAGACCGTCTGGATGCAGTCGCCCGCGACGATGTACTGCTTGATACGCTCCACCTGCTTCTCGTACGTCTGCCTGCTCATGTTCGAGGAGATCTGGGCAGCCTCAGTGTCGATGGGAGCAGCTCGGCGATAGGGCAGCGAGGCCAGCGGCTGGGAGAGCCGGCCCACCAGCTCATCGATCCGCCACACCGCCTGCCGGTAGGCCGCCTCGATATCGCCGTCGAGCCGCAGGTGGGCGACTACCTTGATGACGTGCTGGAGGTGGTCGAAGACGAGCAGCGTATCGGTGAAGAGGAAGATCGCCTCGGGCAGGCCCAGCGGGTCGGTCTCTGCCGGGGCTATCCGCGGCTCGAAGTGGCGGACGGCCTCGTAGCTCATGTAGCCGACCGCGCCTCCGTGGAATCGAGGGAGCCCCGGCACCGGCGCCACCTGGAAGCGCGAGAGCTCCTTCTCGATGGGCACGAGCGGGTCGCCCGGCTCCTCGTTGCGCGCGACGTTGGCGCCGCTGCGCAGCACGCGGTACGGCTCCGTGCCGATGAAGCTGTAGCGGGCGAGCCGTTCGCCCCCTTCGACGCTCTCCAGCAGGAAGGAATGTCTCCCGCGCGCCACCTTGAGGAAGACCGAGACCGGCGTCTCCAGGTCTGCCGGCACCTCTCGATAGACGGGCGCCAGGTTGCCCTGCGAGGCGAGGGCGCGGGCTTCGTCGAGCGATGGTATGTAGGTTGCCATGGTCACTCCAGGTAGTTCAGCCGCAGGGCGGCGCGGACTTCGGCCATCGTCCCTTCGGCCACCTTCTTGGCGTGACTGGTGCCGGCGGCGAGCGCCTCGCGCACCAGCTTCGGCCGCGCCTCGTAGTGGGCGCGACGCTCGCGGATCGGGTCGAGGAACGCGTTCAGGGCCAGGGCCAGCTTCTCCTTCACCTCAACGTCGCCCACCGTGCCCTTCACGTACCGTTCCTTCAGGTCCTGCACCTCGGCCTCGTTGGGGTTGAAGGCATCGTGGTACATGAAGACCGGGTTGCCCTCCACGTGGCCGGGGTCGGTGGCGTGGATGCGTGTCGGGTCGGTGAACATCCGCTTCACCTTCTTGGTGACGGTTTCGGCGTCGTCCTTCAGGTAGATGGCGTTCTTCAGCGACTTGCTCATCTTCGCGTTGCCGTCGAGGCCGACCAGCCGCGGCACCCGTCCCACCAGCGCCTCCGGCTCCGGGAACACCTCGCCGAAGAGGCGGTTGAACCGTCGGGCCACCTCGCGCGTCATCTCGATGTGCGGCAGCTGGTCCTCGCCCACCGGCACCAGGTGCGCTTTGGGCATGAGGATGTTCGCCACCTGCATCACCGGATAGGTGAAGAAGGCGACCGGCACGGACTTGGTCTCGAAGCTCTCCATCTCCGCCTTCAGCGTCGGGTTGCGCTGGAGGCGGGCCAGCGGCACGTACCAGCTCAGCCACAGCGTCAGCTCGGCGTGCTCCGGTATCAGGCTCTCGATGTGGAAGTGGCTGCGCTCCGGGTCGAGGCCGACGGCGAGCCAGTCGAGCGCGACCTCGAAGACGGCCTTTCGCACCAGGTCGATGTCGTCGGCGTAGTCGGAGACCTGGTAGTCGGCGATGAGGAAGAAGCACTCGTACTCCTCCTGAAGCCGCAGCCAGTTCTCGAGCGCGCCCGCGTAGTGACCCAGATGCAGCGGCCCGGTGGGCCGGATACCGGTGAGGATGCGCTTCTTGGAGGACGTCATGTTGCTTTCTCCTGAGAATCAGAACCTAGAACCTAGAACCTATGGTTCTAAAGCCCCGGCAGGGTAGGGTTCAGGTTCCTCTCGGATTCTCTTGCCCGTTGATTTCTCTTTCCGCTCAAAGTCGACGATCTTCGCTGTGAGCATGCGAATGAGTTCCTGACAGGCCTCATGCAGGCGCTCCTCGGTTCTAGGCTCCAGATAGCCTGCCCGTTTGAGGAGATCTAGCCAGCTGTCCGTTTCACAAACTGAGCCCTTCGCTATTGATAAGTGATTTCGGTGAGCTCCGAGTGTATACCTTCCGTGGCCCTCCGCGATATTCGCAGCGATCGAGGATGCTGACCTAACAACTTGCCGTGCCAAAATCGGCGCGGTTCGGTCGTTGGGCAGTTTACCTGCGAGCCTGACGATCTCCAGCGCTAGATCCTGTGCCTTCTGCCAGAGAAGCAAGTTTCTGTACGAATATGCCTCGTCGCTCATCCCAGAGTTCACCTCAGTTCTTGGGTCGCGGTTCGCGGTTCTAGGTTCTAGGTTCTACGTTCTACACCACCGGCACCGCTTTCATCGCTTCGCGGACGGCCGCTTCGGGGTAGGCAAAGTCCTCCAGCTCGCCGGCGAAGTACTTGTCGTAGGCGCTCATGTCGAAGTGGCCGTGGCCGGAGAGGTTGAAGACGATGACCTTCTTCGTACCCGCCTCCTTCGCCGCCAGCGCCTCGTCGATGGCGCTGCGCACTGCGTGGGCGCTCTCCGGTGCCGGGATGATCCCCTCTGTCCGAGCGAACTGAACGGCGGCCTCGAAGACCGCGGTCTGGTGATAGGCGCGCGCCTCGATCAGCCCCAGATCGTGGAGATGGCAGATGAGAGGCGCCATGGCGTGGTAGCGCAGCCCGCCGGCGTGGATGTCCGGTGGCATGAAGGTGTGGCCTAGCGTGTGCATCTTCATGAGCGGCGTCGTTTCCGCCGTGTCGCCGAAGTCGTATCGGTACTCGCCGCGCGTGAGCGACGGGCACGCCTCCGGCTCGGCGGCGATGAAGCGGGTCTTGGCGCCCTCCACCAGCCGGCGGCGGAGGAAGGGGAACGCGAGGCCTGCGTAGTTGGAGCCGCCGCCGACGCAGCCGATGACGACGTCCGCCTCTTCGCCAGCCAGCTCCATCTGCTTTAGCGTCTCCTGCCCCACGATTGTCTGATGGAGCAACACATGGTTGAGCACACTGCCCAGCGAGTACTTCGTATCGTCTCGAGTGGCGGCGTCCTCCGATGCCTCGCTGATGGCGATGCCCAGGGAGCCGGGCGAGTCCGGGTCGTCGCTGAGGACCTGGCGGCCGGCCTGGGTATCCGGGCTGGGGCTGGGCACGACGGTCGCCCCCCAGAGCTCCATCATCGAACGACGGTAGGGCTTCTGGTAGTAGCTGACCTTCACCATGTAGACCTTCAGCTCCAGATCGAAGAAGGTGCAGGCCATGGCCATGGCGCTCCCCCACTGGCCGGCCCCGGTCTCGGTGCTGATGCGCTTCACACCCTCTGCCTTGTTGTAGTAGGCCTGCGGGATGGCGGTGTTGGGCTTATGCGATCCCGCCGGGCTCACGCCTTCGTACTTGTAGTAGATGTGAGCGGGCGTATCGAGCGCCCGTTCCAGCCGGTGCGCCCGATAGAGGGGCGACGGCCGGTAGAGGCGGTACGCCTCGCGCACCTCCTCAGGGATCGGGATGTACCGTTCGGTGCTCACCTCCTGGCCGATGATCTCCATCGGGAACAGCGGCGCCAGGTCGTCCGGGCCGATAGGCTGCTTGGTGCCCGGATTGAGCACCGGGGCCGGCGGCGACGGCAGATCGGCGACGATGTTGTACCAGGCTTCGGGCATCTCGTTCTCCGGAAGGATGAACTTGGTCTGCATGTTGCTACCTCCATTCTCGAAACTACAAAACCCCTTACCCATAGGGGCAAGGGGTTCCTCGCGGTGCCACCCTAGTTATCCCCCGATCGCCCGGAGGACATCTCGTGTCAGGTACGGCCCCGATGCTTCGGAGCGATACCTTGGGCTCTGATAACGGTACCCATCCCGGCGGAGCCTACTCGGTCTCCCTTTCGGTCCGCGGCTCCCAGGGCCATTCGGTCGCAGCGCTGGCGCCGGTTTCCACCTACTCCGGCTCTCTGGGCCCCGCTACGCGACGTACTCGTCCTGTTCGCAGCCGTTCTCGCTATGCGATTGTGCGATTACGATACCAACGAACCGCTGACCTGTCAAGCGTTCGCGAGGGGCTTTAGGCCTTCGCCTTCTCCTTCGCCATGGCGCGCATCTCCCGTTCGAGCAGCTTGTAGTCCGACTGCGGGATTTTGTGGAGGTTGCCCTGGAAGGCGAGTCGCCAGTGCTCCGGCGGCCACTTCTTGGTGTACTCCATCTGCGGCGCCCACTCCTTCACGTCCAGCCAATCGTCTTCGTCCAGGATCAGCTCGGCCTCGGTCTGTACTCGGAAGGGGTAGTCTTCGTCCGGCTTCTTGCTCTGGAAGATAGGCGTGTGGTCCTCGAACGACTCCGAGGTGACGGTGGCGATGCCGCCGAAGCGCATCACGCCGGTGAGGTAGAAGATCAGCTTATCGCCGGGCTGCATCTCGCTCGTCGCCTTGCGGCGGGTGCTCTTGAAGCCGAACAGGTCGAACCCGCGGTCGATGGCGATGCGGAAGTTCTCCGGCGAGCCGACGACGATCCAGTAGGTCATGGCGTGCTCCTTTCGCGCTGTCGGACGTGCGCATTAGTATAGCGGACGCGCGAGAGGTATCCTGCGGGTTGAAACCCGCAGCTACCCGTGAAAGGGAGCCGACAAGCTGAGGGTTTTAACCCGCAATGTAGAATCTCCGCCTGATGTACCAGGCCGCGCCGCTGAGGACGACGACGGCGGCAGTAGTGGCGGCCATGCCAGCCACCACGCCCGCGCTGGGGCCGGACGATTCGCCGGCCTGTAGCGGTGTGCCCGCTACCTCCGGCAGCTCGGCGATGCCGCCGACGGCGTTGGCGACGCAGGGATTGCTGCCCAAAAAGAACTCAATCGCATTCAACCTGCCGTCGGAATCAGGATCCGCGGCGCCGTCGTCAACCAGCGGGTCGAGGCACGGATGGAGAGCCTCATAGGTATCAGGCATACCATCGTTGTCATCGTCCAGGTCGACGCTGTCACATACGGTGTCCGCATCGTTATCCGGGCAAGGCGGTGGCTGCGGTTCCCAGTCCGGCGCGAAATCGTGGGCGACGTTGTTCGTTAACCTCGTTTGTCCGCTGCCGTCGGCGTTCATGACGTAGATTTCATTGTTCCCGTCTCGGCTGCTATGGAAGGCGATGAGAGAGCCGTCGGGTGACCAGGCGGGAAGGCCGTCGGACGCCGAGTTGTTGGTCAGCCTTGTGACTCCTGTGCCATCGGCGTTCATGACGTAGATCTCCCCGTTCCCGTCTCGGTTGCTGTCGAACGCAATCTGCGCGCCGTCGGGTGACCAGTCGGGAGAGCCATCGGACGCCGGATCGTTGGTCAGGTTCACAAGGCCGCTGCCGTCCGGATTCATCACGTAGATCTCGCGGTTGACTTGAGTTGTTCCGTCTCGTTCGCTGGCAAACGCGATCTTAGCGCCGTCCGGCGACCAGACCGGCGCGAGATCGTCTCGCGAGTGGTTGGTCAGCCGCAGCAGGCCCGAGCCATCGCTGCCTATCACGTATATCTCCTTGTTGCCATCCCTACTGCTCTCGAATACGATCTTGGACTTGTCCGGCGACCATGCGGGCAACGCATCGGATGCGGCGTTGTTGGTCAACCGCGTGACTCCTGTGCCATCGGCGTTCATGACGTAGATTTCCCCGTTCCCGTCGCGGTCGCTTCTGAACGCGATCTGGGATCCATCCGCTGACCACGCCGGCACGGTGTCCTGAGACGGGTTGCTGCTGAGGTTCGTCTGAGTACTGCCATCGGGCTTCATGACGTACAGTTCGAAGTTGCCATCCCGCAGGCTTTCGAATGCGATGCTGCCGTTTACCCCAGGGAAGGCGGCCTCGGTGGGCGTTGGGGTTCCGGTGGCTACGGCCAGCGCCAGCGCTAGCCCCGCCAGGATCGTCAACTTCTGCATGTCGTTCCCTCGTCGATGCGCTTATGCGTCAGACGTGGCCGCACCTTGCGGTGGCGGCGGGGCCATAAGAAGTGGCGGGGTTAGATGTGCTCCACCAGCAGACGCGGTCAGTATAGCTCTGGGGCAGAGATTTGCAAGGTGGGCCGGGGGTGAGGGCGTGTCCGCCGCCGCCGGCGCGGCCTGGCACACGAAGCGACGGTCGAGGCTAGAGTAGTCCGACGGCCTCCATACGTAAAGAGCCCGGAGCGATTCGCCCCGGGCTCTTTATCGATTCCTTTGTTGTGACTAGTGGCTGCAGGCGTGCGCCTGGTCCTGCCCTGAGCTATCGGCGGTGTCGAAGCTGGAGCCGCAGGCGCAGCTCTTGACGGCGTTGGGGTTGAAGATCGTGAACCCGCTCTTCATGACATCCTCGACGTAGTCGATCTCGGCGCCCTTGAGCAGGGGAGCGCTCTCCGCATCGACCAGCAGGCGGACGCCTGCGTGCTCGATCACCAGGTCGCCCTCCTCCGCTTCCTCGGCTAAGGCCATGCCGTACTGATAGCCGGAACAGCCGCCGCCGGCGACGAATACCCGCAGTGCGCCGCCCTCAGAGCCCTTCTCCGCTAGGAGGCTCTTCGCCTTCGCGGCCGCCTTATCGGTGATGGAGACTATCGCTTCCACTTCCACTTCCGCTTTCACATCCACGCTTTCCACGCTGTGCTCCTCTCGTTGGGCAAGGTGTTGTTTGTGCAGTCGTTACTTATTATACATCAGACTGCGCCGTTGGCAAGTCGCCGTCGACAGCCGGCGGCGCGTTCGCTGGCGCGCGCTCCTGCACGCGATAGGCGCAGTAGCCGTCCTGGCCCAACGATTCGGGCTCTACATAGGTAACATCGGCCGCGAGCAGGAGCGAGAGCAGCCGTTGGTCGTGGGCGCAGGCCAGGTCGTCGCCCTGCGTGGCGCGGGGGCAGGGGCAGCCGTGGCCCACCAGCAGGAAGCCGCCGTCGGCCTCCTCCACCTCGAAGGCGATGCCCTCCTCCTCGAGCGCAACCGTTGCCGTTGCCACCCGTTCCGCCAGCTTCGCGCCGTGGATTTGGGGAGCGATGCGCTGGGCGAGCCGCTTCGCCATCTTCTCGAAGACCAGGTCGGCCAGGCCGCTGCCGCTGCGGCCGGCCGTCTCCTCCGGCGTCAGCGCCATCACCTCCTCGATCAGCCGGTTGGTGATGCGGACGTAGTGCTTGGGGAAGAGGTCTTCGCCGGCCTCGCTCAGCGAGAAGAGGTAGTGCGGCCGGCCGGTCTTCCGCCGCACCTGCGAGACCTCGAGGCAGCCGTCCCGCGAGAGGATGTCCAGGTGGCGGCGGATGGTGGCGGGGGCCAGACCCAGCTCGCTCGTCAGGTCGGCCACCGTCGCCTGGCGGCGGCGGCGCAGGATTTCGAGGATGGTCTGTCGTGTGCTCTCCATAACGGACGCCTGAGGCGGGGCTCTCTCTTAGCGTAGCGCGGCCCGCAGAAGCGCGTCAAGCTAAACATGCTAGTAATGCTTTTTATCCCACTTCCGCGGGTTGAAACCCGCGGCTTCGTATTTCGCAACCGGAGGAGCTGCGGGATTCATCCCGCAGGGCTTGGAACAAGCCCACCAATCACGAGCCACCCCCCTTCGTTGACAGCCTTCGGCGGCCGGTGCTACGTTTCTGTAGGGGAGGCCTTCAGCCTCCCGCTCCGCAGCAACGGGTTTCGCTATGGACGAACGCCGCATCTATCTCGATCACGCAGCCACGACCCCCACCGACCCGCGGGTGGTGGAGGCGATGCTGCCCTATCTCACCGAGCACTGGGGCAACCCATCGAGCATCTACTTCGAGGCGCGCGAGGCGCGCAAGGGGCTGGACGCCGCTCGCCGCTCGGTGGCCGAGGCGCTGGGCGCGCGGCCGGCGGAGGTGATCTTCACCAGCGGCGGCACCGAGAGCGACAACCTGGCGCTGCGCGGCGTCGCGGCCGCCCGGAAGGGCGGCAGGCACATCATCACCACCGTCATCGAGCACCATGCCGTCCTCCATAGCGCCGAGCGGCTGGAGCAGGAGGGCGTTCGCGTGACCTACCTGCCCGTCGATCGGGAGGGGATGGTCGACCTGGAGGCGCTGGAGCGGGCGCTCGACGACGAGACGATCCTGGTCTCGGTGATGTCGGCGAACAACGAGGTGGGCACGATCGAGCCCATCGCCGACGTCGTGCGCATCGTCAAGGCGCGCGACCCGCGCATCGCCGTCCACACGGACGCCGTGCAGGCGGCGGGCTACCTCGACCTGGACGTCGGCCGCACGGGCGTCGACCTGCTCTCGCTGGCCGGGCACAAGATCTACGGCCCGAAGGGAGTCGGCGTCCTCTACGTCCGCAGCCGCACGCCGTTCCTCGCGCAGACGCTGGGCGGCACGCAGGAGAAGAACCGTCGCGCGGGCACCGAGAACGTCGCCGGCGCTGTCGGCATGGCGACGGCGCTCCGCCTCGCCCAGGCGGAACGAGTCGAGCGAGGCGACCACGTTCGCCTCCTGCGCGACCGGCTGCTGGAGGAGCTGCCGCGAAGGGTGTCCGGCCTCCACATCACTGGCCCCAAGGACCCCGAGCGCCGTCTGCCCAACAGCTTCTCCTGCTGCTTCGAGCGGGTGGAAGGCGAGGCGGTGCTCCTGCAGCTCGACCTGAAGGCGATCAGCGCCAGCAGCGGCTCCGCCTGCACCACAGCGTCGCTGGAGCCGTCCCACGTACTGCTGGCGATGGGCGTGCCCCACGACTTGGCGCGCGGCAGCCTGCGCATCACGTTGGGCAAAGGGAACACGATGGAGGAGATCGACCGGCTTCTCGATGTGATCCCGGACTCCGTCGAACGGCTTCGCGCGCTCGCCCCCCAAGCCGCTCGCACCTCCTAACCAACCAATTGCTCTTCAGACTGCGCCACAGCAGGCCGATACTAGTCACGTGAGGCTGGTCGCGTTGACGAGCGTTCGCAATTGCCATACAATGTAATTGCAACCAGTTGCAGGTAGAGGTCACATGAGCTGCGAGACTGAAACGGTCGAGGTTCTTCGCGAGGCGGGGCATAAGCTGACCCCGCAACGGCTGATGATCCTGTCGGCGCTACGCCACGCGGAGGGCCACTACACCGCGACCGAGATCTACGACCAGGTGCGCGCGGAGTACCCGTACGTGGACATCTCTACCGTCTATCGAACGCTGGGCGTTCTCAAGGAGATGCGCCTCGTGTCGGAGACGAACATGGGCACCGGCGACACCACCTACGAGTGGGTGCGCGAACACCGGCGTCACCATCACCTGATCTGTCGCGATTGTGACACGGTCGCCTCGTTGGATCACCAGTATCTGGAAGACCTGGGGGCGGAGATCTTAGCGGAGTCAGGCTTCAAACCGGACATCGACCACTTCGCCATCTTCGGTCTCTGTGCCACCTGTCAGGAACGTTCCCGCACGGCCTAGCCGTTCGCCGGCAGAGCTGGAGCGGGAGAGGAGTATTCATTGGAGATCGGGCTGTTAGCGCTAGGAATCGGGGGGACGGTCGGCGTGATGGGCGGCGCGTTCGCGCTGGGCCTCCGTCACGGCATCGACTGGGACCACATCGCTGCGATCACTGACATCACCAGCACCACCACGGCCTCCGGCGAGCCGAAGGAGGAGTGGCTCACGAGCGAGCCCGGCGTGCTGCTCACCGACGAGAGCGACCACGTGGCGGCGGAGCTATCGCGGCAGCGGCCGGTCGCGGGTGGGTCGGCGCTTGCCGTCGGTCCGGCCCCGCGCAGCGCTCCGGTCTTAGGCAGAGTCGGCTCGCTCTTGGGGAGCCAGCGGCGCGCGATCTGGCTGGGCAGCCTCTACGCGATCGGCCACGGCACGATGGTGATCGCCCTCGGCCTCCTTGCGATTCTCGCCTCAGGGTTCCTTCCGGCGTGGGTCGACCCCATCATGGGGCGCGTGGTTGGGGTGACGCTGATTCTCCTCTCCGCCTACCTCTTCTACTCCCTCTATCGCTACTTCCGCAGCGGCGGTGAGTTCCGTCTGCGGAGCCGCTGGATGCTCGTCTTCGCGGGCCTGCGGAACGTCGGGAACTGGCTTTGGGCCAAGCTCTGGGGAGTTCAGGAACACGAGCATCCCCACGTTGAGAGCGACGGCCAGTACGGGCCAAAGACCGCCTATAGCATCGGCCTGATCCACGGCATCGGCGCGGAGACCGGCACACAGGTGCTGATCATCGCGACGGCGGTGGGCGCGGGAACGAAGCTGATGGGGATCAGCGCGCTGCTCTTCTTCGTCGCGGGGTTACTCATCTCCAACTCATTCGTCGTCATCGCGACTGCGACCGGGTTCGTCTCCTCCAGGCACCGCCAGTACGTCTATGTAGGAGCAGGGCTGCTCGTTGCCGTCTTCAGCCTCATCATCGGCCTGATCTTCCTGTTCGAGGCGGGTGGCGTCCTGCCCGATCTGGGTAGCTACTTCCGCTGGATTGGCGGCCCGGACGCGTAACGATCCTCGGCTGAGTAGTAGCCGCTATTTCTAACCTTGACGCGAACGGAAGGCTATCCTATACTGCGGGCGCAGATGAGGTGCAACGCCTGACGCCCGTATCGGAGACAGCTCGCGATGGAAGAAGGGAGATGGGTTCCATGTCCAAGCTGGCTGAGCACATTAGAGAGCTACCCTCCTGTCGCAACCCGGCCTACCGCCCCGCCGTAACCATCGACGACGAGGAGCGGGCGGAGCTGGCGAAGAAGCTGGGCGACGCCGATAACTACGATCTGATCCAGCTTCGAGAGATGGTTCGCACCGACCCGGACAACATCGAGTTCCGCAAGGCGATGGTGAGCGGCATCGCCAGCGCCGAGTACGCAGGCATCGACTCCTTCAGCCGCAAGGTCTGCGAGTGGCAGGACTGGGACGTGCCCTGGACGCTAGTGATGGCGATGGCCCGCCAGACCTGGGACGAGGTGCGCCACGCGCAGCTCGCCACCGGCGTGCTCGAGTCCTACGGCGGCAAGATCGGCGAGTACCCCGATACGCTGGCCGGCAGCCCGCCTCCCGCACTGCGCGAGGGCGTGGAGCAGGCGGCCCAGGCGGTCGGCACCGGTGCTCAGCAAAGTGCTGGGCCACCAACCGGCCTGCTGAACGATCCTGTCACCAGCCTATCGATGGTGAACGTGTCGCTTGAGGGCAGTGCGCTGACGTTGTTCAAGGAGACCTCCAAGCTGGGCGCGAAGATCGGCGACGAGCTGCTCGAGCGCTGCTTCGATTACAACTGGGCGGACGAGGTGACGCACACCGCCATCGGCGACTACTTCGTGAAGCTGCTCTGCGAGGACAACCCGGCTGCCGAGCGCAAGGCGCTGCTCGCTCACGCGATGTTCGAGTACGGCCGCGGCCGGCTCGACCAGGACCAGAGCGAAGAGCTCAAGGAGTTCTTCGCTGAGGAGCAACAGCGGGCGCAGGCGGCGCTGGGCGGCGGAGCCGCCCACAACCACTGACTTCGATGACGACCGTCGTCCGCATCGACCTGGGGCCTTGCATCAACTGTAGCCTCTGCCGTCTGGCCTGCCCCACCGAATGCATTCACTACTTCTCGACCGGCCAGCGCACCCACGTCGTCGACCCTTCCGGCTGCATCGGCTGCGACATCTGCGTCCGGGTCTGCCCTGTCGACTGCATCGACGAAGACCCGGACTACCTGATCGATCCGGAGCAGCTTGAGCAGGCGAAGGGGAAGGCGCGCGTTTTCGCGAAACGGCGGCACGACGTTAAGGTGGCGCGCAGGGAGCGAGCGGTTGTGGCCGCGGGAGCGGTGGCTCATGCCTGAGCTGGCTATCGACCAGCGAAAGGTGGGCGGCGCCTTCTCCGTCGACGAGAGCGCTCGCCGGATCATCCACTATCGCTTCGCGGAGAACGTCTGCATGACGGCGGAGGGCGCGTGGACGTCTAGCTGCCCCACGATCAAGGTGAAAATGACGATGGGCGAGCACTGCTTCCAGGATTCCATCCATTCCTTCTGGCTGGGCCAGCGGCTGCCCGAGCTGCGCGTGATCGAGGGCATGGACGCGAGCCAGCCGCCTACGCTGCGCTCGTCGTCGAAGGCAGAGCCTCCGAACGAGCAGTTCCTCAAGTTCTGCGAGGAGATGCAGCTCCAGGACGACGAGCTGCTTCGCATGGTCGGCCTCTACCGCGTGCTGAAGACGCACCTGGCCGTCTACTATCGCCACCACATCCAGGTAACCGATCAGGTGTGCGATGCGCCAACGGTGCGCATCCTCCGCCACATCCTGCTGGAGGAGGAGGAGCATCTGCATTGGGGCCAGGCGATCTATGAAGAGCTGGCGGACACGCCGGAGCGACGTCGCGAGGCGCTGGAGTGGCAACAGCACCTGGAGGATCTGCTGATCCGTTCGGGCGGCGTCACCGGCGGCAAGTAGTCTACTCTGAGGCGACCGCCCGCTGGGTTAGGAGGCAGGCTATGCCGATGAACCGCGCCTTGATCAAGTTGTTCTCGGCCGCCCACGCGCTCTCGTATCGACTGACCGGCGGGCGTGTGGGCCGGAGGATCGCGGGAGGGCCGGTGCTCCTGCTGACGACGACCGGCCGCAAGAGCGGAAAGCGGCGCACGGCCCCGCTGCTCTATCTAGAGGACGGCGAGAACATCGTGATCGTCGCCTCGAACGGCGGCAACGACCAGCACCCGGTCTGGTGGCTGAACCTGAAGCAGGACCCCGAGGCCCAGGTGCAGATCGGCAAGACGAGCAGGCGCGTTCGGGCGGAGCGGGCGGATGAGCAGGAGTGGGCCCGGCTGTGGCCGCTCCTGCTGGAGATGTACGGCTCGTACCAGGAGTACCAGGACGCTACGCAGCGGAAGATCCCGGTCGTGATCCTGCGGCCAGCGTAGCGGCCGTTTAGCGAGGAGCGCACAGCATGAAGTTCGGCCTCTTCTACGAGCACCAGCTCCCCAAGCCGTACGACTCCGACGACTGGGATCCCGATCAGGAGCATCGTCTCTTCAAGGACGCCCTGGATCAGCTCGAGCTGGCGGACAAGCTCGGCTTCGACTACGTCTTCGAGGTGGAGCACCACTTCCTGGAGGAGTACGCTCACTCCACCGCGCCGGAGGTGTTCCTGGGGGCCGTCAGCCAGCGCACGAAGAACATGCGCCTCGGCCACGGCATCGCCCTGATGCCGCCCCGCTACAACCACCCCGCCCGCGTCGCCGAGCGCATCGCCACGCTCGATCTGGTGAGCGACGGCCGTGTCGAGTTCGGCACGGGCGAGTCGTCGTCGGAGATGGAGCTCGGCGGCTTCGGCGTCAATCGCGACGAGAAGAAGCTGATGTGGGAGGAGGCGACGCGGCAGTGCATTCGCATGATGACGGAGACGCCCTACGGTGGCTTCGAGGGCGCCTACTTCAGCATGCCGGAGCGCAACGTCATCCCCAAACCACTCCAAAAGCCGCACCCGCCGCTGTGGGTCGCCTCCTCTCGCAAGGAGACGACGATGGTGGCCGCCCGGCTGGGCATGGGCTCGCTCGGCTTCGCGTTCGAGACGCCGGATGAGGCGCGCGAGCGGGTGGCGCAGTACTTCCAGCTCGTGCGCGAAGAGTGCACGCCGATAGGCGTCGCGATCAACCCGGCGCTGGCCATCGTCTCGTCACTCATGTGCTGCGAGACGGACGAGGAGGCGATAGCGAAGGGCGTGGAGGGCGCTCAGTTCTTCAGCTACTCGCTTGGCTACTACTACGCCCCGACGACCGGCCCCAACCACCGGCCCGGCCGGGAGCACATCTACCGTCGCTTCAAGGACACGCCAGAGGAGGAGCGCATGGCGATGTTCGGCCTAAGGCGACGCCTGGGCGGCTTCAGCGCGGGCGGCGGCGATTCCGAGACCGAGCCGGAGGACGAAGTGCAGCGCGCCCTCTGGCGGGCGTCGCAGCGCGGTGGATGCATCGGTTCGCCCGACTTCATCCGCGATACGCTCCGCAAGTACGAGGATGCGCACCTGGACATGATGATCTTCGTCGCCCAGTCCGGCGCTCGCAAGCACGAGGACATCATGGACTCCATCCAGCGCTTCG